>PLTG01000041.1 GCA_003165355.1 Candidatus Babelota bacterium | reverse complement strand
TTCTTTAGTATAAATCTCTTCTGGATTTTTAATTATCGGTTGACAGGTGCCATCCTGCAAACTTGTCGGGGTGCAATTCAATATCTTTGCCAGCCTGTTACGGCCTTCGCGTTGCGCCTCATATTGAATAAGAAATCCAGGGGCGTCATGGATGACGGGATTCCCCTTAACATCCGTCCCATGCGTAGTGGTAAATAGTTGTTTCTGTAGCTGCTGGTCAGACCCGCGGCGGGGATAACCAGGTTCATTTTCTTCGCGTTTATGTTGATATTTGAGTACATTGACTGTTTTATATATGTTTATTAATTCTTCATTATTTGTTTTTTCAAGAATCTTATGCATGAGTTCTGGAGGTAGTTTACTCAGTATATTGATAGTTCTAAGGAGCTTAGATGGCGCAATTTGCGGAATTAATTGTAAGCCTACCGGTTCTGCAGGATTGGGTATTTGAGGTTTGCCAAGAAGATAGCTATACCAGGCAGCTGGACTGTACTTACTCCAAGTATTTTCACTTGGTCCATTTTGTGCGCATAGGGGCATAACAAACAGCAAAAAAAGCGGTAAAAGTGTTTTTTTAATTTTCATGCGATTCTTTCTTATTTTTTCGTTAATAACCACAGGAGAGCGGAGTCGTTGGACTCTATTCGTTTCTCATTTAAATTTTCACTCACTCGAGTGACGATTTTCCTCAGAATTTTTACATCTTCCAGAGTACTTTTATTGTATATATCGATCCTACCCGGAGTAATAAGATCGACAGAGAAGGGATTTTGATATTCACACATGATGAATTTATTATTATTTACATCAACGGACCAAGTGTGCCTGTATGCGTCACAATTTATGTCTATGTTTTTTTGACCCTGAGGTGTGTTGATCGTCCCTTTCAGGAATATTTTGGGGAATATATATCCCGAACCTTCTATGGGTACAATTGAAACTTGACCAGAAAGTAGGTCGTTTCTTAATGCCGTTTCGATGCCTTTTATCTCGCGCAAGCGTTTTTGGGACTCTACTACAAAGAGCTGAGTCGCTGCATCTATATCTTCCCCTAAGTAACCTGATAGGTTTCGAAAAATACCCGTGTCTCGTAAATTACTCGTGTCAATGAGAGCCAAATGCTCTAAGCATTCTATCCAATTTTCATGGTAAGAAGGGGCTATCGATCTCAAGAAATTTGTCCGTAATTCTTCATTGGTATAGTCCTCTCCTCGCGGCTTAAGAATCGGAGTACATCTTTTATTTTGCAAGTCATTTAGAGAGCAACCCAATTTTTTGGCAACTTTTTTTTCAGCTCGATAGAGAGCCTCTAATAGAATAAAATTTCCGTCTGCTGGGGAAGTGAATAGTCTCTTCTGTAGTTTTTGAATTTCTGTCGCAGGGTAACCAGGGCCATTCATTTGTTGTTTATGCAGATATGAAAGCATATTTGTTGCCTTATATATATCAATAAGTTGTTCGTCGGTTGCCCTTTTCAGAACTGCTGTCATAGCATCTCTATGCATTTTATCGTTACCAAGTATATTAACGACTCTCAGAAGCGAATTTTCTGCTATGGGCACGGCATCAACTATTTGAGAAGTTTGCGTTGCAGCCGGTTCTATATCTTCAACGATCAGTTGCTGCTGCGTAGGCTCTTGAGGCTGTTTTATATGTTCAATTGTCTTTTTACCGAAAATATAATTATAAAAATCCCTGAAATCCGCACCCCAGCCATATTTGCTTGGAGCGGCTTCTTGTTGTGCGCATAGGGGCACAGCAAGCAGTAAAATCAGGCAGAGAATTGTTTTTTGTGCTCTCATCGTATCCTTTATTCTTCTTTCGTTAATAGCCACGCGAGATCGAAGTCGTTGAATGTTATTTCTTTGTCATGTAATTTTTCGCTTAATTTAGTGACGATTTTCCTCAGAATTTTTACATCTTCCAGAGTACTTTCATTGTCTATATCGATCCCACCCGGAGTAATATCACGGACAGAAAAGCCATCGTGTGATTCACTCATGATGAATTTATTATTATTTACATCAACGGACCAAGTGTTCGCGTAGTTGTCTAAATTTACGTCTATGTTTTTTTGACCCTGTGGCGTGTTGATCTTCCCTTTGAGGAATATTTTGGGGAATATATATCCCGAACCTGCTATGGGTACAATTGAAACTTGACCAGAAAGTAGGTCGTTTCTTAATGCCGTTTCGATGCCTTTTATCTCGCGCAAGCTTTTTTGGGCCTCTTCTACAAAGGGCTGAGTCGCTTTATCTATATTTTTCCCTAAGTAATCTGATATGTTTCGTAAATTACTCGTGTCAATGTGAGCCAAATGCTCCAAGTATTCTATCCAATTTTCATGGTAAGAAGGGGCTATGGATCTCAAGAAATTCGTCCGTAATTCTTCATTGGTATAGCCTTCTGCTCGCGGCTTAAAAATCGGGGTACATGTTCCATTTTGCAAGTCAGCGAAGGGGCAATTCAATTTTTTAGCAATTCTCTTTTCAGCCTGGCGTAGACTTTCCAATAAAATAAAGTTTCCGTCTGCAGGAGAAGTAAAAAGTTTCTTTTGTAGTTTTTGAATTTCTGTCGCAGGGTAATCAGGGCCATTTATTTGTTGTTTATGCAGATATAAAAGCATATTTGTTGCTTTATATATATCAATAAGTTGTTTGTCGGGTGCCCTTTGCAGAACTGCTGTCATAGCATCTCTATGCATTTTATCGTTACCAAGTATATTAACGACTCTCAGAAGGGAATTTTCTCCCATGGGTGCCAGATTTTGCTGTGCGCATAGGGGCGCAGCAACCAATGAAATCAGGCTTAAAATCAATTTTTGGATTCTCATTCAATACCTCTTTTTTTATTATAAACTTTATATTCTACTTTCAGGATACAGGATATAATGTATTAAAATCAACAGTTTTATAACTTTTATATATTTTAATACGATATTATTTGTGCATGCAAACAAATTACGTGATATACTTTTTGAAATAACAGATTAAAGGGCAATTGCTATGCAACACAAAACTAACGCGCAAGGCGCACAGGTACAGGGCACCGTTATTCGTGCAAGCGGCACTATTATTGATGTTGAGTTTCCTCGATCACATACTCCTGCCGTTTATAATGAATTGTGCGTTACCTGGCCAGCAACTGAAGATTCACCCGAGCGAACAGCCCATCTCGAGGTAGAGCAGCAACTGGGCGATGGTGTTGTACGCTGCATAGCGCTTGAAAATATCTTTGGTATCGCACGCGGATTACCCGTAAAAGATACCGGTCGACCGATCAAAGTACCCGTGGGCCCTGAAACGCTGGGCCGTGTCTTTGATGTTTTAGGAAGACCGATAGATGGCAAGGGTCCCATAGAAAATAAACTGTCAGATGTCATCCATAAAGATCCGCCCCCTTTTATAGATCAGAAAATTGAAAATACTATTCTTGAAACGGGTATCAAAGTTATCGACCTTATGTGCCCCTATCTTAAAGGTTCAAAAATTGGCCTTTTTGGAGGCGCGGGTGTCGGCAAAACCATTTTAGTTACCGAACTTATCCGCAATATCGCCCTTGAGCATCAAGGGGTCTCCGTCTTTACCGGAGTTGGCGAACGTACCCGCGAAGGCAATGAGCTTTGGCTCGATATGAAAAAATTTAACGTGCTTGATAAAGCGGTGCTCGTTTTTGGGCAGATGGGCGAGATGCCTGGAGCCCGCTTACGTGTAGCGCTCACCGGCCTTACCATGGCCGAATATTTTAGAGACAAAGAACAGAAAGACGTTCTTTTGTTTGTCGATAATATCTTCAGGTTCGTGCAGGCAGGTTCAGAAGTCTCCGCACTTTTAGGACGTATGCCATCCGCGGTAGGATATCAACCAACGTTGGCTTCAGAGATGGGTGCTTTTCAGGAACGGATCACCAACACCATAAATGGTGCGATCACCTCTATACAGGCCGTTTACGTTCCTGCAGATGATATTACTGACCCGGCACCAGCTACGACTTTCATGCATCTTGATGCAAACACCGTTCTTTCACGCAAAATGGTTGAGATCGGCTTGTATCCTGCAATCGATCCCCTTGATTCAAACTCTAAGGGTATGTCTGCTGCTATTGTCGGCGAACGCCATTATAAAGTTGCTCGCGCGGTGCAGACTATTTTGCAGCGCTATAAAGAGCTGCAAGATATTATTGCTATCTTGGGCCTTGATGAGCTTTCTGATGAAGATAAACTTTTAGTTAAGCGTGCACGCCGTATACAGCGCTTTTTGACGCAGCCTCTTTTTAGTGCGGAATTTGCAAGCGGTATTCAAGGTAGATTTGTTAAGCTGCATGATACCGTGACAGGATGCGAACGGATTGTCGCCGGTGAATGTGATACATTGCCTGAAGCGGCGTTTCATATGGTTGGTACCCTTGAAGAGGTGTATCACAAAGCTGAGAATCTTAAAAAACATCACACTGCGTAGCTGTTATGAAGTTAACCATATATTCATCAACGCAGACGCAAGAATATGATATTCACTATCTGGAGGTTGAAACGTCAGCCGGTAATTTTGTGATACTCGAGGGCCACGCTCCGCTTGTGCTGGTACTCAAGCCGTTACAACCCCTTATTTTTAGCCGAACAACCTCTCCAGAATCGCACGAAAAGCAACAACTTCCCCATGGCGGCCTGCTGAAAGTCACCCGCACTGATATCACACTTATTATCAATGAATAAATAATTCTAAGTTTTAGCAGCATGAAGAAGATAACACTTTCACTAGGTTCTGTTGAGTTTTTGAAAACGTAGATTCTGAGGTATGATAGTACCGTAAAAAAGAGGCAAATCTTTTAATAATCGGCACTATCATGAATAAAGAGTATATCAATACATCTCAAAAGTGCCATCCAATGGCATTTTTCATAAGGTTTGTGCAAATTTAGCAAATAATGTCAAAAAAACACAAGTGACGACTCAGGATCAATAAAAAGTTTTTGGGGATCTTAATAATTTCAAATTTGTATTTTTATTGACAATGCCCTTTACACTCACTTAAAATAATAGAGAGATATATTCTTAAAGAGGCGAGGAAATGCGGATAGTTAATGGTCTTATATTCTTATCTTTTTTACTATCAAGCCCTTTTTATGCCGCTGAATCGCAATCGGAAAAAATTGGAAAAGTTTATCAGGAACAATGGTTTTCATTATCTGTTAAGCATTGTCAGATAGAAAATCTATGGAAGCAGCTGTCTCCGAGTTCTTTTAAAGATGAGCTTAAACAAGCTTTAACCGCCAGTGAAAAATTCATCAATCTTTATCGCTCGACGACGTACGATAAACCTTTTGATAGAAAAATATGGGGTAAATATATCAATCTTTTTCAGAATTACTATGAGAACTTGGAACGAGATATTAAACGAATTTCATTCCCAAATTTAACAGAACGCCTTTTGGCGATAAAGGCTTATCAATCGGTTAGTGATTTTTTGGTGTTGCTTGTTATTTCATCAAGCCTCAATCTTCATAAACAATTTGGTATGTTGATTACAAAAAGAACCTCTGATCAACGATCACAAAAACTTTATCAGTTTATCGAAAATATTTGCAAAGCAAATAATATGCCAATCCCTCTCTTTTTCATTGGTTATAACATTGATGGAAAATCAAGTTTTGCAAAAAATTTTCTGGGGAAAAATATTCTTTTTTTAGATAAAAATATGCTGGATGATAAGCACCCAGAGGATATCATAAAAAGTGTTATTGCTCATGAGCTTGGCCATTTGTATTATCAAGATACAAAAAAACACGAACTAGCTTCAAAATATTCTTCATCGCTCTCTAGCCCAGATTTTTTTAGAATGAAGTATAGCCATTTTAAAGAAAGAAGGGCGGATCTTTTTGCCGCACAATATGGTTATGGGCCACCTCTGGCATCATATTTTGCATCAGATTTGAATGAATTTAATGATACGAATGAAAGTGAATTCATCAAAGCGGCCAGAGAATATTTCAAAAATTTGCCGGGCTCCACTCACCCTTCAATATCCGAGCGCGTGAATTATCTTAATACATTGCCGATAATTCCGAACATGAATACTATTTATCAACCCATTTTTCGGTCTCATGGACTATCTCTTATAGCCACGCCAAAAATTAATCAGTCAGGCAAAATAGTAGCGTCCAGTGCGCAACCAATACGGCCTCAAA
>PLTG01000047.1 GCA_003165355.1 Candidatus Babelota bacterium | reverse complement strand
GAATTTTTTTGTGTAATAATTCTAAAGAAACGGCAGGTTCTTGTTTGCCGTCATGGTAACGAATGGTGACAGTTTGTGCCTCGGCCTCTTTTTTACCAATGATA
Source organism: Candidatus Babelota bacterium (assembly GCA_003165355.1). Lineage (GTDB taxonomy): Bacteria > Babelota > Babeliae > Babelales > Babelaceae > BOG-1370. Next base: position 20,384 of record PLTG01000047.1, on the reverse strand, counting down.
AGCATCCATGGAACACGGTCCTGCTGAGCAGTTTTAATCTGTCCAGAAAGAGGATCTGATGTCGTATCAAGTTCGACACGAACACCATGTTTTTTTAGATCGTGGTAAAGTTCCGTCGCGTATGTTTTTTGAGCATCGGTAACGGTAAGTATTTTTATCTGTACCGGAGATAACCAGAAGGGCAGATTGCCTTTATAATGCTCAAGAATGATTGCAAAGAAGCGTTCCAATGACCCAAAAATAGCCTGATGAATAATCACGGGGCGTTGCTTGGTGCCTTGAGCGGTAACGTACCAAAGATCGAAATTTTCCGGCTGGAAAAAGTCAACTTGGATCGTGCCGCATTGCCATTTTCTTCCCATAGAATCTTGGATAACTACTTCGATTTTCGGCCCATAAAAGGCGCCTTCGCCCTCTTTAATAGTAAATTGGGCGTTGGACGTAACCAGTGCATCAGTTAATGCTTTTGTAGCTGCTTGCCAGAGTTCATCGCTGCCCATATATTTTTCAGGACGTGTGGAGATAGCAAAGCTAATATCATGTAGATCAAATTTTGAAAGCATTTTGAATACCATCTTAATAATGGTCAAGATCTCGTGCTCAAGCTGTTCAGGGGCGCAATAGATATGCGCATCATCCTGAGTAAAGGCACGTACGCGCATTAATCCATGAAGCACGCCGGAAAGTTCATGCCTATGGCAATGGCCATATTCTGCAAGCTTTAAGGGCAGTTCACGATACGAGCGCGGCCGGGTTTTATAAATCAAAATAGACCCGGGACAGTTCATCGGTTTGATAGCGTAGCTTTTTTCATCAATCACTGAGAAATACATTTTATCGTGATAAAATTCGTAGTGGCCCGATTTACGCCACAGCTCATCACTGAGCATGGTAGGCGTTGAGACCTCCTGGTAATCGTTCTCTTGCTGCAGCTTACGCATATAGGCCGTGAGTGCATTGATAACGCGCTTACCTTTTGGATGGAAAAAGGGAAAACCTACCCCTTCATCGTGAAACGAAAAGAGGTCCAATTGTTTACCCAATCTGCGGTGGTCATACATATGGAGTTCTAATTGATGCTTTTCATAAGCATCCAGTTCTTCCTGAGTAAAAAAGACCACGCCTGAGATGCGTTGAAGCGGTTGGCTGTCGCGGTCTGCGCGCCAATATGATCCAGAAATTGACTGCAGTTTAAAATGTTTCAATAATCCCGTAGCGGCGATATGACCACCTTTACATAGGTCATAAAAATTCCCTTGGGTTGCAAGGCCTACGGTGTCTCCGGGGATCATATCTATAAGTTCGAGTTTAAATCGATTATTGGCAAAAAGCTCACGCGCTTGAGCTTTCGGGATCTGGGTATGCTCTAAAGGGTAGTTTTTTGCTACAATTTCCTGCATACGTGCGCTGATTATTGGCAGGTCTTCTTCTTTAAAATTCTTTTCTGGCAACATATCATAGAAGAAGCCTTCGGGCGTTGCCGGGCCGATGGTAAGCAGGGTGCTTGGGTACAGTTCTGAAACAGCGTGCGCAAGAAGATGTGCCGCTGAGTGACGTAATGCATTAATATCGTTTATCTGATTGCTCATATAGCGCCCTTTAATAAAAAAGTTTAGTTACCTTCTACTATAGCAAAGTTATAATTTTTTAGTAGGCTCGTAAAAAGTTGCTATAAAAATCGATATTTACTACACTGGCTGGTGCTTTACGACGATTAAGTTATAAAGTGATAGTAAAAAAATTACCTGAAAGGTTTTTTATATGATAGTAGTACGTAAATATTTTATGCTCGCTTTATTAACTGTTTCTTGTTCTTTAAACGCAGGAGCGCATGATACAACTTTTGATAACGACAATGGCATTGTAAGTTCAGAGGCAAATTGGCACTATTTAAAACAATTTGGCTACGGTGCAGTTGAAGGTGCGGCCCTTTTGCTTGCATCAAGGGCTTTTACTAACTCTACTTACCCTAATACTGATGGTGAGAAATCGTTTCAAGCACTACTTGGTATGTGTGCAACTTTCGCAGGTTCGAGTTATATAAGAAGTAATCCTGAATCAAATGCAAAAGGCGCTCAAGATTCAAGCTTTGCTCTTGCATGGCTTGCCAATGCTGGTGGATATGTTGTAGCTGGCGGCGCGGTAGCCGCTTGGTTAATGAAAAAATAATTTTAAAAAATAAAAAAGATGCCGCGGTAACATGCGGCATCTTTTTTGACAGTACTGTTGTTTCAAGAATACAAACTGTGGTACGGTGATCCTGGAATATCCGTAAAAAGACTGTCTTTTGCGGGCAAATACAAGGGAGCAGTATGCCAAAACGTATGTATATACTTGATACGAATATCCTTATTCATGATCCAGAAGCGTTTTTTGGATTTTCACCAGAAATTGTAGCCATTCCCACTATGGTTCTTGAAGAGCTTGATCATTTTAAAACGGAAAATTCTCAACGCGGTAGAAATGCGCGCGAAACAATACGCCATCTTGATATTTTACGACAAAAGGGTTCATTAAGCGCCGGCGTTCAGCTCGATACCGGTGGCATGGTCCAGATTCTCTTTACCCCTGCAAGCGACCATTGTCCTACCCTCGATTGGCCAGAAACTCCCGATAATAAAATTCTGGAAACGGCAATATGCATGCAAAAAAAAGGTTTCGACGTAATCTTTATCACCAAAGATATTAACATGCGCGTGAAGGCAGATGTACTCGGGCTGGCGACGCAAGATTATCTTAAAGATGTTGTCTCTCATGATGAATTTTATAAGGGCTGGATGACGGTACAAGTTCCTGCAGTGCAGCTGAAAAAAGATTCGCAAGGCTTTTTGAACGAGCTCACCCAAGATTATAAGTTTATTTTGAATGAGTATATTTTGCTTGAAAGTCAGCACAACCCCTTCAACTATAAGCTGTTTAGATACACCGGCAGTAAGAACTTTAAGGAGATTTTTGTCCCCGATCTTAAATGGAACGTCAGGCCGCGCAATCCACAACAGCTGATTGCACTCGATCTTCTGTTAGATGATTCTATAAAACTTGTCTCCCTACTTGGGCCGGCCGGTACCGGGAAAACATTCTTAACCTTGGTTGCCGGGTTACATAAAGTACTTATTGAACAAAATTATAATAAAATGCTTATCTCTCGTCCTGTCGTGCCGCTCGGGCCTGATATCGGCTATCTTCCTGGTGATTTGCAAGAGAAATTACACAGTTGGATGCAGCCGATATACGATAACATGGACTTTCTGGTGCATACGGCAAACAATAAGCAAAACAGCTCTATCTATTATGAAGAAGAGCCGCGCGAAGAGCCGGAAAAGCATAGGAATAAAAAAGATCGAAAAAGTAATAAGCACAAAGAAAAGCGCGCAGAAAAATCACGCAGCGGGTTCCCTTCTCTTGATGAGTTGTCTCGCCAGGGGAAAATGAGCTTAGAGGCGATCACGTACATGCGTGGACGCTCGATTCCGTACCAATTTATCTTTATTGATGAGGTGCAGAACCTTACCCCCCATGAAGTAAAAACTATCATAAGCCGTGTTGGCGATGGCAGTAAGATTGTACTTGCTGGCGACCCGTATCAGATAGACTCGCCGTATCTTGATTTTACGAGCAATGGTCTGATGGTAGCTAGCCAACGTTTTAAAAACCATGGTATATTTGGCACGGCATTCTTAACCATGAGTGAACGCAGTGAGCTCAGCAAACTTGCAGGTGAATTATTATGAAGTATACGGTACTCTTTGCGAGTATAGTGGGCGTAGCATTTGCTGCGCCTGAACCCGGTGTGACTCGACAAATTTTTGAAAAGCTTTCCGAGCATCAGCGCTTGATACATTGCGCGGGCCAGAAGTTTGTCTTTGATGTTGAGCAGATACCTCATGTCGCAACTGATACGGTAATGAGAATAAAAGATGGAGGTCCTTCATCAATAGAGCTTAAAATTGCTCCGAGAAAAAAGACAGAACCTAACGGGCTTGTATATGATTTTTTATGCGGTATTGCCGAGAAAAATTTCCCCCAAAAAGGTAGCATAGCGTCCGTGATCAAACAAGAAATTGGTAGCTTATTCAATACTATTTCTTGTAAAGAGATAACAAAAATTCAACTGGACGAATATACTTGTTTAATTCATGTCGAAGAGTTTGGAAAAGCATTCTTTGTTTTCAAAGTTGACGTGCCGGAGCATATTTTTAACGGCTACGTGATCGCTTGCAAAGAGAGATACAAGCAGCAAAAAGACAGTGCCGCTCCAACATTAGCGGCGCAACTTTATCCGGCTATCAAAAAACTTTGTAAAGAGCATCAAATCTCAAGTTGAAGATCAAGGTTCTGCTGTTCAATAAGTTCTAAAAGTGGCGGCGTAAGCGTGATCTTCTGCCGCGTGGCAAGCTTCAGCGGTCTATTGTTATCAGTGAGCATAAAATTGAGCGCAACCTTGCCCGATTGAATAAGCGTCTTGATCGATTCAAGAAGTTCAAGTTGCCGATCTTCAGGCAGGGTGATAGTGGCAGAGATAAGGGCATTGTCTTCAAAAAGTTTATCAAGAACCACAAGTTCCTGCGCTTTAATTTTACAATTACCCGAAGAGGCCTCATCAACAAACCCCTTAACCGCAAAGACGGTATTGTCTTCTAGGATCGTAGCGACCCGTGCATACACTTTAGGAAAGAGAATAATTTCGGCAGTAGTAGTAGCGTCTTCTAAAAATAAAAATGCCATCTTATCACCTTTTTTAGTAGTGATAACTTTGTGCGTTTTAAAGGTGCCGCAGCAAGTAACCAGCCCCTGTTTTTGTGCCGCCTGCGCAAAAGGAAGCGCCTGAAGCCAGGTCGTCTGTTTCTTGTAGCGGTCCAGCGGCTGTGCACTGATATAAAGGCCCACGACCTCCTTTTCTTTTTCGAGCTTTTCTTTGTCAGACAATTCTTCGCGCGCAGCAAACGCATAGTAGTGGTTATTGTCTGCATATAATTCTGCAGGCGAACCGAAAAGCCCCATCTGCCCCGTGGCCAAAGCCTCTTTGGCTTCAAGGGCTTGGTCCATAATAGAAGAAAGCTCTGCAAGTTTTTGCGCACGGTTTCCTGGCATAGGGTCATAAGCGCCTGCATAAATAAGACTTTCAATAACACGTTTATTAACGGTACGCAGATCTACACGGAAACAGAAATCGTATAAATCTTTGTAGGGTTTGTTCTGGCGCTCTTTAATAATACTCTCTAAGGCGGCAGCGCCGACATTTTTAATTCCTTGCAGCCCAAAACGTATGGAACTTTCGCAGGCCGTGAACATATTCTCTGATTCGTTAATATGTGGTGGCAAGATAGTGTTGCCCATATCGCGCGCTTCGGCAATATAAAATGCCATCTTTTCCGCGTCACTCGATTCAAGAGAGATCAAGCAGGCCATAAATTCTGCCGGGTATTGAGCTTTTAAAAATGCAGTTTGATAGGCAATTAATGCATATGCAGCTGAGTGTGATTTATTGAAACCGTAGCCAGCAAAATAGGCCATCAAATCAAATAGTTCGCCCGCTTTTTTTCCATTAAAATTTCTTTCCACGGCGCGATTAACAAAAATACCCTTTTGTTCGGCCATGACGTCAGCCTTTTTCTTACCCATCGCTCGACGCAAAATGTCAGATTCCCCCAGGGTAAATCCACCGATGGTTGAAGCGATTTTCATCACCTGCTCTTGATACACAATAACCCCGTAGGTTTCTTGTAAAATATCTTCAAGTTCGGGGAAAAGGTAGGTTATTTTCTGTCTGCCATGTCGACGCTCAATAAAATCGTCAACCATTCCCGAGCCTAATGGTCCCGGGCGGTAGAGTGCGTTAACCGCAATAATATCTTCAAATTTAGTCGGCTGCAGACGCCGCAACGTATCTTTAAGACCATCAGATTCGAGCTGGAACACTCCTGATGTTTTGCCAGCACATAAGAGAGCAAAGGTCTTTTCATCTTCTAGGGGTATCTGAGTAATATCGAGCATGATAGCATGGTTTTTAGCAATAAGCCGCAATGCTCGCTGGATCAGAGTTAAGTTTTTAAGCCCCAAAAAGTCCATCTTGAGAAAACCGAGTGTCTCCAACTCAGTCATTGCATATTGGGTTACTAAATCGGATGTCTTTGGCGGAATGTAAACAGGCAATACCTCTTTAATCGGTTCAGGTGAAATAACGATACCCGCAGCATGCTTTGAAGCATGGCGAGTGAGCCCTTCAAGCCGCAATGCGATATCAAAAAGTTCACCGATGCGCGGGTTTGAATCACGAAGCTCTTGAAGCTTTGGCTCCTGCTCACAGGCCTCTTTGAGTGTTATTTTTAACTGATCGGGGATAAGGTCTGTTAATGCATTTGAATCTTCAAAGGGAAAACTCAGAGCACGTGCAACATCTTTAATAACCCCTTTTGCAAGCATCGTACCAAAGGTAATAATCTGACACACTTTATCATGACCGTACTTGGTGCGGACATATTCTATAACGCGTTCACGCCCCTCAATGCAAAAATCGATATCGATATCGGGCATCGATACCCGCTCGGGGTTTAAAAAACGCTCAAAAAGTAGATTATAACGCAATGGGTCGATATCAGTGATCTGTAAAGCCCATGCAACAAGTGAGCCGGCAGCAGATCCTCGTCCCGGGCCGACAGGGATATCATTTTTTCGCGCCCACTGTATAAAATCACTCACCACTAAAAAGTAGCCGATAAAGCCCATCTTGCTGATAAGATCAACTTCGAGTTCAAGTCGTCGCTGGTACTGCTCGAACTCTTGGGTAGGGAACCTGTTTTTAACACGCAGCTCTTCAAGCCCCTGTCTACAGAGATCTTTAAAATAGTCTTCGTGCGTAATTTCGCGCGGCACTTCAAATTGGGGGAAAAAAAGTTTGCCCGTCTCATAAGCGAAGTTACACTGATCTGCGATAACGCCTGTGTTCCAGACCGCCTCCGGATGATCAGTAAAAATATCGAGCATCTCCTGCTGCGTGCGCATATGCACGCGACAGTCGCCGAAGGTGAATCTGCCAGGGTCTGTTATTTTGTTATGCGTCTGTATTGAAAGCATAATTTCGTGAGCGTATCTGTCTTGCGCGGTGGTGTAGTGGCAATCGCCCGCTGCTACTAATTGGACGCCCTTGCGTTTACTGGTCTCATACAATTTTTCATTTAAAGTTTTCTGTTCTTGCTGATCGTCCGGTTGCACTTCCAGGTAAAAGCGTTCTGGCCCAAATACTTTTAAGAACCAGTCGATGCGCTCATCGGCGAGCTGGTAATTATTTTCCATCAGAAGTGACGGGATATGCCCCCCCAGGCAAGCTGTGGTAACAATAAGCCCTTCGCTATATTCTTGCAGTGCTGCATAATCAATACGCGGCTTGAAGTAGAAGCCTTGGGTATATGAATGATGGATCAAGCGGCAGAGATTTTTGTACCCTACTTGATTCTGCACCAAAAGAATCAGATGGTGATATTTATCATCAACCTTTTTTACTTTTATGTCCTGCGTAAAATAGGCTTCCATGCCGAGCACGGGTTTGATGCCGGCCTTCTGGGCTGCTTGGAAAAACTTTACGCCGCCGAAAATGTTACCATGGTCGCTGATGGCTAACGATTTAAAATGGTTTTTTTTGCCAAAATCTACCAATTTATCGATGGTAATGGCGCCATCCAATAAAGAATAATCGGTGTGCAAATGTAAATGGGTAAAATGTTTATCTGACATACGTGAAAATGAGCTAATGTACTAAATTATTATTAAAAAAGTATAGCGCAATCTACCGCTCTTGTCTTGCGGAGTTATCTTCCGAAAGGGGAGCACTATAGATCTATTGACATTTTTTCAACCAGTATGTTACTAATAATACTTGTTCACTTTATTTAAAAAAAGAGAGAGAGAGAGCTATGAAGAAATTCGGATATATACTATATACGATCACTCTATTGATCAGTACTATATGTGCAGAGAGCCTGACGCTTGATCAGGCGATCACCATCGCACAGCAACTTGATTACATTAAGCAAGAAAAGCCTGAAGTTTTTGGCAGTCAAGAAATTTTGAAGGTGCTTGATGATTTGCAAGAATTTGTAAGACAGGACGCCTCATATTTGCCCGAGCTTCGCATCGCTTTGGCGCAAAAAGTAGTCGATTTTAAACATTTTGCACAACAACAACAGGTTAAGGCGCCACGTATCGGCGCGCCGAACGAACAAGTGCAGCTTAATGTTGATCCTCGTTTTTATGATGAGCGCGATGATTACTTACGTAATCTCCTTGTCACGGGCATCTTGAGCGCGCAACTGTTTGGCGACGTTATCGGTTCTATTTCTGCAAACACGGTAGCCTTTGTCTGTGGCGTGCCAGCATGTGCATTAGCTGAAACCTATTCTATCGTTCACGCAGCAACCGCTTGTAATATTATCCACACACTGGTGTTACGTGACACGACAGGCAGCTTTGCCGCAACCACCATTACACTCACCGGTAATAGCTTAATTAACTACAGCACACTCGGTGCCTGTGATACGGGTTCTGGCTTTATATGGGCGCCAAGAAATCAAAATACCATCATCGGCCTGCATGCGGGTAGCGACAATACCCTGACAGGCAGCAATAATACGGTGTATGGTTTTAATGCATTAGCTAATATCATTTCTGGAACAGCAAATATTGCTATCGGCTCAGGAAGTGGCTCGGCCTACATGGACGCAGAATCGGGCAATATAATTCTTGGCACGCAAGCAATTGCTGGCGACAATATTGTAACGCGCATCGGTTATTTTGAAGCACAAGATGGCATGCTTACCAACAGCGCCTTTGTTGCAGGTATTTATAATACAGATATTTTTCCAGGACAACTTGTCTCTGTCGATCAATTTGGCCAACTTGGTTACGACCCAACATCATTGGTGGCAACGGCAACTTCATGTGATATCCCACACACATTAGTATTACGCGATACAACAGGCAGCTTTGTTGCAACCACTATTACACTCAATGGCGCGAGTCTGATCAACGTGCCAACTCTTGGTGGGGGTGACTGTGATCTGGGTGAAGGGTTTGTCTGGTTATCAAATGATAATCAACAAAATACGTTGATCGGTATCAACACTGGAGCAAGTAATATTCATGGTGTGCAGAATGTTGCAGTTGGTTACGATGCATTGTCATCAAATACACGTGGTATGTCTTGTGTCGCTATCGGCGCCTTTGCGCTTCAAAGTTTTGATGGGTTTAGCATGTTCGCCCCCACTGGGCATACTGCGGTGGGTACCTCAGCACTTTCCAATTGTGCTATTCCTGAAAGTGGCATTGGGGAGCCTTTTCCGGTTCTTAATACGGCGTTAGGCTTACAATCACTTGATGGCCTGTTCAATGGGAGTCGCAATATCGCGCTTGGTGCTTTTAGTGGTGCCCAGTATTTTGGAAACGAATCAGGAAATATAGTGATAGGGACAGTAGCATTTACGGGCGATCAAAATATAACACGTATTGGCTATTTTAGTCCTATAAACACCAACGATCCTATACAAACCACCAGCTGCTTTATCGCAGGTATCTACAATACAGATATTTTCCCTGGACAGCTTGTCTCAGTTGATCAATTTGGTCAACTTGGTTACGACCCAACATCATTAGTGGCAACGGCAACTTCATGTGATANNGCAGCTTTGTTGCAACCACTATTACACTCAATGGCGCGAGTCTGATCAACGTGCCAACTCTTGGTGGGGGTGACTGTGATCTGGGTGAAGGGTTTGTCTGGTTATCAAATGATAATCAACAAAATACGTTGATCGGTATCAACACTGGAGCAAGTAATCTTACGGTTGGTAGAAATCCCGGGAGTAATGTCGCTGTTGGCTATGATGCATTAGCATCCAACACCTTTGGAGGAAGGATCAACGTTGCCATTGGTGCCTTTGCTCTTCAAAATTTAGTGAATAGCTCAGGCCATACAGCAATCGGTAATAACGCACTTAATCTTTTTAATTCACCAGGTGTTACCCCAGCGGGTGAGAGGCCAAATACAGCATTAGGAAATGGGGCACTTTCTAGGTTGGCAACCGGGCTTACGAATATCGCTATCGGTTCAGGCAGCGGTTCAGCCTATATGGGCGCAGAATCGGGCAATATAATTCTTGGCACGCAAGCAATTGCTGGCGACAATATTGTAACGCGCATCGGTTATTTTGAAGCACAAGATGGCATGCTTACCAACAGCGCCTTTGTTGCAGGTATTTATAATACAGATATTTTTCCAGGACAACTTGTCTCTGTNNTCTCTGTTGATCAATTTGGTCAACTGGGTTACGACTCAACATCATTGGTAGCAACAGCAACTTCATGTGATATTGCCCACACATTAGTATTGCGTGATGATTCTGGCAGCTTTGTTGCAACCACCATTACATTGACAGGCAATAGCCTAATCAACTACAGTTCACTTGGTGTATGCGATACCGGTTCAGGTTTCGTATGGGCACCGACAAATCAAAACACCATTATTGGTCTTGGTGCAGGCAGTGAAAACGCGTTATTTGGAGCCAATAACACTGCTTTTGGTTTTAACGCATTAGCCAATATTATTTCTGGAACCGCAAATATTGCTATCGGTTCTGGCAGTGGTTCAGCCTATAACGGTATCGAATCAAATAACATTGTTATCGGCACACAAGCTATTACTGGCGATAGAGCCGTTACGCGTATCGGCTTTTTTGATGCCCAAGATGGCCTTACCACAAACAGCTGCTTCGTTGCAGGTATCTACAATACAGACATTTTCCCGGGGCAACTTGTCTCAGTTGATCGATTTGGTCAACTTGGTTACGACCCAACATCATTAGTGGCAACCGCAACATCATTAGCCATCCCCAATACTCTCGTATTGCGTGATGCGACAGGGTCATTTACTTCATGCACTATTACTGCAACATGCGGATTCTACGGTAATCTAACAGGTAACGCTTCAACAGCAACTTCAGCATTAACGACAGTAAGCGCGGTAAATTTCACGGGCGATTTATTCGGTGATGTAACGGGTACGCAAGATGCTACTGTTGTATCAACCATTTGCGGTCAGCCGGCATGCAGCTTTGTGGGCACAGTCACTACGGGAACATCATGCGATATTGTAAATACTTTAGTTAAGCGTGATACGACGGGCAGCTTTGTTGCAACCACCATTGCATTGACAGGCAATAGCCTAATCAACTACAGTTCACTTGGTGTATGCGATACCGGTTCAGGTTTCGTATGGGCACCAACAAACCAAAATACTTTAATCGGGCTTGGTGCGGCAAATAATAATATCTTCACCGGAACAAACAATATTGCGCTTGGCTTTGAAGCCCTGATACCATTGGCTGACGGCTTTAATAATATTGCTATCGGTTCACAGGCATTGGGCAACGCTATCAATACTGATGGCATTCCGCTGCAAGACACTATTGCAATCGGCTATCAAGCACTCATGAAGAATAATTCAGATAATGGTAGCTTAACGCCAACCTTAAATTTTGCCATTGGTAGTTATGCGTTAAGCAACAATACCTCGGGATTTAATAACATGGCAATCGGCTACCAGAGCATGCAAAATAATGACACTAACTCCTATAATACAGCAATAGGGTTTCAAAGCTTGCAAAATAGTGGCGCTTCCTCTGATTCTAATACCGCAGTTGGTTACCAGAGTTTGCAAAATGCTGGCGCTCACTCGGGCGCAAATACCGCAGTTGGTTTTCTCAGTTTGCAAAATGCTGGCGCTAACTCTACCTTAAATACCGCGATAGGTGCAAGTGCTTTAAGCCACTCCGGCTTTGCATCACAGAATAATACGGCAGTTGGTGCATATGCTCTCAGCTTAAACCTCACCGGTAGCTCTAATACTGCTATTGGGTCATCTGCATTAGGAAGTCTTGTTTCGGGTTCTAATAACATCGCAGTTGGTTTTCTGAGCGGTCATCAATATGGCGGCTCAGAATCTAATAATATCGTACTCGGGACCAAGGCTAATGCTGGCGACCAAAATATTACACGCATCGGGTATTTTAGCAACGATTCAATACAAACACAAAGCTGTTTTGTTGCCGGCATTTATAATGCAACCCAGGATTCTGGTCCTCTGCCTGTCATGGTTTCTCCCAATGGGAAGCTTGCTACAGTCTCTTCATCCGCCCGCTACAAAACCGCAATCGAAGATATGGGTGATGCAACAGCAGATCTCATTAATCTGCGTCCTGTTGTCTTTAACTACAAATCGCATCCAACAGCAAAACGTGAATATGGTCTTATTGCTGAAGAGGTGCAGAAACACTATCCCGATATCGTGATCAGTAAAGATGGGCAAGCTGAAACGGTTCAGTATCAATATATACCAGTGATGCTGTTAAATGAATGGCAAAAAGATCACCACATGCTCTCTGTTCTTGAAGGTAAAAATAAGCTTCTAGAAGATACCGTACAGGGTCTTGTGCACGAAGTAAAACAACTTAAAGAGCGCATCAAGAAGCTAACTATGTAAAAGCGATTTTCGTCTAGAAAAAGCAGTGCTTGAGTTAATCTCTCGGGCACTGCTTTTTTAATTGCCCAATTTTAAAGTGAGCTCTTGAAAGCATCACGCGCGCTGTTGTACTCTCTATATATGGTACGCAAATATTTTTTGTTCTATAGCACAGTTATGTTAGCCCATCCGTACTGTGCCGCAACGAATCCGCAAAACTACCTTACACATTTCATGCGGACAACTTTTCACGCGATGGTCGATTTTAATTCTCATCTTTTCCTGGGGCCAGACACCTATAGAATACTGCTTTGCAGCTCGCCCTTTTACGGCATGGGGCGGATTGTAGACGCTCCAACACACAACTATTTTTATGATAAAAAAAAGCATAGAAACATCCGGGGGGTCGCACCCGTTTTTAAATACAGCGTTGATCCACTCATGGCTGTCGGGTTCACTACGCTTATAGGGTTACAATTTTTTTCTCATGATGAACATACACGCGCTGTTTCAAACACCTTTTTGGCAGCGTTGCCCTTTTTGTGGATCTATAAAGATATTATTAAAGAGATCCCTTTTAAGGGTTCTTTGCGTCCCAAAAATGGATGTTTTTCTCCCTGTAAAAAATATTATGGCGGGTTTCCTTCAGGCCACATGTTTGAGGTTGTCTTTATGGCATCTCTTTTTGGTGCAGAGCTGGGGCGCGATTATGCGATTCCGTTGGCTGCTTTTGCAACGTTAGTGACTATACAATCTGTCGCTATTAATCGGCACACGACATCACAAGTGGTTGCCGGCGCTGCCTTGGGGTGCATGTTTGCCGCTGCAAGCAGAAAAGTGATTCATCATGCTCTGTATAGCAATAACCGCTATGGGATCAGCGTGAGCGGTTCAGGATCACCGAGATTCACCTATGAACGATTGTTTTAAAGTTACACTATGTTGTTGTGTAGGCTGGGCCTACACAATATTTTGTACTTGTTCCCGCGCTTTTTCAAGCTCCACTTTTATTGATATAGCAGCTTGACTGATCGCAGAATCGTTACACTTAGCGTTCATGGTATTAACTTCACGGAACATCTCTTGCAGAATAAAATCGAGTTTTTTACCCTTTTCTTGTTCGCTTGTGTGAAGCGCACGGTCAAAATGTTCCAAGTGGGTCTTAAAGCGCACTATCTCTTCATGAATATCGATTTTATCAAGTTGCGTATAGAGCATCAAAAGATGCTGCTCTCTATTTTCTGCTTCTTGGTAAGGTAACGCGGCGAGTGTTGTAGAGATCGTCTGCTTTTTTTCAACCAATACTACTTGCGCTCGCGATTCGATATGCGCTATATGATTTTGCATCAGATGTAGCCGCTGTTCAAGATCTTTCAGAAGCGATTGCCCCTCTTGCTTACGCGATTCAACGACAATCTCTAAGAGCTTATTGATCTCTTGCACTATAATTTCAATGCTCTCTTTGGGCAGCATCTCTTCAGGGATCTCAAAAATATTGGGCAGGGTAATAAGATCATGTAATGTGATGGTGCCTTGAATATGCGTATCTTTTTTTATCGTTTCAATGCCGGCAAGATAATGCTTGATCATATTCAATGACGGAATGACAGTGCCTTTTAAGATGGATGGATTATGTACATGTACATTGAAAAATATGGTGCCTCGAAACAGCTTTGCTTTAAAAAGCTTGAGGGCGATAGTTTCAAGTTCCGTTAAGCTGTAGGGCAATTTGCACGTGCTTTCAAAAAAACGTGAATTGAGCGTTTTAAGGCTTAAGGTAATATATAAGGGGGTATCTTTAATAGGAATTGAAAGTGTTGATGTCCCAAAACCGGTCATGCTCATTACCATACATTACTCCATATTGGTGTATACATTTTGCACATCATCAAGCTCTTCAAGAACTTGTAAGAATGCAAGTACTTCTTCTGCTTGTGTTTGATCAAGGACGGTCTTATTTTCAGAGTACCAACCCAGCTCTGCCTCTTCTACCACTAAGCCAAGCTGTTTGGTAAGTATCTCTTTAATCGGTTCCAATGATTTGGGTTCGCAGACCACCTCGAAGGTATCACCTTCTACGCTGATAGCAATAACTGCGTGATCAAGTAGATGCTCAAGAAGATCGTCTTCAGTCGTTTTGCCTGTTCCTGATATAATCCCTGCGCGTTGGAACATCCAGCCTACAGCCCCTGCATCTGCAATGCGTCCGCCATTGCGCGAAAATGCATGGCGTAGTTCTGCAATCGCTTTGTTTTTATTATCAGTTAAAACGTCGATCATAAGGGCGATATTATGCGGACCGTAACCCTCATATGTTTGTGCTTCGTATGCTTGGCCTGGCAGCTCACCGGTGCCTTTTTTAATGGCACGTTGCGCATTTTCAAGGGGCATATTAATCTCTTTTGCTTTATCAAGCAAGAGCCTGAGGCGTGGGTTCCCGCTCGGGTCCCCGCCGGCCAGACGCGCTGACACGGTTATCTCTTTGATGAGTTTGGTAAACTTTTTGCCACGCTTAGCATCAAGGAGAGCCTTTTTATGCTTTATGGTTGACCACTTGGAATGCCCTGACATGCAGTTGCCCTTATGAAAATGTGGAAATTAAAAAACTTTTGTTGATACCATTTAGAGTAGCGTGAAGAGATATTTTTTTCAATAATATCTACGACTTAAAAGCATCAAGCGCTTTCTGCGTTTTTTCCAAAAAAGTAACCGGTTTTCGTGTATCAATAGCTGCCTGTATAAACTTTTTAAGGTCAGTATGCTGACCAGTCACGGTTTTGTCGAGATTATCTAGAGTCGTCTGTATCTGCTGCGTCGACTCATGCTGGAAAAGAAATTCTTGAGCCTGTTTACCAGAAAGCTCTTTTAGATCGCCCTGAATCTGGGTAACCTGGCTATCGATTTTGGATGCTGTAGCGTTAATATGCCCCAGTGTCTCTGTTGTCGTATCACGGAAAAGACGGAACTCTTTCAAGTGTGTCTGCGTGGTTTCATCAATTTTTCGAGTAATATCCTCGATGCGCACGAGCCTTTTATAAAACCGCCAGCCGGCAAATGCCCCTATAGCGAGCATAACGGTTGAAAGTGATGGCATCGGCAGGGTATAAGTTCTCTGTGGCACGGGCTCTTGAGAGTCATTCTGAGCGTGATTTGCAGGTTGAAAGAGCGTGGCAAGAGAAAGGAGACGTATGAGTTTCTTTTTCATGTATAATGTCCCTTTATATTCTAGATAATTTAGTTATAAGCCTGAGTATACCATATTTTAATATATTGATCTCACCCAACAGCAAAGCGTGAATATGGTCTTATTGCAGAAGAGGTGCAGGAGCACTATCCCGATATCGTGATCAGTAAAGATGGGCAAGTTGAAACGGTTCAGTACCAATATATACCGGTAATGTTGTTGAATGAATGGCAAAAAGACCATGCACGGATAGCAAAACTCGAACAGCTTGTACAGGAGCTTTTAAGTAAGTGATTTTTGATCTGAGTCGCATGGATTCAGAGCCCGCTAACCCTTTCCTTCGTCAAGCTCAGGATAAACTCCTCAGGATGAGCGGGGCTGACGTGTAGTGTCGCGATGGGTTAATAATCTCGGGGGAGGGGCAGAAATGTCCCTCCCTTATTTTTTACAAAAAAAGAGTATGTATGGTATCATGGTAGGCATATCTTTTTAAAAAAAACTTTTTGTCCTTACTATGCGTAACTATTTTATTATCTGCAGCGCGTTGGCGCTTTTTATATACAGCGCCGTGTGGCACCCAAGCTTAATTCGTGTCCCTCTGCAAACGGGCATAAGCATAGTACAGTATCCCTTTTTGTCGTTGTATGCCATGACCGTACAGCCGATAGCTATCCGCTATGCGCGCTTTAAGCACCACAGAGACTATCAAGCACTTATTACACAGAATCATCAAGAACGTTCTGCTTTATTAAAAGAACTTATCGATCTACAGGCGGAGCTTCTTCGCTGCAAAGAGCTGCACGAGTTAAAAATTCCGTATGACGCACGAGAAAAGATAGTTCCTCAGGGAACAGCGCAGATTATCTACAGACAATTACGCCAACAAGACTCATTTTTTTTGATAGACAAAGGGTCCCATCACGGAGTGGCCGTTGACATGCTCGCCGTGTTGGATAACGTCCTGTTGGGCCGAATTGTTGCCGCCTACCCCTGGTACTCAAAAGTTGTTCCGACGACCGATGCGCAGTGTCATGTCCCTATAGTTTGTGCTACTTCGCGGGCACATGGCGTGTTCCATGGTAACAAGCTCGATTTTGTCAGCCATCTTGAACCGTTAGTGGTTGATGAATTGGTGGTCACGAGTGGCGATGGCTTACTCTATCCTCAGGGGCTTGCCGTCGGGCGCATTAAAAATTTTATGTTAAATGATTTAGGTTTTTTATATGAGGTGGCAGTTGAGCCGCTTTATGATATAGCGATGCTCGGCTATTGTTCGATAATCTCTAAAAATACTCAGCATGCACAGGAATTACTATGATTGTTAAGGGCGTTAAATATCAATGGCATATTCCTGATGTTGATACGCATAAGGTAGCGGAGCTTGCCTCGCAGGTAGCGTTGCCCCTGGTCCTGACGCATGCGCTGTATGCTCGTGGCTTTACCCAAAAAGAGCAATTACAAGATTATCTCATCAGCTCGTATGAAAAGGATGTGGCCGACCCTGCATTATTAAAAGATGCGCAAAAGGCGGTCGATCGTCTGAAGCGTGCCATTGAACATTCAGAAAAAATTCTTATCGCGGGCGATTATGACGTTGACGGAATCACTTCGTCCGCTTTGATGATGATCTGCCTGCTGCCCCTTGATGCACGAGTGAATTTCTTTTTGCCCCATCGGGTTAAAGATGGCTACGGCCTTTCAGTAAAGACCGTTGAGCGTGCGCATGAAAATGGGTATACCGTTATCATCACTGTCGATAATGGCATTAGCGCCTTTGCGCCGGCTGAGCGTGCGCGCGAGCTGGGCATCGATTTGATTATTACTGATCATCACCGACCACATGGCCACGTGCCCAATGCATTTGCCGTGATCGATCCGCATCAAGAAGATTGCCAGTACCCTTACAAACTATTTGCAGGGGTGGGCGTCGGCTTCAAGTTGATGTCATTACTCTATAAGAATCTTGGTAAAGAGCTGCCGCCTGAAGTATACGAGCTGCTGCTGCTCGGCACGGTAGCCGATGTGGTGCCACTTACGGGTGAAAATAGGTTCTGGGTACGCCACGGGTTACAGAAGATTACCCAAGGGCATAGTTATGGCCTTTCGGTGTTAAAGCGGAACGCGCGCGTTACCAAGCCCACTTTAAATTCGCTCGATATCGGTTTTTTTATTACGCCGCAGATTAATGCGCTGGGCAGACTTGAAGATGCGCGCTCGGGGGTTAAGTTTTTAGTCGGGAATGACCAGACCGTTACTGAAACAGTCGGGTCACTTTTGCATGAATTAAATGAGGCACGAAAACAGATAGAAAAAAGAATTTTTGAAAACGTGCAGAACAAAATTACCCAGGGCCTTATTCAGCCGCATACGCAACGCATGATTATCGACCTGAGCAGTGACTGGCCCCCGGGGGTTATCGGCCTTGTTGCCGGTAAGTTGATGAACGCCTATAATGTTCCTACTATTTTATTGCATAAAAATTCCAGTGGTGTCTTAAAGGGCTCATGCCGTTCGGTTCCCGAATGCGATATCTTCAAGGCGCTTACGCACGTTAAAGACCTTTTAATAAGTTTTGGTGGACATCCTATGGCTGCGGGACTTGCATTAAAAGAGGAGCATCTTGAGGAGTTTAAAAAGCGGTTATTTGACTACGTGGTCGCCCATGTTCCTGTTGAATCGTTAGTGAAAAAAATCACTTGCGATGCGCCACTTTTATTAACTGACATTACTCACAAACTTGCTACAGGGTTGCACTATTTAGAACCCTTTGGGTGTGAGAACAGTCAACCGCTTTTTATGGTGCAGAATGTAACGTTGATCGAGCCTCCGCAGATTCTTAAAGAGCTGCATATCAAAGCACGGATATTTTCTGATGGGGTTATTAAGTCGGTCATTTTTTTCAACCGCCCTGAATTATATGAGTGGTTGCAAGACCGGGCGCAGGAGCCATTTTCAATTGCGGCCCACATGAGTGAGAACCATTGGAACGGTAAAGTTTCTCTCGAGCTTCAAGGTGTTGACGTCGCGCTTTTTTAAGTATGAGTGTCTTGCGCTGAAAGTCTTATTTTAGGTAGAGTTAAAAGAGAACGTTTTAAGGGGGAGTAGTGGCCGTGAATCTTAAAAAAATATCTTTAGTAATAATATTTCTTTGTATGCCGATAATGCATGCTGCCAAATGGTTCGTAGCGGGAGCAGGCCCCGCGGGCATTGTGGTGGTGGGTCTTTTGCTTGATCTGGGGGTCGAGCCGAAAGATATTGTTTGGGCTGATCCAGAATTCAATGTTGGCCGCATCGGGCAGTATTACCAAACAGTGCCCGGAAATACTAAAACATCTTTATATATCGATTTTATGCGAGCATGTAAAACGTTTCAAGAATGCGATAGTCCTGCAATGCAAGAATTGTATACCTATGAACTTACGCAAGAGTACCCGCTTTCTATTATTGTAAAACCGCTGCAAGATATTACCAATTACATGCGCACCAAAGTTTCAGCATATCAATCATCATTAACCGGGTTAGAATTTAGCGCAGATATGTGGCACGTTGAGCTTGCCGATGGTTCAGAATTTGAAGTGGAGCGCGTCGTTCTTGCAACAGGATCCCACCCGAAATCATTACACTATAGTGAATGTTCTCAGGAGATACCTCTTGATGTAGCGCTTAATAAAGAGGCGCTTGCACAGTACATAACCCCTGAAGATACTGTCGCAGTTGTGGGCAGCGCACATTCTGCCGTTTTAGTATTGAAATTTTTAAGTGAGCTTCCTGTTGGCCGTATTATAAATTTTTATAAAAAGCCTTTAGTCTATACGCAAGACATGGGGGGCTGGCTTCTTTATAGCAGCTCCGGTCTCAAGGGCATCGCCGCTGAATGGGCTCAAAAGGTTCTCGAAAAAAATCCGCCCTGCAATTTAGTGCGTCTTTTTAATTCAGAAAAAGCGCGTCAAGCATGGTTGCCCTTATGTTCAAAAATTGTCTATGCTGCTGGTTACGAACGCAACCCGATACCGGGCTGCAAGCCCGATATGGCGTATGATACGCATACCGGGAAAATAGCACCGGGACTTTTTGGCATCGGTATCGCGTTTCCGGAAGTTATTGTTGACCCTGCGGGAAACGTTGAGCATAAAATTGGATTAAATAGTTTTATGCAACATGCTCTTGATATGTTGCCGGTGTGGAGCCGCGGATCCCACTTAGGGAAAATGGAGAAGCTCTATACATTTAATAAATTTGAAGAGCTTCTTGATATCCATGTTTTATAAGTAATCATACATAAAAGAAGAAGGGCGTGATATTAAAAAATATCATGCCCTTCTTTTATTAGTTAGTAGCGGCTTGTAGTATAAATATAATGGTACATCGCATAATCAAGGTTGGCAGTTGCGCGCATTCTTCATCAAAACCTATTAAAGTGGTATCACTTATTGGCAGTTCAAACAAGTCCTCAAAAATATTGGATATTCGCTCTTTTGAGATACATTGATTGGTCAGATAGACACCTAAAGCGCGCACATTCGCACTATATTGCACGGGCGCTTTCATATGTTCTGGTGCAGTCCCAGGATTCTTTTTTCCGCAACGACATATTTTTACAAGTACTCTGTGTTCGGTGACAATTTTTTCAACGACAACGTCTGTTTCTTGCATGACAATTGTTTCTGTCGCTGCAGTATCTTGTAAAGAATC
>PLTG01000075.1 GCA_003165355.1 Candidatus Babelota bacterium | reverse complement strand
AAAATTTAATTACGCATAAAGTCTACTAAAGAGCAAGCTCTTGAAACGGCGGACGTGCTACAAAAATTAAGAGAAGATGTTGCCCTTGGCAGAATAACGGCTGCCGAACAAGCAAGAGTTATATTGAGTATGTCCGCCGCTGGCGTTCCTTTGATATGTGCAACTGCAGTATTAAAAACCGCTAAAGAGCAAGCAGAAAAAGCCATTGAAGCAGTAAAAACTGAGATTACCGGCAAAGTGCTTGCGCTTCCGGGCATAGATGCGGTCATGATGCAATCAGTTGGTGGCATGAGTAGATCAGACGAAGGCAATATTAATCCATTGGCACAAGAGATGATCGATACTGTTTTTATGGGAAATAAAAAAGCTTTTTTTGATCGTGCGGAACATTTTACGCAAAGATGTCTTCGACAAAATGAGGGACGACATCTGTGCTTTTCAATGAACCAAGCAAATGGTGCAGCAAGTAGACTCGCAGCTGCAGGACCAGCGGCTTTGGCGGCGCATTGGGCACAAATTGATCATGATATCAGAGTCAATCAAGCAAGCGGTGCATGTTGATATCTTATTAAACAACTATATGAAAGAAATACATGAATAAAAAAAGTGCGATTCGCACCAATAACTTTTTTAAAATAATCGCATTAATGTTTGTCTGCGCACAAACAAATCTCTTTGCACCAAAAGGCGGCGGCAGTGTTTGTTCCAGCTCAGGTGATAGCTACTCAGGGCGAGGCGATTGTTACAGTGGATTTGGATCGGGCCATTGCGCAGAACCTTGTATGGGCGGATATAGCGCAGGTGATCGCGAGGCAAATTCCCATGGTGGTGGCAACAGTTCGTCAGGTGGTGGTTCAGGGTCTGCTTACGATGGTTCAGCCGCTGCACCTGCGATAAGCAGTGCTGTGGCAGTTGAGACTGCGAGCAGACAATTGTTGGATCAGTGCTATGTAGTGTACTCCAATCGCCAGGCGGTGAAAACATGCAGCAAACAGGAAGTTCTAACGGCAGTTAAATCAGTTTCAACGCTGTATGCGGGAGTTGCTGCTGGAGAATTAACAGATAAGGCAGCTCATCAAATGCTCATGGGCTTGATAAGCCTTGGCTTGCCTTTGGATTGTGCTACTGCTCGCCAAGCACCTGCTGAATTGTGTAGCGAAGTAGATCATTTTTCGCAAATGCGTCAAACAATGCAAGACTTTGCAGCGCAAAGAACAGCAGCTGCGCAGACGGGTTCAGCGCCTTTTATCTTTTCGCTCAACGAAGCGCGTGCAATGGTTGATGAGATAACGCAAGAAAGATTAGCTGGAGTTTCTCAGACCTATAATGAAGTTATTAAAGGTACCAAGACCCCAGCGCAAGCAAAACAAGCATTGGACGCAGCTGTGGCGCAGGGCATGCCGCTTGCAGCCATGGGTGATCTGGTGGTCGCTTCTGCAGAAAAAGTGAAGCGTGAGATAGAGCGTGAAGTTGATGAGTATAAGCAATTATTGTTACGACCAAAGCGATTCAATGCAGCTCAATTAGCCGCGGCTTCGAATTGCAATGGCGGTATGTACAATCTGCCACCGGCAGAGCTTGCAGACCTTACACATCAATTTGGCGGTGAACGTTGGTTGATACGGGCTTTTGAGTTGACAACAAGAAGATGTGCAGCGCCTCAGAGGAAAGGGCATCTGTGCTATGCACTTAATAGTGATCCCAATGGGATTGCAAAGCTTGATTCAATGTCAGAAGCTGAACAGAATGGTTTGATAAACCAGCTTAAAGATCTCCTTCGACTTGAGCGTGCAAGGGGGGCGATTTGATCGCCCGTAAATTTGGATATTTCATGAAAAGTTACATAGTTATTCCAGCGATCGCATTGTTTTTTTGTATCAAGCCAATGTCTGAATACATCGGCGCGAGCTAGAATTATTTTAGCAGCTATTAAATCACGTACTTTTCCAATTCATTAGCAGGCGCTATTGCTACAAATTGCAGCTTTGAAGCGTCACAAGAAGCTTTTCGTTAAGCATTTGACGAAACTCAAGCATGTTTAAAGTTGGATATTAAGTGATATTAAATCTCGGGATATTTTTTAGGCGATTTTCTAAAGTGTTTAACTCTAGGGTTATCTTCGCTCATCTGAATGGTTTCGATGTAAAGACCTGTTGCAAATCCACCTCGTTCTTGGCGCCGTTTTTCTTTTTCTTGCGCAACTGCTTCTGGTGAAATACCATAGGCTTTATATAAGCCGTCAATTACTTCAAGGACGTCCGCCAGCTCGCCAATCATTTCTTGGGCATCTTGCGCCTCTTGAACTTCGTAAGCTTCTTCAATGAGCTTTTTTTGGAGTTCTGCTACCAATTCTTTACCTTGGAGGTGCTTATAATTGGGAGTAATACTTTGAGACCTAAAGGCTTCTACGCCTTTATCCCGTCCAATTTTCTTTAAAATAAATTCTGCCATAGCTACTTTATCGGTTTTTAAAATTAAGTTATATTGTTATAAGTATAACGTATTTAAGTCTTTCATTAAAAGAAATTATGATCAACAAAGAAATTATTATCTGGGATAATGACGGGACTATCATGGGTTCAAAGAATCCACACGATACAACTGATAAAGCTAAAGTGATTTTACCCAACGTTCAGCAGGTGATGACCAACAGCAGTGCAGTACATGTTATATGTTCTGGCTGTAAAACACCAGAAAGTGAATTGCAAAACTTTGATCCAGAAAATGTTATTAAGCGCTTTAAAACACTTATGGAACAATTGTCTATACAAGTCTCAGTCTTTTCGCCCGCTATTGGCGGAACTGAATGCTATGTGATTATCAAAAAAACGGGTAGTGATAGTATAACTATCCAGAAGGCGCATGAAGACATCCGTTACCAGCATTTGATTGGGCAATTCAAAAAACCTGGAATTGGTATGCTTGAAGTGATTCGAGATTTACTGCACACTGAATTCGGTTTAACTATGCATGCTGATAATGCGGTTATGATTGGTGATACGTGGCATGATGAGCATGCGGCGAGCGCAATGGGAATACCATTCATGGATGCAACGGCTATTCATAGTATGAAAGTTTAAAAATGAAAAACTATATTTTATATATCTGTCTTTTTATCTGGCCACTTATGGCAATGCAGCATGCTGCACCGCCCGCGTATGAAAAACTTAGAAATCTGGACGATGTGCCGGGTTACTGTGCTTTTCAGATGCAGTTGTTGGATGCGCAACCAGTTGTTTTCCCAGGAGTTGTTTTTTGGTATGCAAAGAGATTCGAATTTGATTCCCAAGATGCCCGTTTACTATATGACTTTACAGATGCTACGCGTTCTTACATTAAACCATCTCTTCTTTGGCGTCTGAGTGGTCCTCATAATAACACAGGACTAGAATTATTGGCCGAGTATCGCAACGAGCCATGTTCTATAGAAGCGCTTTTGGCGGGATATGAAGCAGTTGTTAAAGGAGTTAAAGAAAATTGGATAAAAGCTTCTGAACAAGAGCGTTCTAGAGTAGCGGTGCGGCCTGCAGAACCAACAGACTGGGAACTTTATATTCAAGAAAATGGGGCGCTGATAGGGTCAGATCAGTTGATCAGGACTTTTATGTATTTTGATCCACTTATTGATAAGATAAAGTGTAATGATCGATGGGGCCAGTCTCTCCTTTTTGGCAATACATATATTTGGATAAAAAAAGATGCATTTGCTGAAGTTCAAAAACGTTTAAATTTATCTATAACACCAGCAGAGCAATAAAAAGAAGATGAAAAATTATATTTTGTTGATATGTTTTTTTATCTTCCCACTTATGGCTATGCAGCAAGATGCTATTCAGAGATCTGCTCCGCCAGCATATGAAAAATATAATACAATTGATGAGATTCCTTCATATTGTGCATACATAGCAGATAAATTATCCCAACAACTAGACGTGAGACCCGATTATCAAGTGATGGGATCTGGAAGAGTAAAAAAGTTACAAGTTGAAAGCTTAGAAGAAGCTAAGCTAATAGCTGCTTTAGCCAAAAGGGCGTGCGCTATCTTAGGTACTAAACAGAGCTGGCATATTTATAATAACCATAAAGAGGTTGGGTTGCATGTCTTTCCGCCTGCCCTGCGTCATGTTCCATGCTCTTTAGAAATGCTTTTAGATACTTTTCGATCAATAGTAGAAGATATTAAATCTGGTTGGAGATATGCGCAGTTCAAAGACTTTGCTCGTATGATGGGGAGCGGCGAAGATGAACGCTACTGGAAATTAATCGTAAAAATAAACAAAGAGGATCGCGACGAGGTTCGCTTTATAGAGGCGCTTATACCTCGTTATTGCGGTTATTCCGGTTCTTACGCACCTGATAAGTTTAAATGTTCGTCATGGGGAGATTTCCATGGTGAAAATGGCTATAGACATGTGACGTACATGTGGATTAGAAATGATGTATTTAATGAAATTCAAGCACGTTTAAATCTATCGGTCGAATAATTTTTCTTGTTATAATCTCCTTGAGGTGCACTATGAATAAACCGATTATTATTAAAGACATTTCGCTGCATATTGATCAAAAGATATGTTTTGAGCGCGTTTCTACACAAGTTAACCCTGGTAAAAAGATAGTGGTCATGGGTGCCAATGGTGCTGGAAAATCTACTCTTTTAAAAATAATTCAAGGTATAATGCAGCCTACAGATGGACAAGTTATTATTCCACATGGAACTGTCTTTGGGTATGTGCCGCAAACAGTTACCGATTATCCAGAGCTGAGTGGTGGTCAACGTTTTAATAAGGCACTTTCACAAGCATTAAGTTTATCGCCAGATGTATTATGTCTTGATGAACCGACTAATCATTTGGATCAACATAATCGACGTTCATTAATTCGAATGATACAGAACTATGCTGGAACGCTTATAGTAGTGTCACATGATCCAGAAATTTTAGCGTTAGGTTTTGATGAGATTTGGCATATTGAGCATGGTAAAATTACAGTATTTGCAGGAAATTACACTGAATATCTTGTGCATAATGAAAGTAAACTACAAGCAGAGGCGCGTCAACGCGAGCAGTTACTAAAAGAAAAACAGGCATTACGTAAGGCGGTGCAGCAGGAACATAAGCGTGCAGCGCAAAGCCGGGCGATGAATAAAGATGAGCCTGATAAAAACCTATTGGGGGCTATGAAGGAAAGTGGTTCTCGTAGCGAGGGCAAAAGTCTTAAGCGTTTATCAAGTACGCAAGAAAGCATCCAGCAAAAACTTGCGGGTAGTTTTGTGCATAAAGTAATAAAGCCAAAATTTAACCTTGATACCCATGTACTATCCTCTAGTAAAGCTATTGTCTCTGTAGTGAATGGCAGTTGTGGCTATACTGCACCCATACTTCATGATATTAATCTTAATATTCAACCAACAGAACGTATTGCCATTACAGGCGACAATGGAACAGGCAAATCGACATTGTTAAAAGCACTGCTACGTGATCCGCGAGTAACTATAGAAGGGCAATGGACATTGCCAGCTCAAAAAAATATCGGTTATTTAGACCAACATTATTCCACGCTAAACCCAGCTTATAATGCTCTTGAAGTTATTCAAGAAGTTGTGCCTGGATGGGGCGATCTCGAAGTGCGAAAGCATTTAAATGATTTTCTTTTTCGTACCCAGCATGAAGTAACAACGAAGGTAAAAAATCTTTCAGGTGGTGAAAAGGCGCGATTATGTTTAGCTCGCATAGCAGCACAAAGCCCACAACTTTTACTACTTGATGAGATTACCAATAATGTTGATGGGCAAACTCGTGCGCATATTATTGAGGTGCTTAAAGAATACCCTGGTGCAATGATTATCGTTACGCATGATTCTAGGTTCTTGCAAGCACTTTCTGTTGCAACAATATTTGAAACTAAAGCAGGGTTATTAACATTGTCAGAGATTTAAGATTCAAAGAATAGACTCATAAAACGGGAGCCAGTAAATTCGAAGATTCTTAATTAATCGGCTGTATCTTCATTTCCGGGTGATTTCTCATCTTTTACATTAAACGCTTCATAAGTTGTTTTCAAGACTTGAATACATCCTAAAGTTACCAAAAGAGTGGTCCCTACGGTCCAAGATTCTCTCAAAAAAGCTAATTGGAAGGGCGTTGTGTCTCCCGTAAAGTGTGCTTGTAAGGCAAGTGAACGGGGAATTTCTAATTGTTGTGATAGGCAATAATTGTAAACCGTCTCTAAGCCGCATTTTCCAAGAGTTAAGGCAGTTATGGCAACACTGCCTGCGCTTGCCGCAACAAGAGCTGCAAGACCAGTTTTATGTGCAACCGTAGAACTCGGCTGCGGTTGAGTGCTTTTCGCTGCATATGCGCTTGTGATCGTTGCTAAAAGAGTGAATAATAGGGTAATTTTTTTGATCATATTTATAAATCCATCTATTTAATGTTATATATACTATAATCAGCATAAGTAATATGTCTTATTTGTCAATATTTTTATAAATAAGAGTTATGGATGGGGTAATATGGCTAAGAATCTTGAGGCGCGAAGATCTTGTCCTTAATGCCGCGCCGAGACAACTTCGCTTTGAACCGTTGGTTCGTTACTTAAATATCTTTCAAAGCTTTGGTCAGAAAATTCTCTCAGTTTACAAATTGCATCAACAAATTTTGATGCATATTTCAAAGATGCACTCGTATCACCTAATTTTGAAACCTCTTTAAATTCCGTTAGTGCTAGTTCTCTATAACTATATGTTGACCCATCTGGGCGTTTAGATATCGGAGGGTTCCAGCTCTGAACAACCTTCCCGGCGATTATTACTGCATAAGTGTTGGGGAGAGTATATCTATTTTGTTCTATTTTTCTTAACAGGGGAAGACAGTCGACTTTTACCCCATCATGAATAAGCTTTGCCGCTCGTCTTGCATTGCGAATATCATAAGTTTCCAGAAACCGGCGCTCGTGTGCTATTTCTTGGGGATGCAATGTTAAAAAAAGTAACTGTTCTTCGGCACTCTCTGTTTGCTTTTCGTGTTCAGTGAGAAACATGGCTTGTGTATTAATACATACAAGAGATACCGATAAAAAAATATACTTTTTGTACATGGCAGTCTTTCATTTTTTTATAGAGGGTTTATGCTTTTTTGTGATAATACTATAAAAAAGGAGAATTATGAAACGCTTTTTAATGTTATTTTTTGTGCTTGCAATAACTATTGCTGGACTATTTTTATATAATTATAAGGCTGAAACGCATGGTTTACTAGAGCCAACTGGACCTTACGCAATAGGCACTTGCGTGTATCACTTGGTAGATAAAAACAGACCAGAACCGCATGCTAAAGGCACTGGCGCTCATCGTGAGCTAATGGTTCAAGTCTGGTATCCTGCAGAAAAAAATGATCTTTCTAAAACTCCATATATCGCCTCAGAAGATATAAAGAAAATGGTAAGAAACGATCTCAAAGAAGTCTTTAAGGCACAAGATTCAGAACTTGTTTTTCTTGATATCCTTAAAACACATGCATCAGAAGATGCGCCTATTGCAACAACCAAATCGAACTATCCCGTAATAATCTTTTCGCCCGGCAATGGCGCGCCAATAAATATATATTCTGTGTTTATAGAAGAACTTGCAAGCCATGGCTATGTTGTTTTTGGTATTAATTACCCCTACCTAAGTAGTCCTGTAGTATTTCCAGGCGGGCGTATTATTAAAAAAATGCCCATGGAAAAGCTTAAACAAATCTGGGGTGTTTCCACAGATGACGAAGTTGCTACGCATGAGCAAAAGCTATGGGCAGCCGATATTCAGTTTGTACTCGATAAACTTGCAGATATTAACGCAGGTGACCCAAACAATATTCTCAGAGGAAAATTAGATCTTAACCATATCGGCCTTGCTGGACATTCATTTGGTGGTGGTTCATCAATACAAGCGTGTGCACTTGATGTTCGCTGCAAAGCAGCTGCAAATATTGACGGCAGATTTTCATATAATGCAGACTTTGATCATGGTTTTAATAAACCAACACTTTTTATCCGAAACGCGTATCATAAACGAGATAAAAAAGATCAGCTGCTCGAACAGCTTAAAAAGATGCAATACCCGGCGGAATACCATGAAATTCCCAAGATGCTGCATAGTTCATTTAGTGATATTATGCTCTTTATTACCGAGCCTGATCCAAAAAAACGCTCTGTGGATGTGCTTGCCGGTTTACAAAAAACACGTAAACTAGTAGTAAATTTTTTTAAGACTCACTTAAGTGGATTATAATGAAAAAAGTAATATTAACGTTTTTATTAAGTATGCATTCTTTATCTGTAACTGCTTTCGATGCAGACGTGATACCGTTTAATGATATTGATGATATCCCTAACCTTTGCTTGACTATAGTTCAGAAATTAAATGAACAGCCGGAACGTTCGGCTATCAAGAAACTATTGCTTCCTACATATGAGCAGGCCAAATTAACAGAAGTTATGACGAATGCTGCCAACGTTCATCTGCATGATGCATGTAAATCTTCGTTAAGGGCTTCAACGTATAAAAACGATGTTGGACATCGCTTTTTTGCAGAGTTGCAATTATCTAACCCAAACAGAAAGTTTTGCGGGCCTGATTCTTTAAAATACCTTTATCAGTTTGTGGTTGATTGCATTAAGAGTGATTGGACGCGTACCACAGCACAGAAACATTCAGATATTTTATTTAAACATCCTGAATCAGACTGGGTGCTTTTCATGAAAAAAATGTACCCTGAAGATGATTTTCTTCCCATCCGTGTTGTACTCAAGTTTGTGCTAGGCTATCACAAGCTTGGCTTTGAAACATCAGTGGAGCCTGGCTGGCTTAAAAAAGATGGGAAACAGTGCATGACAGACCACATGTATTTATGGATAAAAAAAGATTCCTTTAATAAAGTTCAAGAAAAGCTGAAATTATCGATCGAATAATAATACATTTTACTTGATAATGTTTATTGCGCTTGTCGCATTGCTATAAGTTCTTTTTCACAAAAGAGTTTAACGGACTGATTTTTTTGTAAATCTACCATGAATGCTGGCGCGTCTACATGTTGTAATGAGCGATACATTTCAAATGGGGCAAGTATCGCTGTCGAATCATCGATTTTTTGTAGTGCATAGCCAAGCATGCGTGGAATTTTGTAAACCATAACTTTCTCGGGACTGAGATTAGTATCTTTAAAGAAATCTTGTAAGGGCTTGTAGGTTGCACTAATACGTTGCTTGAGATCGTCAATCGATTTATTGCGGGGAAAAAGTTCAAGAATTTGTTTCGCCAAAATTGGGTTATTAAGATCAGTAAAATAAAAGCGAATGCATGTATCTGGTTTGGCTAAAAATTCTTTTAACTCAGGCAAATTTTGCGCAGTCCAGGTGTCCCAATAATATACGACAATATCTAACGTCTTATCTGCATTTGGTATTATTGTTTTCCAGTGAATGTCTCTAAAAGACGAATAAATCGTGGCTTGCGATTTCATATACTTTTTTCTTTCTCATAAAACTGTCTTGGTAACATAGCTTATTCTAATTTTCTTTTATTATAATCGATACATGACAAAAATTTAATTTTGAAGAGGTGCTTAAAATGAAGTTTTTTAAAATTACTACTTTTGTAGTTGCTATACTATTATTGTGCGTTGCGGCTTGGTTTTTTTCAGCAAACAGTAATAATACAACAAAAAGTACGTTGCTTATACAGGCCATTTCTGATTCTCAGTCGCTTAACACAATTAAAGATACAGTAACTTCTTCTATTAATAACATTATTAAAGAAGAGCTTGGTCTAGATAAAAACTATGATTTTGAATTTTTTATTCCCAAGCAACTGAACCGTCTCACGCTCTATTATGTACAAGATATTATGAAGAAGGGGGAAGAAGATCTCTTTTCAGCATTAACGTTCTTAAATACTAGTGAGGCGCCAGATGCTGCTGTTATTACCGCAGACGCGCGTCTTTTTGGAGAACAACAAGACGAGCTTGTTATAATCATTGCCGATCCGGTTAAAGAACTGGCAGGCTTAAATACAGAAATAAAAACAGCCGTTCATCAAGTCCAGCAACAGTACAAACGGCAACATAATCTAGATTTATATAACAGAACAAAAAGTGAGCAATTCCCTTATTTACCACATATTGGCTTGGGTAGAGTTCGATTAAGTTCGATACAAGAACATATCAAAGATGCTGCTCAAGTAGATGAGATTGTTAATCGTATTCGCGAACGGATAATCAAGCTTACTCAGGAAGTGATAGTTAAAACGATTACAGATGAGAATAACAGACTTGATTTCAATAAAGTCTCAATTTTAAATCTACAAAAGAAAGATTATGTTAAAGAATATAAATTTAAGTCTTGATGAATGAAAGAATTAGGTAACTATGAAGTTTATTAAAATCAGTCTTATATCAGTCTTTGTCTGTTCTATCTTTGCGGGAATTTTTTACCCTATTGTAAGTAACAAAAATAAATTGGAAAGCGCGTTTAAAAAAGCTTTATTTGATATACAGCAAAACTCTATCAAAAATTTTGAATGGAAAGAAGCAGACTGGCAAAATTATCAAAACAACCAAATAAAAAGACTACCTATATTTACCAAAGAATATTTTTATAATTGTGTTGAGAATGCATTAAAAGACTTACATGACAATCATAGTGTTCTCATAAAAAAGCATAAGCTAAAAAATTTAACTATCAAATCAAATGTACCTGCAGAAAGGTTCTCAATCAAAGTTGAAGGCGGAATAGGCGTAATTAACTTTCCAACTTTGATAACAGAAGTTGATCAGCAAGGTGCGATATTAAGCGAAGATTGGGTAATTGAAGTGCATAAAGAAATTGAACGTATTGCATCACAAGTTACTAAGGGTTGGATCATTGACCTCACTCAAAATAGTGGGGGTAATATGTTTCCTATGCTTGCAGCATTGAGCTATTTTTATAATGAACCTAATTTAGGTGGCTTCTCTTCTTGTATAAAAAACAAACTAGAAGAAACACTCGTGTCTTTTGATGGTGAATCATTTAAATTTAACAATGAACCTGCATTCACTTATAAAATCAAATTTAAAACGAACCAGAACAAGTTGCCTGTTATAGTTTTAATTGGTAAAAATACCGCAAGTTCAGCAGAATTTGTAGCCTTAGCATTAAAAAGGCAAAAACATATTACTCTTGCCGGACAAGAATCTCAAGGCGTGGCCACTGGAAATGAAGTTATGCCATTACCTCATGATTTGGGAAATTATATGCTCACAGGAGCTTATTTTTTAGATACAAATAACCAGCCATTACTGGAAGAAAAAGTTAGTCCGGCAATTACATTAGATAATGAAAATATGATTAGTGGGGCAAAGCAATTGGTTCAAGAAGGATACTTAAGATGAAGTTTTTTAAAAACTATTTTTTATTATTGTTGGTAGGTTTTGTTTTTATCGCGTATATTTTTTTTAATAGACAATCAAAACAATATTATCCCACTCAGGAAATTGCGTCATTTGCGCAGGCGCAAGAGCTGCTTAATCAATGCGGCCCCAACGCACTTGTTCTTTTTGATGTTGATGATGTTCTTATTACATCCCCAGATTATATTGCGCGAGGACATTTGCCAAAAGAGCTTAAAACGCAAATAGCCCAAGCATTTTCGCAACTTTCTGATGCAGACACACTTGAAGAAGTTTATAGTCTGTTGTGGCAAAAGCCGGCACGTGTTCTTATAGAGCCTCAAGTAACCACAATTATTAATAATCTTAAACAACAGGGTGCTTTGGTTATAGGGCTTACCTCTATGGAATCTGGAAGTTATGGTGTTATTGCTGATATGCCCAAATGGCGAGCAGATATGCTGAAAAATATGGGGATAAGTTTTACTCAAAAATATCCAAATCAAATATATACGCAACTCAAAGAATATCGTAATAACTACCCGGTGTTATATGAAGGTATTTTATGCACAAACCAACAGCCAAAAGGGGATGTGTTAGCAGCATTTTTAGATGCAAATAATGTGCATCCGCAATTGATTGTCTTTTTTGACGATGGCTTAAAGAATTTAGAATCTGTTGGCGAATGTTGTAAAAAGCGCGGTATCGCATACAGATTGTTCCATTATAAAGGCTTTGAGAGATTTTCAAGTGCCCTTGATTTACCATTAATTATGAAACAAGTTGGAATGCTTATTAATGAGCATAGATGGGTAAGTGATCAAGAAATAATCGCCGCATAGCATGCTTAAAGATCGATTGTTTTGGAATTAGTCTAGCGGATGAACGGTCCATGAAGGTTGATTCTCTGCTGGAGGAACAAAAAGATACGGAACACAATTATGAGAACGCTGCTCTTTAAAACCAATCATTTCCATAATCGCCCAGTATACCCCACCATGTGCAACAATAAGAGTAGTATGGCCAGGATCTAAAATTTCATGCAATGCGCTCGCAATACGTGCTTTAAATTCATCTGGATGCTCACCTTTTTCTACCACCATTTTATAATAATCAGTTGCTTTAATTGAGCTGTCTTTGATTGTTCCTTCCAGGACACCCACGAAGCGTTCTTTAAACCCCTCAACTACCTGCAATGGCACACCAAGATGCTCGTTAATAATTTCAGCTGTTTTATGCGCGCGAATAAGCGGACTAGAAACAATACGTGTAATACCTTTTTCTGATAAGGTTGATATCGAGCTTCGCGCTTGGGCATGCCCGGTCTCATTTAATGGGATATCAGTCCAGCCTTGGATCCTCTCTTCAAGGTTCCAATCTGTCTGCCCATGGCGAATAAAATAAAATGGAACTAATGGAATGGTTTTCTTCATATATTTTCATACTACACAATACTAAAAAATCTGCAACAGCAGCGTTACCGGTCCCTTTTAAGGCAATTCATCATTTTTAACTTTTTTTAGCGCACCTTCAACCCATTTTAATTCAGCTTCCAAATGGGCGGTAGCTAAACGAAAATTCTCAGTAATATGGCGTGGATAGGTAATATCCGCCATACGTATTGGCGTCAGATGAGTCATGGATTTAATCATTACTCGTAAACTATCTGCTTTATGCTCAAGAGCTAACATCAATTCGTCTTTGGGCATGCAATTCATAAAGGTTAAAGCAACTTGAAATGGATCAATGATCGGCTTAAGTTCCCACCATTGTTTACGTAATAAATCGTTGAATTGGTCTCTACCAGCTTGAGTTACTTCGTATAAAATGCGACCCGGTTTTTCATCCTCGCTATTTTCTAGAACTTTTATTAAACCTTCTTGTGCCATTTTTTTTAAGGCAAAATAAATAGAGCCATAAGCAATATTTGCCCATTGTTCGGCGTTCCAAGATTCAAGTTCTTGCCGTATTTCGTAGCCATGCTTTGGTCCTTGTTGTACAAGAACTCCCAATAGTAAAATTCTGATAGACGACATTTTAAACCCTTGACATTCTTAAAATTTTATACAAACTTGTATATAAGTTTATGCTGAGAGGTGCGGATTGTCAAGAGTTTTTTGGGGGAAGAATGGGTTTTGTTTGTAATTTTTGTAAAGATACTATACCTACTGTTCGTAAGCCAGGCAGCATCCTTGTTCATGGCGCAAAAGAGCGTAATTTAAAAAATATTTGTTTCGAAATCCCAAAAGGCAAATTAGTTGCATTAACGGGCTCTTCAGGGTCGGGTAAATCCTCCATCGCAACGGGCATCTTGCAAAAAGAATGTATAAGGCAGTATCTGGAATCGCTGGGTATGGTCACAGACCATATAGAAAAAGCAAAAGTAGATAGTATTATGGGGCTATCTCCGTCAATTGGCGTTACGCAGCGATTAACGGATTTTAACCCTCGTTCCACTGTCGGCACAAGATCAGGCATTCTTACCATTTTAAGGAATATGTTCGCGGCTATGGGCCATCAACCATGCACAGGCTGCGGGCACATCGCCAAACAACCCCTGCAAGACAAAAATAAACTAACAACCGTCGGGATAGAAAAAGAGAAAAAAAGTTATTTTGATTGTCCGCATTGTGGTCAGCAGCTAGAAAAATTGAAAATGAATCATTTTTCATTCAATGCGTTAGCGGGAGCATGTGAGACTTGTAAAGGAGTAGGTGAAATAATCAGCGTTGACCTTTCGCGTCTTCTTAATCCAGAAAAAACAATAAGAAACGGTGGAGTTGTTTTTTGGGGTGAGGCGATCGCAAAGCATTACGAGAGCGTTATCTTTGCTGCAAGTAGGTATTATAATTTTCCATTTGATCCAACTATTTCAATAAAAAATTACACTGAAGAACAGCGAAATTTTTTACTTTATGGGATTAGCTTTCCAGATTTTGTAAAAGCACACAAGCATATCCAGGCCCCTAAAAAAGTGAGCGAAGGAAATTTTGAAGGTATAATTCCGCAATTACTCAATCTCTATAAGAAGAATCCTGCAAAGGCTTCACATGATGTGAAGAAATATATCTTACATGAAGCGTGTAAAGAGTGTAAAAATTCGGGTTTGGCAAGACTTGCTAGAGTTGTCACCGTCGGTGGAAAAACTATTATTGATGCGGTTGGGCTTAATCTACGCGAACTGCTTGAATGGTTACAAGATTTGGGTCACCAGGTGCAAGAAGATGAATTACCGGTTCTTTCAGCCCTTTCAGGCGCATTGAAAGAACGAACATCAAATTTAATTGAAGTGGGGTTAGACTATCTCACTTTAGAACGTACACTACCTACGCTTTCAGCAGGAGAGTCTCAAAGAGTGCGATTGGCTGGTTTGCTTGCTAGCGGACTTACCGGAGTTTTATATGTTCTTGATGAACCAACCACCGGTCTCCATCCGCATGATAATGCAAAATTATTAAAAACACTCAGAATGATACAAGAAATGGGTAATACTGTTTTGATCATTGAGCATGACATGGATATTGTTAAGCATGCCGATTATGTACTCGATGTAGGGCCTGGAGGCGGCAGCAAAGGCGGTGAAATTGTAGTTTCTGGTACACCGATGGATGTTATGTCGTGTGCAAAATCTATTACGGGCACCTATTTGGCTAAAAAAGCGGCTATTAGATTACATAATCAACCTCGCGAAAATAAAGTTCTAACTATACGTGGTGCAAGTGAACATAATCTGCGCAATATTGACGTGAGTATTCCTATCAAGCAGCTTGTAGTTATGACTGGTGTGTCCGGTTCAGGGAAATCAACATTCTTATTTGATATTTTGGATAGAGTGGCAAGAAAGCATTTCAATCATGCAAGTGAAATCCCAGGAAAGTATACTTCTGTTGAAGGCTTAGATTATTTTAATCGCATAGTCACCGTTGACCAAGCCACCATAGGCAGCTCAAAATCAACACGTTCCAATGTAGCAACCTACACAAAACTTTTTGATGCAATTCGCGACTTATTTGCTTGTTTACCAGAAGCAAAAGCACGTGGCTTTACTGCAGAAACATTTTCTTTCAATACGTCCGATGAACGTTGCGAAAACTGTAATGGGGCTGGCGTAGTAGATGTTGATATGACTTTCATGCCTGATATTGAAACAGAATGTCCTGTCTGTAATGGGATGCGATTCACTGATGAACTATTATCGGTGAAATTCCAAGGGCATACTATCGCAAACATTTTAGATTTGACTGTGAATGATGCAATTCCCGTCTTTAGACAAGAAAAAAAGATTTTTGCACTCTTAGATGTAATGAGACAAGTTGGTTTAGAATACTTAAAGTTGGGGCAATCTACTACGACATTATCGGGTGGTGAAGCGCAACGCATTAAATTGGCGACTGAATTGTCAAAATCAGAAACAGGAAACACGTTATATTTATTAGACGAGCCCACCACAGGCTTGCACCCACAGGAAGTGGAAAAACTGCTTGATATCTTGAAGAAACTGGTATCCAAGGGAAATACGGTAGTAGTAATTGAGCATAACTTAGATGTTATGTGTAATGCTGATACTATTATCGATTTTGGTCCAGGCGGTGGACTTACAGGTGGCAACATTGTTGCAACCGGTACGCCTCAAGAAATTATTGCACATCAAGATTCGTTAACGGGGCAATGCTTGAAGGCTTATATAACGAATAAGATCAATTGGTGATCAAGTGATAGTCGTCTTGTAAGTTTATATATGCTACAATTCGTGAAGTTTTACAAAAAAATATACTTAAATGTATAGGAGATACTATGAAGATCAAAAAAACCGTTCTTTTATTTTTCATGATCGCCAGCGTTCCTGTCTATTCTATGGATAAAAGACCTTATTCGCTCGAAGAAAAGCAGTTTTGGTTACAAAAGCAAATGCCAGCTGATCATCCATGGTTTAATAACGTAGATCGCGATGAGGTAGATATTCTGACTTTTAGTCGCGAGGCACTAGCCAAGCGTAAGGCTATTGAAACTGTTATGCAACGGCATGGTTTTACGCATATCAAATGCCCAGAAGCATATGTTTTCTTCAGGGATCGCACAGGTTCAAAATTAAGAGTGGAATCAGTAGATGAAATAACCCCGTATATTGAACGGACTTTTGTTTTTGTGGAGAAGCGTTGTAATAGTGATGAGGATCTAAAAATAAATGCTGGGCAGGCCGAAGAATTAAGCACTCTTTTTCGCAGCGTCTATCTTCATGATAGTGATATTGCCGTTACTAAAAATGGTGTCTATGTGAAGACCGCAGCCAGCGGTGTAGAGCATTTTGCTACAAGCTGGCAGAAGATTTGGTTTAATGGTTTAAAGTTTGATGAGGAAGCAATAGAAGTTTTTAATAGAAAACAATTAGAGTTGCAAGGGTATATTGTTGGATGTATTAAGCAGTATCAGAAGGATCATCCAGGAGAAGAAATTAACGGTTATACGCGCTTGCCATTATTACCTGTGCCAGACGAAGTTGCAATAGAAGGGCAAAAAAGAATATGCGCGATGCCACTTAACACCACGCTTCAGCATTTATTTGCAAATGATGCTCAACATGATGCATTTTGGCGACAGATTGAAGAAGAATAATTAAGGAATTTTATGCAGGTGATCAAATTATTAGGTTGTATTTTTTTAAGTGGAAGTTTTTTTATGAATGCCACTGGCCCATTTTCTTTTAAGGAAATAGATTCTATTGAGAAGTTCAATGTAATAGAGCCTCAATTTTTAAAAGCATCAGATGGAGTTCAACTGGCCTATTATAGTTTTTTAAATCCTTCCAACAAAGAAATAGTTATTTTTTATGCTGGCGCTGGGTTGTATGGTAATAAAACTTATCAATGGGTTGCAAAGATGTTGCAAGAAGAACACGGGATAGGGTGTTATATTTTTGACATAAGGGGTCATGGTAATTCGCAAGGGGTGCGCGGAGATGCGCCTTCTATAGATAGAGTTTGGTTGGATGTTGAACAGGCAATTGAGTTTGTAAAGAATAAAAATCCCCATTCAAAAATTTACCTTGTAGGGCATTCTTCTGGAGCAGGCCTTATTATAAATTATGCTGCACATATCAATAAAAAATTAGAGTACGGGTATATCTTTTTGGCACCCTATTTGGGCCCCAAATCAAATACGGCAAAAGCGCATCAAAACTCAAGCGCAAGTTTTATTAAAAATGTTAGGTCCTGGGTATATATCTTAGGTGCCATGCTCCCTAATTCTTTTATAACGCATTTTAAGTCGGTATTTTTTAATTATCCGGACGATATCCTTAAAGCAGACCCTTTAATTTTAGCTTATTACACTTATACTATGTCATGCGCAACTACCCCTTATGATATAGATCTATTATTGAAAAAAATTGATAAACCGGTTGGCATTTTTATAGGTAAAAATGATGAACAATTTTTGCCTGAAAAAGTTATTGCTTATAAAAATTTAATTAATGCACCTGTGCAGACAGAAATAATAGAAAACACTGCGCATTTATCAATTTTACTTCAAGCACCAAAATTGATATCTGATTTTATTGCTAGAAGATCTATTTAAACTGTTTGATATATATGAAAAAGCTTATTACTTTGTATCAAGAGCGTCTTGGTCTTGCGGATGTAACATTTTCACGTATTGAGCATGAAGACACAGCAGTTGCTGATGTTTATCGGGTCACCAAGTCTTCAGGCGAAAAGTTGATCTTAAAAATATGTACGCGAGTTAACGATTACTTGCATGAAGTTTATTTTCTGAATTATTTTGCCAATAAATTACCCATGCCGCGGATTATACAAGTTGTTGAACCAGAAGCAGATTTATATGGTGCTATTTTAATGGAATGTTTGCCCGGCACGTTGATTAATCCGCAAAATTTTACACCCTCTTTGGCTTATGAAGTTGGTTCGCTGCTTGCACGGATTCATATGAATCAAGTAATCGGTTACGGCGATTTAACGCAACCGATTACTTTAAATGCTGACCCTCGGGTTTATTTTACTATGAAGTTTCAAGAGGGCATTGCAGAATGCCGCGGACTTTTACCCGAAAAGCTGATTAAAAAATGCCTTGATTATTATAATCAACATATAGATCTTTTAGATTCCGTAGATGGGCCATGCATTATACACCGTGATTTTAGAGCAGGAAATGTCATAGTTTATCAAAGTAAGGTTCAGGGAATTATTGATTGGTCATCGGCACGTGCAAGTTTTACAGAAGAAGATTTTTGCTTTTTAGAACATGGCGATTGGCCAACGAGTTTCACCACCAAGAAATCTTTTTTGGATGGATATGCAAGCATTCGCCCAGTTCCTGATTATAATAGAATAATGCCACTTTTACGCATGAGCCGAGCAATTGCTCTAATAGGGTTTGCGGTTAAGCGTGGAATATGGAAAAGCACACTCTCTACTAAGTATCAGTTTAACAGACATTTTCTTGAGACTTTTTTTGAAAAGTTGTAACAATTGTAAAATATACACATGGGGCGAATTAAAAGCTGATCGAAGCATAAGTTGAAGGTGAATGTTCTTTTAAAAGGGGACGAATTGTAACTAATATGCTATTATCTATAGTAAGGTTGCGAAGATAGACCGCTAGGGTGCACCA
>PLTG01000059.1 GCA_003165355.1 Candidatus Babelota bacterium | reverse complement strand
ATTTAATTACGCATAAAGTCTATTATATAAATTTTTCATATGAGTACTCTATTTTTTTTGATTTTTATTGAGCGAAAGCAATAGGCTTCTTCTATAGTTATAGCATACTCTATTGAGTTTAGTTTTATAAAGCAGATATTTGTATTGCGACTATCTTCCCCGTTGAATGGCTTCTGCGTAGGCAAAATCAAAAAAATATTGTTGCCAATATTCATCTGCAAAAGAAAACTCATTAATTCCCATATAATGATCAGCGAACATATTGCGAACACGTACAATTTCTTTTAACCTATTTTTATTTTTTGGATCAGCAATGGTTAAATCCAAAAGCTCTAATGCTCTTTCTAATGCTTGCTGACTATACTCATTGTTCCCCCTTTTTCTCCATTGTATTGTTCGCTCAACATCGCTTCCCACGTTTGCAAACTGTTTTACAAATGAAAAAGTAAACCAACGTCCAGACGCAAGATCTTTATGTATTATTTTTTTTTCCATCACTATTGAACCAATTGAGCAACAAGTTTTATAATTTCAAGTTCTATATCTATTACTCCCTTAACCATTTTACCGAACATCTTTTCAGACATTACCCTGAGTTCTGCAAGCGAAATTTTATCGTGTACAATGTACATAATGTCCTTAATAGAGGTTAGGTTAATAAAAAATCAAAATCTTTTTTGGAAAGTGGCGTTGTTCGTTTTACTTGGCTGTTTTCTAAAACTGCTGCAAAAAGATCTGCCTTTTCTTTTTTCAAATGCATCATTTTTTCTTCAATACTATGATTCATAAGCAATCTTGTTACAAAAACATGTTGTTTTTGCCCCAAACGATATGCCCTGTCTGACGCTTGATTTTCAACAGCAGGGTTCCACCATGGATCAACATGGAACACATAATTAGCTCTTGTGAGATTCAAGCCAACACCACCGGTTTTTAGGCTCAATAAGAGCACCGTTATAGCAGATTTCTCATCCTGAAACGCTTCAATGATAGCTTTTCTTTTCGCAACAGGCACGGTGCCATCTATGCGTAGATAGGATATTTTTTCTTTTTTTAAATGCTCTTCGATAATATCCAAGCAAGAGGTAAACTGAGAAAAAACTAAGGCGGCCTGCTTATTTGCAGAAAGCTCAACAATTTTTTCTCTCAGATATTCTAATTTAGGTGCTGGTTCTTTATAGGTCGGTACAATTAATTCCGGCGATACACATATTTGCCGCAGACGCAACAGTGCTGTTAATGCAATAATAGTAGCTTGAGCACCTGTTTTTTCTTGATAAGCGTTCGCAATAGTATCCTTAATTTCATTCACCACTTTTTGGTACAGTATCTTTTGTTGTTGATTCATCGGCAAATAGATATCATGCTCTGTTTTTTCAGGCAACTCGTGAAGAATAACCTCTTTTTTTCTACGTAGAATAAAGGGGCGCGTACGCTCTACTATGTAACTTAATTGATAATCGTCGTCCCATGATGCGAACTCCTCATAGTCAACCAATAACCCAGGAAGCGTCAAATCCATAATTGAATAAAATTCACGTATATTATTTTCTAAAGGAGTACCTGTTAAAGTAAGTTTGAAAACACTATTTAAGCGCCGAACCGCAGAGGTTCTCTTAGCCGTAATATTTTTGATCATCTGAGCTTCATCAAAAACAATGACATCAAACATAAGCTTTTCAAACTTTTCTATATCAATACGCACAATATCATAGGTGGTTATAACGATATCACTCGTTACGGGAATATCATCGCGGCTCGCACCCACATACTCTTGAACTGTTAACGCAGGACAGAATTTTTTGAATTCAGAGATCCAATTGAATATGAGACTTGGTGGCACCACAATCAGATGCGGTTTTTTGTTGCTTTTTTCTTCTCTCTCTTCATGCAAAGCGGCCAAGAAAGTAATTGCCTGAACTGTTTTGCCCAGCCCCATATCATCGGCCAAGCATGCACCAAATTTGTGTTTATATAAAAACAAAAGCCAAGAAAAACCGTCATGCTGATAATTTCGTAACGTTATGTTACTTTTTTTTGGCAATTTTGCTGACACAAGTTTTTTAAATCTTCCTAAGGAATCTAAAATCTCTTGTTCCTCTTTGGGAAGCTGTAAGGTGAGCCCATGAGTTTTAAAATCTATTAATTCAAATATTTTTAACGGGCGTAACTCTACAACAGACGGGGCTTCATCTTTTACCTCATCTTTTTTCTCTTTTTTGCTAAAATATTTTTTTAAAAAATTAAATTGCTCTTCATTATCTTCATCAGCTAATTCGATACTAGAAATTGTCTCACGCATGCCTGATTGTAAAAATGGTATCAGATCATCGCTGCTCAATAATGCATTATCAAGCTTAATTTCTGGGGCTATCTTAAACCAGTCAAGATTATTTTTTTGAGCATTAATAACAAATGATGTTTTCGCAACTTTTATCTTTTTTTGATCAAGAAATAAAGCAACCTTATACTTATCCGCTATTTTAAAATATTTTCTTATGCGCGCTTGCAAATCTTTTTTAGTCAACTGAAATATACCGGAAGTAAAATCATTTGTTGGCGCTATCTTCTCATGTTCCCATAGAGCGAACGCCTCAAGTGCAACGATCATGATATTTTTAGGCACCAGGGTACAATATCCTATAGCCTCTTCTTTAGCCGCGAAATAGAGGTGCAAAGGTGTCTCGAAAAAGTCACAGGTCGCCTCAAGAGATTCTAAAAGCGCTACTTTGAGCGCAGATCTTGTCCCCAATGTTTTATTTTTAAGCATTGCTTTGAGGCAATCTTCTAGAATGCCGTCAATATTAATTTTCCGTTGGCCATATCCGGCACGGGATAAAAAGTCTAAAATATAGGGAAAAAGATAATAAGCAGACAAGCGTAAACTTTCGCATACCCGCACAATAAGATTATACCAAGCAACAAAAAGATCATTTATTTTTATGGTAGTATCACCGCACCGTACCGCTAAAATACCCTGAACTAAAGAGGTAGCCGTATCAGCTTCCAAATGTAACGTATACTGCGGTGTAATATATTTTTTTGCCGGCTTATTATTCGTAGCAACAAATGAAGCTGTCTTTTC
Organism: Candidatus Babelota bacterium; assembly: GCA_003165355.1. Taxonomy (GTDB): domain Bacteria; phylum Babelota; class Babeliae; order Babelales; family Babelaceae; genus BOG-1370. Next base: position 22,622 of record PLTG01000059.1, on the reverse strand, counting down.
AAGCACCTTATGTTCTTCATCTGTAATTAACCATAATGGCTGGTTATAGAAAGAGTTATTGGTAACTACACGATTTTTTGAAAATTGCGGCACTATCGTATCACTACGATGCAATTGATAGCGGTTGTAAAAAACATCCCAAATATCATATTTTTTGGGGTTATTTAAATTTATTAACGTTTTTGTCTCATGATCAAGCACACATTCTGATGTTAACAAAGTAAAATTGTTGATTTTCTTGCCATCTTTTTCACTTTCTAATATCGGCTTCAGGGTGCAAGCCCCTTTTCCCTGCGCTACGCATTCTATCCTTTTACGCACCTTCAGCGGGCTCATAGCGGTCGGCTTAATATCACCATCTTCAGTCTCTATAAGCAGAAGATTTTTCTGAAGTGATTTTATTATGATATCCTGCACATACAATTTATGCTTTTCAGCACTTTTTGTTCTACTCAATTTATTGAAAATTTCTTTCAATAGTGGGTCCGTATCATCAGAAGCATGTATAATAGTACGCTTTGTTGTAGGATTATTACGCACTATAATGGGCGCAATGGAGGCTATATCGCTCGTATCACCTACTAAAAGCGCATGCAACTTAGTATAAAACTGCGGTTTTTTTAAGACCGCTATAATCATGAGAAAAACAGCGACACAGTGTTTACATTCGCCAGATCGATCATATTCAGGACACTCGCACCAGCTTGTTAGGGAAAGGTTATCAATTGAACTTATGACAACCTCATAGTTAGCGGTCCCTTTAACATACGCCTGTAATCTATTTTTTTCTGCGAATGACCATTTCCAGGAATAGACCCTCTTTAAAGTCGCGTACTCCAAACCCTTAGAATAATTCTTTTTGGTAAAGCGTTTCTCTATGTCAGGTTCTGTTAATTTTTTAAATAAATCTAATAAATTTTGCATAATAGTATTTTTTATAGAATCGTTTGAGGCTAGTTTGTTTTACTCCATTGATTAATATACCCCTAAATGGGAGAAAAATCGACTAACCTAAGGTGAACCTTTATCACAAGAATATGGGTTGCCGCACCTTTTATTAGTTCAAATTTTTTTCTAAAAACTTCTCTGCCGCTTCGTAAAAAATCATTCTATTTTCAGGACGCTTAAAGCCATGGCCTTCGTCCTTAAAAAGCAGATATTGATGAGGAATGCCTTTTTTCTGTAACGCGGCGACAATTTGTTCAGATTCACTTTGGCGGACTCGCACATCGTGCGCCGCATAGCCACCATATGAACCGCCATAAATCGCTATACGCTCAGGGTCTGCTATGCCCGTATTAATCGCCCACTGCACTGCATCGATAAGATCATCGTGCATTTTACCCGCATATTCACCATTACCACCCGCTAGAAATTTTTTTCCGTAGCCAGCAGATCCTCGAAAATTGATCTGTAAGCAAGCGTACCCACGGTCAGAAGTAAAGGCAACTGCATGAAAAAATCTAAACCGGCACCAATTCTTGACAAACTGAATTAATTATAGTATTCTCGATCTTATGAGCTTTAAATAAGATTTGTTAAAGAAAGACGTTTTATGAAAAAAATAATGGTTATCGCCCTCGTTTTATCACTCTGTAGTATGCATGCGCACGACGGTACCGATAAAGCTGCTAACAGCGCAAAATATTTTAGTTTTGGCAAAAACTGGAATTTTAAAGACTATATTCCGGCGTTCAGCCTTTCTAAATCGTGGCTTTCGCTCAAATCGTATTTTACCACTCAACAACTTCCTGAAAAACCTACGGTCCAAAAGGTGGAGGAATCTTTAGAAGAAAAAACAAACAGATTGCACAAAGAATGGATGCAGTTGGTTCGTATTGAACAGCAAGGTCTAGATACAAAACGACGATTACAACTTGAGCAAATATACGCCAAGGGCGCCAAAAAACAGAAATTAGATGAAATAATTAATCGCCAAGAAAAAGGGTTAAATTCTCTCAGACTGCAAGCACAAAACAAATATACAGAATATTCTCAAGCAGATTATACAATGAAGCTTGGCAATAAGTAAAGCGCGTTAATAACTATATTCAGTATCGCTTCAGCCTGGCTCAAGCGAGCATTAGGGCACGCCATATGGGTGCCCATAGCAAATAATTATCTCATATTTTTTTCTAAAAATTTCTCTGCCGCTTCGTAAAAAATCATTCTATTTTCAGGACGCTTAAAGCCATGGCCTTCGTCCTTAAAAAGCAGATATTCATGAGGAATGCCTTTTTTCTGTAACGCGGCGACAATTTGTTCAGATTCACTTTGGCGAACCCGCACGTCGTGCGCCCCTTGGGCGATCATGAGAGGAATTTTAATGTTATCAATCTTATACAATGGCGAGCGTGATTTTAAAAACTCTATATCAGTAAGCGACCCCATCCGCTTTTCCCACGGAGCGCGCGCCCAATAAGGGGGCATCGTCTGTATAGTGGTCAGAAGGCTACTTGGGCCGACAATATCCACCGCACAACAAAAAACATCTGGGGTAAAGGTCGCACCCACCAGCGCCGCATAGCCACCATATGAACCGCCATAAATCGCTATACGCTCAGGGTCTGCTATGCCCGTATTAATCGCCCACTGCACTGCATCGATAAGATCATCGTGCATTTTACCCGCATATTCACCATTACCACCCGCTAGAAATTTTTTTCCGTAGCCAGCAGATCCTCTAAAATTGATCTGTAAGCAAGCGTACCCACGGTTTGCCAACCATTGAACTTCGGGCGCGAATCCCCATTTATCGCGAGAAAATGGACCGCCATGCACAAGCAACACAACTGGCATATTTTTCAGCTCTTTATCTAACGGGCACGTTAAATAGCCATGGAGTGTTAATCCATCGCGTGATTGTAGTGAAATTGGTTGAGTTGTTGCAAGCTGATACGTATCAAGCTCGGGGCGCGAGCTCCATAAAAATTCAGCCTTTTGTTGATTTGGCCTATAAAGATAATAATCTTGCGATTTATTGTCGTACAAAAAACCGACCACCCACAAAGAACCGTCATCACTTTTTTTGATATAGTTCAAATCTCCCGTACTTAAGTTTTTAATGAAAGTAAGATCCTTTGTCGCTTGATGACCATATGCTGTTCCATAGAGCCGCTCTTTTTGGCAAAAAACTATATCCGGCTCGCCCGTATCGTCATTAAAGATAACACTCGTACAATCATAGATATCGTCAGTGGCAATTAAGGTGCTTCTATGTGTCTCAAGATTAAAACGTGAAAGTGATCGCGTATTATGGCCAAAAGAGCTATTGATAAAAAGATCTTTACCATCTTTTGAAAAGGCTAGAAGCCCGCAATATAACTCATCTTTGAGCGTATCTTCAAATTCAAGCTCCAATGCAGGTTGCCACGGTTCGTCTTTGCCGCCATGTTTGACAAGAAGCGTTTGGGAGACGTCTGGATTATTTGCAATAGCAGCACGGACAGTAAAATTGCCATCAGCCAACCACCAAATAATAGTTCCTGGGTTCTCTTCAACTAAGAGCAAATCACCCGTCACATAATTGAGCTTATAGACATCAAATAACCGAGGGTCTCTTTTATTCATGAGTATCAAAGCCTCATCAGGGAACTTTTTATTAAGAGTAAGTATCTCAACCTTTACCCCTGCAAATGGCGTTAAATCTTTAATAGCACCTGTTTCTAAGTCAACGGAAAAAATATGGAAATTCTCGTCGCCATTATTATCTTGCTTATACAGTAACTGCGGCCCTTGCGATGACCAGGTATAGGCAAGAATCCCATGATGGGCTTCGTGAGTAACCACTCTTGCATCATCCGTGCCCAATGTCTTTACCCAGATATTCAATACACCATTATGCGGCGCACAGTAGGCAAGTTGCTTGCCATCAGGAGAGATTGCCGGCAGCGTTTTTTCAGGATTGCCAAAAATAACTGATAGTGGGATGGTCGGCACGCTTGAGGATATGTAAGATAGTGTTGTAAGGGTTATGCCCAATAAAATTTTTTGCATAGCATGCTTGTACATCATCACCCTTTTTGGCAAAACAGAATTTAACAAATTTGAAAGATTATAAATAAATTATGAAGAATTATCTACACGCACTCGCTATTTTGTCTACACAAGCTATGCACCTTCAAGATAGCGAAATTCTACACGATGTGATCACGCATGCAACCTACAAAGCCGCAACATTTCCTGCATACGCACACGTAATAACAGTCCCTTTAAATGAAGTAGAAATATCTCTTGTTCCTGCTATCGGCCAGCGCGAGACGGTAAGCGCTCTTGCAAGAGCTGGCGCCACCATAGCCGTCAATGGCAGTAACTACAGACGCGGCGGCAATTATAACGGCAACCGCGTAAATCTTTTTTATCTTGATGGCAAAATCTATTCTGATCTGCAACTTACGCGCGGGGCATTCTGCTGGAACAGCACAATAAAAACGCCTGCTATTGATACAGTTTTTCTAGACATACAATTGAGCATTGGCCATATCCCCTTATCCGTCACTGCGGTGAATCAGCCTCGTGTGACCAGCCAAGCGGTATTGTATACTGATGTAGCGGATATCGCCCTTCTTGCTTACACGCCCGGGAAAAATATTGTCATTAATAAAGAAAGAAAAGTTGAAAGCATAAGCAGCGCGATCCCTAAAACTATACCCGATGGCTACCTTGTGTATCAAATAGACACTGATGCGCTACCAGAAATTTCTCTGGGTATGCCCGTTAATTACGAATTCACGCTGCGTTCAGCAGAGACAGAGGCAACGTATAACGGTTGCGATTTTGTACTTGCAGGTGCTGGGCTGCTTCTTAAAAATGGGAACCTTGTCGCGGATGAACTCTATCAAGAATTCAGCCAGGGTGCTCCCATTGTACACTGTGGGGATGAAATAGCGGCAGACTTCATCACTAGGAAGATGCAAGAATGGCTCATCGAGCTGCGCCATCCACGAACAGCCATCGGCATAACGGAGTATAATGAAATATGCATAGTAACGGTAGATGGCAGACAGGAACATAGTCAAGGGTTGAGCCTGAAAGAACTGGCGATCTTCATGCAGCAGCTGGGGTGCATTGACGCACTCAATATCGGTGGAGGCGGTTGCACTACCTTATGCATAGACGGCAAACGCATCAATAGCCCTTCTGCAGGGCAAGAGCGTCCCGTATCAGAAGCATTGTGTCTTCATATATTAAGAAACTCTTGAAGAGCAATCTTACTTTTTAAGAGCTTTCATTTTTTTATGAATAAAAAAGCTGGGCCTCATATGATAAGCGGGCCTATTTTCTTTCTCATAAACTATAGGGTTTCCTATAACTATCCCGCAATGCTCGCATTCTAACTTTGGGGCAGATTGTTTTTCAAATTCAAGATATTGGCGCGCTTTAAGTGCTTCGGGGTAATGAATCCTATCCAAGTAACAACGCAAAAGTGGGCCAGGACCATCCTTTTGATAACTCATAATATACTCATTGCAAGCACTGCATGAAATTATCAATAACGCAGGTCTGCCCCTGCTTTTTGCAAAAGAATCTCTTTTAAAAATAACTTTTTGTACAGCTTGGTCCATACTATTTTTTATTAAAGCGCTAAAATGAATTGACGATAAATTTCTTCGGCAATTTTTTTGGAATCACCACTGCGATTAATTATACGCATATCGTAGCAATTTTCAAAATCACCAGCATCCAATTTCTCCAACTCCTCAAGGCCAGCACTGAGCCTTTTGCCATCTTTATCACGCGAGTCATTTGAAAGTTGTTCTTTCAAAATATCACGATTTTCAGGCTCAATATAAACTCTAAATAGACAGTCTACGTAATTGTTCTGCATAATTTGAATTTTATCAACGGGCCAATCGAGCACAGGGAAACAATCGCACTCTAATGATTCATCTATGAGATATTTTGGCGTTGCATAATAGATACCATATATCTGATTTACCGTCAGGAGCTTGCCCGCATTTTCGAGATTCTTAATCTCTTGCAGCTCAACATGAATCTTATCCGCTTCCCCCTCGCGCAGTGCACGTGTAGTAAATGGCGTAACATATTCAAATCTATTATCCATCTCTTTTAAGTGGCGAATGATCGTGCTCTTACCAACTCCCGAAGGGCCCATAAGTAACAAAAATTTACTCTTGCCTTCTAGTATACAAAATGAAAGAATAGTTGAGAATAAGACTATTTTTCTTAGCATGATCCATCCCTTATAGCATTAAGAGTATTTTTTAAATCGATCACAGCACTCAGAACCTTTTCTTCCCACTGCACATCTTGGATAGTATAGGGATATAAAATACCGCGAGAAGAATTTACAAAAACGCCTCTTTTTTCTTTGTTAAGTAATTGTTTCATTATTTCAGGATTGCCGCCTTGAGCGCCAATTCCTGCTAACAAGATAGGCATGTCTTGTGGTATCTGTGCACGAATATGTTGATAGTCCTGCAGAGCGGTATTGCTTGATAAAACGACCATCAGATTATTCTTTTTGTTCCAACGGTGTATTGTAAGAGACAAGATCTCTTCCCATAACTTTTTACCATTCGTTAAAGCCTGTTCTTGCACAATTTTTGCTTGAGGATTGCTTGTCTGAACCAGTACGATTGCCGTTTTATGTCCATCCAACATGAATGGCTCGAAAACATCATCACCCATGTACGGGTTAATAACAACCGCATCAGCCTTAATGTCATCAAACATGAGCTGCATATAAGCCTTCATAGTATTGTCCGTATCACCAATTTTACAATCAACAAAAGCTGGAATCTGCGGATAATGAGTATGGATATACGCCACCACATCTCTTAACAATTCATGTCCATCGTCCAATTGATCATAAAAAGCCTTTTGAATTTTATATGAGCAAGCATGCGGCGCGGTAATATCAATAATTTTTGTTAAAAATGCATACAAAGCCGCAGAGTCTGAGATATTGTTCTCAATAACGCTTGTAGGAATCTTCGAAATATCCGGATCGAGCCCCACGCACACCAATGAATTCACCTCTTTCATGCGCGTATCGAGTTTATCAAAAATGCTATTTCCTGAAATAGTATCCATTGCGGCGAATAATAAAATAAAAAATATAAACATAGTATCTTCTCATTAATTAAATTTGATTAGTTTCATCGTTATAATAATAGGGGCTATTTTTTTTGGCCTGAATATGATGCGAGCAAGCCTCTTTCACCGTATCCGTTTTTTGCCTCAATACCTCAATGCCGGCATCTTTTAAAGCCTGGACCTTTTGCTTATTATCCGTCAGCAAAATGACTTTTTTGATGTTTGCATCTACGCACATTTGGGCAGCACCATCAAATGTTCTAATATCAAAATCAGAACAGCCATAGAGCAATTGAGCTGCTTGAACAGTATCGAGTGGCGCAGTGGTATGCAATCTGCCTTTTCCCCCAATTTTATAAATTTCTGTTTCCGCTTTTGGCGCCGTTCCAAAACCTCGCCCATCATGCGCGGGAATGTGAACTATTATACCGGCAGAGGGGCTTTCTGTAAGTGCATGCAAAGCGCTATGCAATTGATCCAAGCAATCACATGCCGAGTCATTATAAATTTGCCCACTTACGCATCCAGAATCCAGACGCAATAGAAGGCCTTCAGATAGAGCGGCCGAATTTGTTAAAACATTTTCATCTCGGGAAATGATATAATAAAGCTTCCAGATATCATTTTTTCTTACCTTTTTCGTTATGAAAAATTGATGCGCTTCGCCGTGAAAATTAGTCTGCACTTTGAGCGGCACGTAACTTATTTCAAAGTCATTTTCGTAAGCGATAACCTGCTTCTCTCGTAATGAAGTATTACAATCTTTAGAGCAATTTTTCGTTTTAAAATTTTCGTGCAAAAAATGTATGATTTGAGACTTATCTTCCACATGTGGCGAATGGTCAGCTGAAATGAAAATATCAGGATAATAGATATGTGCAACATCTGCGCGACGTACTACAATATATTTTTCATGGATATATTCGCCACGCAACAATGAGGCAAAGGAAGCATAATCGGGCGAAAACATATTTTTAAACTTTATATCGATATCACAAATATCGACAAACATGATTTCTGCACCATCGGCTGTGTCAAAATTGCAGTTTACAAAGGCGATCTCATATACCGCTCTTGTCGTTTTATGCAACTCGTCTTCAAATGCTACTGGCATGACCCATTTAACCCCCTTATCAGAGCCGCCTATAGGACCACCGTAAAAAACTTTAAAATTATTTTTTTTAAAGAAAATAAGTTTCTCTACAATGGTAGAAAAATTTTGTGGGAGTTTAATATCTGCAACTTGTTCTTGCAGAAAAAACGCCCCGAAAATTAAAATTAAAAATCTTTTATTCATCTTTTGCTTTTTTTGTTACTCGTGAGGTTATATCATTAAAATAAAACTTTCCCTGATCCATATTATATGCGGGTCGGTTTTCAGACTTGTAGATCATGGGCCAGCCAATAATAGTCTCGCAGTCTTTGCATCTTAATCTGCGACTTTCGCTAACACTAAATTTTTCTTTTTGACGATCCACTAAATCTTGAGGTGCGCGGATTCTGTCCAAATAGCAGCGTAATAATCTGCCAGGGCCATCCTTTTGATAATACATTAACGACTTGCGACAATCTCTGCAAAATATTTCATACATCGCAGGATTACCTCTTCTTTGAGTATAGCTATCATGTATGAATCTAAAAAGCTCAGAAGCTTGCGCCGGCTTATCTGCTTTCATGCGCTTAGCTTGTGTCATTTTCTCATTTTGAAGGTTTTGATCGTGCGATGAGTCTTCAATGTGCGCATCATCGAAACGTCTTTTTCGACTTTCAAGTCGAGATTCTGATGCGATAGTATCGCTTGAAGAATCTTTTTTCTTTAAAATAATAATGTGCTTGGATGAGCTCTCCGAAGCTCCAGGAGCTTCTTGCGCTCCCACTAAAACATTCGCGCTCAATAAAAAAATAAATGCCCAAATAATCATTCGTTCCCCAGGTTAAAATATTAAAAAGTTTACTTACAATATTAACAATATATTTTTTTTATACAATAGATTTAGACAGCCACATAAGGGTTCCTATTTAAGATGCATTTCGTTATACTATGAAAAAATCATGTGATGTATCGAAAGCTCATAATAATGATGATAAGAAATAATTATACTATCCCCCATCTTTTGTCCTTTATAGCACTATCGCATGCCAATCTTCATTGCTTGCAGGTGGTTGATGATCAACTCCAGCAATCGCTCTTAAAAGAAATGCTGTCTTCTAAAGGTTTTTTTGATGCCGCGGGGCTTTCAAAGCAAGATCAATCATCTCTTGTTATTAAATATGACGAGCAGAAACCTTTTATAGAAGCGGGGATATGTGAGCCCGAAGAAGAAGGGGGGATACCTGAGAGCGGGCCAAACGCACTCTATATATCCTATGCAACTTCTTGATAGCCAGATGCTGTCCAACATGATCACGTATGCTACCTATGCACCCACAACGTTTCCTGCATACGCTCACGTTATAACGGTACCATTAGATGCAATAGAGATAGCACTGAACTGCGCCACCCGCGAACAGCCATCGGCATAACCGCGCATAATGAGATCTGCGTGGTTGTGGTGGATGGTCGGCAAGAACATAGTCAAGGGCTCAGCTTGCAAGAGCTCGCGCTGTTTATGCAACAGCTGGGGTGCGTCGATGCGCTTAATATTGGTGGAGGCGGCTGCACCACATTATGCATTGATGGCAAGCTCATCAATAGCCCCTCTGCCGATATGTTAACCAAAGCAATAGGCCAAGAACGACCAGTGTCAGAAGCGTTATGCTTGAGTGTTAATGAGCTTCGCTCAATTCGATAGTTAAATGGGAAAAATCGACATCATCTCCGTCTTTTTCTGCGATGAAATAGCTCCCCGCTTTTGTATTATCTGGAAAAATTTTTATTACACGGGATAAAGCATCAGAAGATAATCTAAATCCAGAATAGTTCCCACTTTTCGGATCAACTTCCATTATCTCGTCACTATTCAAGTAGAGAATCCCTTTTTCACATGGGCTCATATTTTTTATCGCGCTGGTAGAAGATATCTCTTTCACTCCTTGAGAATGATGTACACCAACAATGATATCTCGCTCGACCGGCCAAAATTTAACATCTTTACCGCGGGCAACGGCTAAAAAGTCAGACGCGGCATTAAATGAACAAGCGGTAATTGGATGCATAGCATTTGGATCAAATAGCATCGATCCGCAGACCTTATCTTCAAAATTGAGATAAAAAACTCTCATGGATTTCTTTCCACATACTGCGGCTATTTTGTCACCATCAGGACTGAACTTTATGTCGCCTAACTCTTCGATATCCCCATCTAGATCATTCTTAACAATTCTTCCCATGCCAAAACGCCCTATAAGTAAGCACCACAATGCCTGAGGGTCAATACAGGCAAGTCGGTTGGTGGGTGGATGCACTGTTACAGCGCGGGTATAAAAAGATCTACCTGGTGAGGTGATTTTATATTTTTCTTCTTTGGAATCGAAAAAAACTGATAGCTTTTCAGATGTTAAAGAAACGTCGGCAACGCCAAAAAGCGCGAATAGTCCGAACCGACCTTCCATCTCTTCAAAACTCAGTGGGGTCAATTTAGTCGCCATCTCTGTACTGAAACAACAAGCAGTGTATAAAAATAGACTTAATAATATATATTTTTTCATATGCATAAAACCTTATATTTATAAAATTTTTTATCTACTGAATTCAAAGGGAATTCTTGAGGTAAATCTTGCTCAGGAATCTCTACAAAGCCGTTTTTTTCATAAAATCTATGCGCTGCATACAAAATAGGCAAGGTTCCTAAGTATACCGTTGTATAGTTGTGTTGAACTGCCCAAAGTAATAGTTGCTCTAACAATTGTTGCGCCACGCCCTTCCCACGATAATCTTTATGCACGAACATTTTTCGCAACGCCCCGTTGCCATTGCCAATATCAACTAATCCAATGGTACCAATTACCTTTTCTTGATCTAAAGCTATTAAGAAATTCCCATTTTTAAAGAACCCTTTTATATCTCTTAAATCAGGCTGCTCTTCTGGCGTAATCTGCACATGGAATTCGTGCTGTTGAATTGATGAAACAAAATGAATTACATCGTTATTATATTTTTCATCAAAGGCGATTATCTTCATACTAACATAACTCTGTACTGCGTGGACTAATGTGACGGCTATCAATAGTAATACAATAAAATAACTCTTCATAAAACCCTTTTCATGGACAAAAGCCTGTAGTAGAAAATTCCTAAATCTCATTCACAAACATGACCTGATATGGCTGTGCAAGTAGATCGCCGAGTTTTCCGCCAAGCTCAAGGATATACGGCTTGGTAAACTGCAGCGCATGAGCTTCTTTGCTTTCCCATGCTTCATACAACACAAATTGCGCGGGATTATTTAAATCTTGATGCACGCGGTAATCACGGCACGTGCTTTCCTGGCTGCTTAAATCGCGCACGATCATAAGCTCATGCTTGAGTTCTGCCACTTTATCAGGCTTTGCAACTAACAGTGCTATAACTATATAGAGAGATGTTACCATAAAAAGACCTTATTGTTAGACATGCAACCATTTTACTACTTTCCAAAAAATTTATACAGAGCATACTCCCTAAATCCTATCTTTTCATAGAGAGGTTTACCCATCACTGATGCGAATAAAAGTGCAGTCTTATACCCGTTCTTTTTAGCTTCAACTAATGCATGGCGGCTCACCGCAAAACCCAGTCCCCTTTTGCGATATGCGGGTATTGTGCCTAACTTCAAAGATTACCCGGCAAAGCGATTATTTAATTCAGCTATCAATTTTTGAATTTCTTGCTCACTCAGATAAGTTTTGAAGAGTAACGCTTGCCCTTGCTTAACGCCTTTCAAGCCACGCTTATCTATACCGTCACCAGTACTGATATGTTGAAGTTTTTTTTCATCCATAGCCTGAAGAAACTTATCCAAGAAGGCCTCATTAGATTGCTTATCAAAATGAATAATAGCTGTTGCTGGGGATGTTGGTTTATTATAAATGCCCCCAATTCCATATTCCTTATGGAATTGAGATCCCAAACCACTAGGATCAAACATGTTTCCACCCTCTTTATATGAATAAAGAAATGCGTGTGGTTGCGCTGGGTAATTTTCAAGTTTTAATGTAAGCAAAAAAATAGTTTCTGTTCTTAGCTTCTCCTTGACCCATGTTTTTTGTTTAGCATCAAGCAACTCGCCTAATCCAGATAAAATGCCACGATCACTCATGGACTCAAGCTCTTGAATACATTTTTTTAAAAATTGATGCATCGATAGGCCGGTTCTTTTTTCAATGATCTGTTCATTGATGGGCCAATTATTTTTCAAAAAAAAGTATGTATCAAAAATATCGCGATTTGCATTACCAATTCGCTCAAGCATTGCCACCATTTTATGAGCGGCCATATCTTCCCTAACCATTACTTTCATAGAAATACCAAGATAAGACTTTACCTCATATTTCGATCCAAAGTCTCTACGATTAACTTCGACTTTAATATTCTGCAATTTGTCATTATAGGAAATCATAAAAAACAGCGTATATCTTTTTTCATAAGATTCTTTAATAGTCCCATGCTCTTTAAGGATTTTTTTTAGTTGCTCAAAAACCTGGTGTTCTTTGGAAGAATCGAGTAGATCAAAATCCAAATCAACGGAAAAACGATTGAGTTCATAAAATAGATACGCTGCCGTGCCACCTTTAAAACCTAAAAAGGGACCAATGGTCGCATCGGTATAAATGTCTTTTAAAATACGAATGAGGATATTTTTGTGAGCTGCTGCATCTAACATCATAATAATGCCCTATTGGCTTGGAAATCTTTGAAATATGTATGCACTTTTTTGACCATGCGCTGGTTATTATAGATGGGTAATAGCGCGAATACCTTATCAAAATCCAAAGGTGAAAGATTGTCAAAATGATAACCCTTATTCAAGTAGAGTATATCTAAAAATGCCCGTTCTTTACTCGCTATAAAATAATAATCTCTTTGTTCAATGCCGGCATTATTAGTTAGAATGGTATCTTTAATTTTTTTGAAAGAGTACGCTTGACCATCGCAAACAATCTCTTTGGTTTGATACGTTGCAACAAAAATCGTAGAATAATGTTGAAATACAACTCCAGCCTCAATAAGGACCGTTTCGAAACTTACATAAGATGGGGTAAATATCTTAGTTGCTAATTCCAGCTTGTCGTAATTTTTATCTTTCGCATACAATCCGCGCCTGATATGGTAAAGCTCCCCCTTTTTAATGTAATAGCTTAAGCGTCTTTTTAAAAGGAGAGGCTTGGCCTCAGTAGTAGCCAACAATAGCTCTTTAAAAGTAAAAACTGATGATTTTGATCGCAAGATATTTAGTATATTGGCCTTTGCCATATTGCCCACCTATGAGCTAAAGGTTACATTAATGGTTACCTTTAACTCATACTATAGACTTCCCGGACGAAAAGCAATATATTTTGATCACTCACCCATCTGTGTTCATTAATCAGTATCTTAACCTGCTTAATAACCGATGAGGTATCCAGAGTATTTGAAAATCTTTCCCCGCCACGATACTTAAATAATGTGCATGGAATGTTATGCTCCACACAAGTTTTGCCAACTGATTGCAGGTTACGCATGCTATCATCGAAAAATATGATATGTCCCGGACGCAGGTTATTATCATCTAAAAATGCTGCCAATACCGCGCCCTTAGGTTGCTGATTACAGCATAAAATACCTTCAAACAATATTGGATAGTTATCACGATATGCTGGTAATTGCTTATAAACCTGATTAGGGTATTGTTGACTAAAAACAATGCCCATATCTTTTAACATATCAGCACGCCAGAATGGCATACTTGAAATAACGCCATAACCTCCAGACTCCATGGACGTAAGCCCTATAACCAGGACGCCCTGTTGCTTGAGATTATCAATAATACGAACAACCTGCGGTTCAATAAGAACACGTGGCGCCTGCTGCCACACTAAACTATAAATCAACTCAGCTACCGACTCTTTTAAAAGTTCTGGAAAGGTAAGTAGTAACCGAATCCGTAACCGCCAGGACAGATGCCCACGGGCAATATAATCTGGTGAAGTAATCAGAACATCATCAACATCAAAAAGAACCAGCGTATTTTCGTCACACTGTTTAAGCTGATCAATAGCCTGCTCAAAAGATGTAATATCTTGAACTGGATAATAACTTTTTGGCTCATGAAAGAAATATATTGCTGCAATGAGCGAACAAATTATAAGAAACAGATGGTAGTTAAATACCTTCATTATTTTCCAAAAATTTTATACATTGCATATTCTTTAAACCCTATCTTTTCATAGAGCGGTTTACCCATCGGTGATGCAAATAAAAGTGCCGTTTTATAACCATTCTTTTTAGCTTCAAGTAATGCTGAGTGACTCGCAGCAAAGCCTAGTCCCTTTTTTCGATATGCGGGTATTGTCCCTACCCAATGCAAAGCAATAATATCACCATGATCAAACACGATACTCACAGCCGCTGGAATATCGCCATAATACGCAGTATATAATCGAACAACCATTGATCCGGCACGTTGCTTAAGGGCATCAATAAACTTTTTAAATTCTGATGGGTGCGCTATACCAAAAGCCTGCTGTGAGACAGAAAGCCATATTACTTCATCGCAAGCAGAGATCATTTCTCTGACGGTAATCTCTGGTTGGTATATACTTGATGTTAATTGAGAAAGATCCATGCTCATCGCAGGATAATCACAAATATACTGCAACCCAGCATCTTTAAGGGTATTTATTTGAATAGCATCACTATCTTGCACGAACCACCGGAATGGTATCTCTCCAAAAAAGTCTTTAATTTCTAATACTTCTGCTGTGGTTACATCAGTTTTAGCCATGACACGGTTACACCAGGGTAAGGCAGCGCCACTTTTCATGCCATAAGCATACTGAGTTTCAATATCGGGAATATATCTGTTATGCAAATCTATAAACGTTAAATAATAGAGATAATTAAAATTCATTTATCACTTTCTATTGTTTCTGCCTTGCATATAATATTTTCACTATCATCCATGAGTCGATCTGAAAAACAATATGCCTTCTCCATCAAGTTATATCATCGTTTCAGAGCGTCCACCAAGATGCTCCGCTAAAAATAGTTCAACCGCGCCCCAAAATGTACATTTGCTTTGAGTACTATTAAGTCCATGACCTTCATTATGGAAAAGAATATATTCACAAGGAATATTACGTTTTCGTAATAATTCTACGATCTTTTCAGACTCTGTATGTTTTATGCGTGCATCATGCGCGCCATGTGCTATAAGCAGAGGAATGTGGACGTTATCAAGATGAAACAAAGGCGACTGTTCTTTGAGCATAGCCTCTTCTATAATAGGGTCACCCTTACGGTATTTCCACACAACAAGCCCAGGAATCCAATAAGGTGGAACAGATTCTTTTGTATTAATAAGATTACCCTTGCCATACAAGGAAATAGCACATCTATAAAAATCTGGTGTGAACGTTGCCCCCGCTAGTGCTGCATATCCGCCAAAAGATCTGCCACATATAGCAATCTTATGCATATCAACTATTTCTTGATCGATAAGCCATTGCGCCCCATCAATAAGATCATGTTGCATGGCACGCCCATATTCTTTATTGCTTGCTTTCACAAACGCCGTTCCAAATCCTGAAGATCCCCGATAATTTATTTGTAAACATGCATAACCCCGATTGGCAAAAAACTGAACGCGCGGATCGAACCCCCAACAATCACGTATCCAAGGACCTCCGTGAACCAGAAGTACAAGAGGCAGATGAGAACGTGAAGACGGTGCGGTTGGTAACGTTAAATAACCATGAATTTTAAGTCCATCGCGAGCAGTAAATACAATTGATTCCGTGTGTGCTCTTTGATATGCCAATATATGTGGATTACTTAAAGCTATGAGTTGCAAACTTTTATAGGAACGGTCGTACACATAATATTCAACAGGACGATCATCATTAACACATTCAATGATCCACTTTTGAAATGACATATCAGTTGAGCTCACATACATATATCCAAGTTTGTGGCGCTCCAGCTCTTCAAAATCCGCTTGCAGTGACTCATTCAAAATAACTGTTGTTGGCAGATCACGTGGTAAAAAAAAGGCTGCGGGAGCCTTTGTTATTGGATTGATAAGAAATGCAGGATGCTTGTCGTAAAAAATTGCCGACGACCCGGTAATGATATCAAAATATTTATCATGTATTAAAAATTTCTTTTTTCTTGTTGTCAAATTCATTGTAACAAGTTGAGCCGTGTTACTTTCTGATGCATCAGATAAGTAGACTTCATCATTGGTAGCACTAAATCCAATCACACAGCTCGAGGCTGATGCATTTACGTCCCAAGTAAGTAAATGCTCCCAAGGAGCTGCTTGGTCTGCGCGGTAAAGAACTTCTGTTCCCCCGCCTTCATTGAAACGGCATGCAATACGTATAGTAAGATCATTATCGGCATGCCATGCCGGCTCAATATCAAACCCCGCTATGTAGCCGGGATTTTTCTCAACGAGCTGCAACTGCGCATCCTCTGTGTTCAGCAGATATACATCAAAAAGATCCGCTCTCTCTTTATTCATACCAATGAGCATGCTATGTGGATGCTTTGGCGAATAGCCAATAAGCCGTACTTGCACCCCATTGGAGAATGGAGTAAGATTGCAAATTTTTCCTGTTGCTAAATCTACTCGATAGATATTTGTATTCTCATTTCCATTATCGTTGTAATAAAAGATAGTTTTGTTGTCATATCCCCAAAAATAGGATTCCAGGCTGCGCTTCTCGTGCGTGATACATCTTTTACTGCTACCGTCTAAGTTTTGTACCCAGATATTCATAGCGTCCCCATCAGGCGCAAGATACGCTATGCGCTTTCCATCGGGAGAAATAGTCACTTTTTCTATTTCAGGATTACCGAATAAAATTGAATGCGGAATTATCTTTGGCGAATTTTGTGGATCAAACGCGCTCAGAAATCCAATTGTATGGATTATATGTAAAAGAACTAATATACTTTTCACCAGTATTTTTTGCATGCTATATCTCCTTTACTCAATTGCGTTTAATGGTACTTATGAAACCGGCACGTCAAGCGCTGCAAGCATTTTATAACTATGATAATCAAAATGGAACCATTCTTTATTATGCTGGATAAAAGTCATTTTTGCGCAAGTCAGGCTTAGAAAAATCTTTAATCCAATAGGTAAGTATATGCTCTTGCATACTTTGTTCGTTATTGTTTTGCAAAGTCATCCAACTAAAATTAAGTGTAATATCAGTTTTCTGGCAACCCATATCACTCCATAATGTATCAAGACCTCTATAATCTACAGGCTTTAAGTGATGATTTTCATGAGATTCTGTCACAAAACATCCTTGAGTATATCCCATTTTTTTCGCATTCTCTTTAAGAATTGTAAACAATTTTTTAGATAAGCCTTTTCCACGATGTTCTGAAACAATAATCATCTCTGGGAAATAATAAAAAGCCTGAGCATCAAAACCCGCTTGCTGAAATTTTTCAACTGAACCTACAAAATGGTCATCATACGCCTGGAATGATACTCCAGATAAAAATCCAACGGGCTGATCATGAAAAAATGCTACCACAACTGCGCTATCGCGCATCGTTGATAACTGCCGAATAAGCGATGCTTCTTCATCCCAGTTGCCTTCATAGAGATACGGATATTCGCGAAATGCTTCTATCCTGTTTGCAACTATAAAAGGCAGAACCTCTTCTATCGACTCTTTTTCAAAAAGTTTATACGTATAATCTGCATGCATATAAAACACAGATATCATCGCAATCAGAACTGCTTTAACATTTTTTATCATCACTACTCTCTCCATGAATCAAATTGAGCTTCTTTGAAAATTTTACTATAAAACCATATACTATTCAAAACATCTCCGACATTAAAATTATTACATAGTGATGATTTTATAGATACTTATTTAGCAAAAAACCCGGCACCGGAAGAGACTCTTACTGAAGGGGAATGCTCAGAATTTTATATAAAGCTCTATGAACGATTTTTATCAGCATGTTAAAGAGAGCGCATAAAAAGCAGCGAACTGGTTGATGCCTTAGAAAGAGCATATCGTGAAACATCAGATTCACCCAGCAGATTTTTATATGATACGTTTATGCGGCAGTTCAAGCTTACCGCTCTTGAAGAGGTAGTTTTAATGCAAAAATTTCAGTATGATATGGTCGTTAATAGTAATAATCATACACCTGAAGAGATCGCAAAATTAATTTCACGGTCCTTGATGAGAATCTATGAAGAAAATCCTACTATCTTTTTCCCTAATAATTTCTGCCTTGGATGCCGCAACCATTATCGTTCTCAAAGGAACTTGCTGCGCGGGGAAAACTTCTATTTTTCATGAAATCGCGCAAAAGACAACGTGGAAAATAGTAGATGAAGATGCCCTCTATCTCGAGCAATCGATTGCCTTGTGGCAAGATATTTTTCCCGAGGAATATGCCATCATAAAAAATAGTATTGATGGGCAGAATATCTTTCACGCAGTAAAGCGCAATCAAATTTTATTCAAAGCGGGCATATCATCTGCTGAAAAAATTAGATCCTTGTCGGCCATAGAGACATTACAAAAAGCATTTGACGATCCAGCCACTCCACAAAGTCTCGCCGTCAAAACATGGCATGATAACCTCAAGCAGGCATTGAGCAGGCAAATTGAAGATTATGCACAGGCAGGACACACTATTATTGTTGATTCATGGCGCTTGAGTAGAAATTATTTTGAAACATTAAAAGATTCCCATACCGTGTTTTTTGTACTCGCCTATGTCCCACTTTCTACAATCATAGAGCGCGTGTTTGAAAGAAACTATTCTGCACTTTTCACCGGAGATTTAAGAAGCATGCGCTTTTATGGGCAAACTTTATCGAGCTTTTCAAGTCTTTATGCCTTCAGCCCAGAGAACGATTCCACTTCTCTTGATGGCATTACGCCCCTATGCTTACAAGATACATTGAATCTTATAGAATGCATTTTACCAGAAATTCCATCGATATCAGCAGGTCCCTTTTCACGAAGAGAATATAGTCGACAAGATCTTTATGACTATGAAGAAAGTATATTAAATTATTCTGATGTGAGCGAGCAACATAAATTTGTTGTTCTGCCTAAAGAAAAATATGATCTCATTCTATATACTGATCAACAAAGTCCAGCAGCCTGCACACAGCAACTTATAGAATTTACGAAAAGTTATTGATGCAATTTTACGTTTTTTCTATACTCACGGTAAAAGTGATGCTATCATGCTTCTTAAAAAATCAAATGGGTCTGCATCATGCAAAAGATATTTAAAATAAGCTTTTCACGCTAATTCAGAAAATTGATCATCAAGTGCGGCAAAAGTTTCATAATTATGAAAATCGAAATGGAACCATTCCGCAGCATGCTGGATAAAGCCATATTTTTCCATTAAGCCCTTGAGAATTTCAAGATTGTCTCTTTGCTCTTGCGTTAAATTTTCAATGAATTCGGGGTTAATCTCGCGCGATTGATATGCCGGCAATGGTACCGCGCTGCCATCAAAAAGATTAATCAGTGTAAGGTCAACCGCTGTCCCTAAGGCATGTCTGCCATATTCAGGATACGGCGGATTAAACCCGACATGGTCCCAGATGATTCTCTGTGCAGATAACGGGCGATAGCCTTCAAGGATTTTCAACCCATATCCATATATTGTCAACTCGCTTTGGACCTGGTCTAAGGCGAATGCCGCCTCTTTATGTAGGTAGCATTGAGCACCATCTGGATACAAAATGAGCCCCAGTTCATTATTGCTTGAGGCCCAGATTAGATCAACCTCGATAGCAGGATTTATTTCTTGTATCTCTACAAGCTCTGCTTTTTGCAAAACGGCTTCAATATTATAAAGACAACTTGCCGCTAAGATCGATGATAGATAGAGTTTTTTCATTGAAAGATCCTTAATAGCGAAAAATTAAAAAATTATAAGAAGATCTCTTACGGTATGTTTCTTGTCGGCGTACATTTTTATTTTCTTCTTCCTCGGGTTCTTTATGTATGGGGGCTGATAGTAAATCACTTATTTTTTCAGAGTTTGAAGACAATGGCTTAGACCAAAAATTTAGAAAACGTTCAAGAAAAGATATTTTTTTCGTGGGAACGTGGCTGAGATCTGGAAATGGGAAAGGAAATAGATTTGAGCAAAATATGATTGATATTAACAAGAGCTTTTTCACTACAAATCCTTTTTAAAAATATCTGTTTTATTGCGCACAAAAAGTTTAAATAAATTTTCTTAAAAAGCAATCGGGATCTGCAATCCACTCAAAAAGGTAGAAACCGTAGTATAAAAATATTTCTATAAAATGAAAAATCGAGGAAAAACTCCTGCCGAGACCCGCCTTTAGGCATGTCGAGAGCAGTATTTTTTCCAGCCTCACGCAGTGAGCGGTGGGATTAAAGGGCTGGCCGCAACCTGGCCCTTTATGCGTGGCCGCATAGGCCAATTATTGAATCGGCTCTTATTTGAAACTCAACAAAATCTAATCAATTTGAATCGTTTTTTAATCGATTCGTATGGATCTTATAACATGCTTATTAATTTTTTATTTTGATTTAATAGATTACTAAAAGATAGAAATAGCGGTGCCGGCACGTTATCAAGGATAAACCATTCAAGCGCTTCGCATTTTTCAGGTTCATTATTAGTAACGATTCCGCCTTTAAAATCGGCAAGCACCCAGAGAGTAATGTAATGCTTATGAGCATCAAAGATATCTTCAGTAAGAGTAAGGATACGGGCGTTACAAATTTCGCTATTTGTCTCTTCAAGAGCTTCTCGCTGCGCACATTCTATGATCGTTTCGCCAAGCTCTAAATGGCCGCCGGGCGGCGCCCACGTGCCATCGCCATGTGCATTTTTTCTTTTGAGCAAAAGAAATTTATTGGCATTGTCTTTTATCAAAACACCAACGCCAATTTTTGGACGATGTATCTCCATAGCAACCCTTAATGTTCATGATTTTTAGCAAAGTATACTATGGAGACTTGGAAAGTAAAATTAACGATAGGTTATTTTAACGGGATACCTAGCCCTTTAAGCGCTTCGCGCAATTTTTGCGCATCTTTGAATAAGATACCGGTCATCTCTGACTGATTAGCTCCGACAATATTGTGTTTATTATCATCAGTGAAAATAACCTTCTTCGCGCGGTCATTATTATAACGTTCATGATAGCGATCATAATATGCAGCATCTGGCTTACGGACAACGGGGTCTTCAAATGCATCTACTGTTAACCCACCCTTTAAGTACTTAAAAAGCTCAGGGTGTTTTTTAACGAGATCTTCATAATCAACCGCGCCCATATTAGTAGCAATCCGTTGGGTATAACCGAGCTCGTCCAATTCCTTAATCAGCTCAGGCATGCCTTTGATCGGCACCCACGCTGCAGCCATTTCGCGCGAAACAGGCAATAAGCTTTCATCATACGCAGCGATTAAAAGGTCATACTCCTGACCCGTTGCGCCCGGTTGTCGTTTTACGAGCTTATGAATATCGCGCATCAGCTTAAGCGTAGTACCTTCACAGCCACCCAAACAATACCGGACATATTCATACCCGAGCACCGTGGTTATCTTGATAGACTTTATACCAGCCTTTTTGATAAAAATAGCTGCCATTTCAGGGATATTTGGTTTAATCAAGACTTGATGGCAATCCCAGGCGAGTTCCACTGTCTCAGGTAAGGCTTTTTGAAATTCTACGCCTGAAATACAGAAGGGAATTGTTGCCAATAAAGATAGATATACTAAAGGACGAAATAACATATAAACTCCCATTTAAACTGTCTTGATTTTCTGAAAACCGCCGCTCGCCCTGAGTGCTTCGACCATGCTCAGCATAAACCCAGCGGAGCCTGCCCGCCGAAGCCTTGGCGCAGGCTGGGTCGAACGGGTACGACGGCAAAGTAGCTCCAGAAAGTATATTATTGCTTTTTAGTTCTTTGGGCGATTCGCACCAAACGTTTGGTTTTTTCCACTACCGCCTGTTTTACCGCAGGAGAAGCGGCAAACTTATTAAGCGCCATTGATGCACCTTTATAACCAAGCATTCCACCAATAAGCCCGCCCACTGGCGCGCCAGAGGCCAATGATACGAGTTCATGTGTCATTGCCAGGGCAAGTTTTTGGTCCCCGGGTGCTATGCTGCGATCCAACCAATACGAAAGAGTGGCGTAGCCCGTTAACGCCCCTACATAGCAGCCTATACCTGCGCCAGCGATCTTAGTGCCCATACGGATGGCTGGGTGGAAGGCTTGAGCCTCAAAAAGTGTTATAGCGGCTAAAAATAGTGTTAATTTGACCATATTTTTCATAATTTCCCTTAATTTTAGGTATTTTTCTTTCTATAATTATTCTAACAGAAATAAACAATACTTCAATCGGGTTGCTCTTTTACGCATCTGGAGCCATAAATATGCAAA
>PLTG01000040.1 GCA_003165355.1 Candidatus Babelota bacterium | reverse complement strand
TTCCTCTGCCTGTTGGCGGTCATACAAAGACATCTCTTGCAATCGTTCATGAATTTCAGCCATCTCTTCATGCCGTACTCGCGACTTCAAACTATTCAAAACCTCTTCATTTTTTATATTCGCTGATACCCCAGAAAGGGCCAAATCTTTCTCGAGGTCTTCTTTAGTGAAATTAAATTTAAAAATATTGAACCAATACGGCATCTTTTTACCCGGTTGCAATTGGTGCCACAACCTTTCCGAATCATTCTTAAATACTTGGGGAACCTGCGGCGAGGTTTTAACATAAGAGGTTCCCGCATTTTCGGGAGATTTTATTTCAGGCTTTTTTGTCTCTAAATTGGCATAACCTAACGCTGCCCCACCGGTGAGTAATCCGCCAGATAGCGCCAATCGTTTGTAATAACTCGTATTCCACCAAGATGGCATGCCCCCCTGATAGCCGCCAAATCTATTCGATGCAGGTTGCGATGCAAGAGATTGCTGTGCCAACTCTAAATTTTTAACTTGCTTTTTGAGCTTTTCAATTTGATTCTCTAAATTTCTTTGATTTTGATTAATTATCCCAGGAGAATTCAGATTGCTCCGCACGAGAGCCTGCCGCATTAATATCGGTTGACGGGCTATCTGCCGGCTTGCACGGCCAGCTGAGGCAGTTGCCGGCCCCATGGCATATGATAGTGAGGCTGAAAGAGCTATGAGCGCTATAAATATACTACGTATTTTCATCATAAATATCCCTATTTTAATTACTTTATACTCCTAGGATATCATAGCGCTCGCTCAAAATTCAATAAATACTTTATATTTATATCTTTATTTGCCCATTGCTTTTCTAACTTCAGGGCTTATTTCCTGCTTTTCTTGGACTTCTTGCCAAATATCCAATGGCATTGCATCTCGATTTATTTTTACCGCCCTTGTTGATGCCACTTGAAAGCGCGCTCTCCATGTTTTTTGATCAGATGCTGGCATCTGTTTTATTTCTCTCTCGATTTGGATATTTTGACGCAACTTTTCCCGACTACGCATATGCTTTAAAATTTCTTGATTTGATGAGCCAGCAGGAAGAATTTTTTTAGACTCCTCAAATTGTTGACGGGTAAACCAGTCGGGCATATTCATACCTTGGATACGCAAGCTATTCCAGTACTCTTTCGTTTTGACATCGGCCGGTTTAGCTGCTTCTTTTAACCGAGCCGCACGAAGTTTTGATTGAGCGCCGACATATCCAACAGCGGCAGCACCTAAACCGGTTGCAGCAGCAGCGCCTAATTCATTTTGAGCGAACCATTTATTTGATACTTCAGCTGAGTTCCAGTTTTGTGCAGAGCGTCCTGGAGCTTGCATTGAAGGACGTTCTTTAGTCAAATATTCCTGACGGATATTGCGGCCCGCTGGAGTTGTGCCGCTTGAATTTTCGCTCACTCTTGCAATAGGTTGCCCAGAAAAAGATCTTTGCTGACTCAGCGATTGAACGCGAGATTCAGTACCCAATTGGGCAGTCTTCATGCGAGTGCTTGTCTGAGCCGCCGCGCGTGCTGCCGGGGTAACCCCTGAATATGAACGCTGAGCTGCTTGCCCAAGATGGTGGCCATGCTGCCCTAGCAATTGCCCCGCACGGTAACCAATGGTTGCATATGCTGGCACTGTCGCACAACAGACCAAAAATAATGAAATCCTTGAAATCATACTTCCCCCTTTTATGATAAAAACATTCATTTTCAGTTATATCATAATTGAAATATAGCAAGCAATGGATATATTTTTTTGCAGCAAAAAGGCTGCCGCGGATACTTTATACCCATGGCAGCCTTTTTGAATTTTTAGTCTTCACAAAAAATATTATAATTGATCTTCTAAATTTCGTTTTTTTGTAATCAGCAATGAATTATTGTTGTTTAATGCATTCAGTTCACCTTGCAGGTCTTTAATCACTCTTTTGAATAGTTTAGCATCCGGAATTGCATCTAAGGCCTTTTCATAGCTTTGACGTGCTTCACAATCCTCCCCATACGTATCTCGCACACAGAATTTCCGGTCCTCTTTGCTCCAAACATGCTTAGCCACTGGTTTAATGACAATGTTATTTTTTTCAGCGATACTTTGCAATTGTCCTTCAAGATGAATCATTGCACTTCCAATGTCATTCTTGATGCGCAAATAGTCATTACATCTGTCCGTTAA
Source organism: Candidatus Babelota bacterium (assembly GCA_003165355.1). Lineage (GTDB taxonomy): Bacteria > Babelota > Babeliae > Babelales > Babelaceae > BOG-1370. The sequence goes on along the minus strand of PLTG01000040.1, from coordinate 21,962 downwards.
ATCGGCGATTTCTTTTCCAATTTTAGGCTTTTTATAAAAACTTACATAGGCCTTGCGTAACAAGCCAATGCCCGCCAATACGCCAAAACCTAAGCCGATTTCTTTCTCATGCTTCTGCAGCACATCCTCAAGCTTAACTTCTGGCACGGATACCTTTGGCAAACTCCAAGTTGGTACCATGTCTTTAAGAGTCCAATTTTTATTAAAATCGAAAGATCTAAAGCTATTTACAAATGATGTGAATGCAGATGTATGGCCAGTGCCATTTTGCGCACTCAAACCGCATATCGATAAAATTACCATTAAATTTACTATTTTTTTCATATAAACCTACTTTTTAAGATGATACTTATTACATAAAATAGAGCTTTTTAAGCATTATATCTAATAATAACACAATAATGCAGATTGTCAATCGATGGTCGATTTGTGCCTGGCAGAGGAATTATAAAGAGTGTCTTTAAAGTTTTTTGTCTTGAACGTCATAGCCCAATTGCTTAAGTCTATCGCGTAATTCGTCAGATTTCGCCCAATTTTTATCGTGGCGCGCTTGTTGACGTTCGACTAGAAGTTTCTCGATTTCAGGGGTGATTTCAACCTCTTTTTCTGGCAAAGGTTCAAGCGTGAGCCCTAAAATATCCTGTAAGATATATTTTACTTGGCCTGCTAGCTGGGCATCTGCCAAAATAGCGTCTAGATTTTTGTACAATACTCCGAACATGCCGGGGGTATTCAGGTCATCTTTAAGGAAATCGAGCATGGCCCAGGCTTCGCGCGAGGCTACGCCGGGCACGGCAGTGGAGATAGGCGTGACGCTAGCAAACTGCTTGGCAAGTTTTTTATACCCCTGCTGCGCTTGAGAAAGGTCGTGCGCGGAGAAATCTAATGGGTTGCGATACTGATGCTGCAAGAAGTAAAAACGGACAGCCTGGGGTGCAAATTGTTTAAAAATATCGTCTAAGGTAAAAAAGTTCCCGAGCGATTTAGACATCTTCTCTTTATTAATCTGCACAAAGGCGTTGTGTGCCCATGTACGCACAAAAGGCTCTATCTGTAACGCCTGCGATTGGGCTAGTTCATTTTCATGATGCGGGAAGATCAAGTCCATGCCGCCGCCATGAATATCAACAGTTTTGCCTAAGAATTTTTTTGCCATAGCAGAACATTCAATATGCCAGCCTGGCCGACCATGGCCCCAGGGGCTTTTATAAAAGTGCCCATCCGGCTCAGATTTCCAAAGTGCAAAATCGAGCGGGTTTCGTTTGCGGGTATCTATTTCGACACGAGCGCCAGCCTGCAGATCATCAAGCTTTCTATGAGATAATGCACCGTAATCGGGGTACGAATCGATGCTGAAATAGACATCGCCATCAACAACATAGGCGTTTTTGTTTTCAATAAGTTGCTGAATAAATGCAATAATTTCAGGAATTGTTTGAGTAACGCGCGGCTCAAAGGTGGGCTTTTTGCAATTAAGTAACTGCATATCGTGCTCAAAAATATCGATATAGTGTTGGGCGATCTCAGAAAATTTATGGGGCGTACCGAACTCTTTTTCTGACTTGTTTAATAATTTATCGTCAATATCGGTAAAATTTCTGCAGTAGGTAACATCAAACCCGAGAAATGCCAATAGCCGATAGAGAAGATCAAAGGTCACGTAACAGCGGCCATGGCCAATATGGGGGGCATCGTAGGGCGTAATACCGCAGACATATAACGAAAGCTCATTACCGCGTAGGGGGACAATAGGTTGCTTCTCTTTAGTCATAGAATTGGTAAGACGTACATGCATCATATTTTTTACCTGCTTAATTTATTTTAACGGAGCTTCTAGTCAATTTTACCAGAAATAGTATCATAATGTGATCACCTACTCATCTTAGGATATAGCACTTAAAAAAAAATTAAATGCGTTAACGCGCAAAAATTCAGGAGCAACGCATGCTATCAGGCACAATGGGCTCACGCTCATCAACGTTCTTTCAGTACCTATTCATAGTATCTATGATGATAGTATCGAAATTAATGGCACAGGATCTTACCTTGGTACCAGACCTTGGCACGCTTGCCGATACCACACTTGAACTTCCCTATTTTAAAGAGCGCACTATATCGTCTATCACTATTGAAGGAAATAATTTAGTATCATCAGAAACTATCTTATCTAAAGTGCCCTATGCTGTCGGCGATACTTTTAGAGCGTTTAAAAGCGCTGAAATGATTCAGTTGCTTTTTGCATTGGGATACTTTAAAAATATTCAGCTTTTTGCAGAAGATTCTTCAGAATCTCAGGTCGATCTTTTCATTGTCGTTGATGAAAAAAAGCGTTTAGAAAAAATAGTTATAGAGAATAATAAGCATTTGTCTTACGAAGAGATCGAAAAGAAATTTAAACTTTCAGAAATTATCACTCTAGACGAGCAAGGCCTTGAAAGTCTCTCATTACAGATAAAGAAACTATACAGTGAAAAAGATTATCATAACGTAATTCTTGAAACACGCCTTGAAGAGGTCGATCCACAGACAGTGCGCGCACATATCACTGTTCAAGAGGGCAAAAAAACGCATGTAAAACGGGTGTTTTTTAAGGGTAACTGTGCAATAAGTGAAAGTCTCTTGCGCTCACTAACCTTCACTCGTGAAGACTGGCTTTTAGGCTTTTTGGATAAAGCGGGTAGCTATCAAAAAGAGGCTCTCGATTTTGATAAATACACCATCGAAAACTATTACCAAAATAATGGTTTTCTCGCTGCCCAGGTGACTGAAATTGTGACGGAAAAAGAGCCACGCGAGAAATCTAATGATGTCTATGTCACCTTTAATATCGACGAAGGCGAGCTTTACCGCGTCTCTGCAGTGCGAGCACCGGGAAATGATATTTTCACAGAAGAAGAGCTGCTGCAGGTCATTCCTATACGACCTGGCGAACTTTATTCTAAAGAAAAGATTCGTAATACCATGGAAACTCTCCGCATTCTTTGGGGCGAAAAGGGTTACATCTATGCAGAAATTGAACCGAGCGTAGTCCCTGATATGGAAAACAAAACGGTCGAGATCGAATTTGTAAGCTCTCTGGGAGACCAGGTCTTTGTTAACCGTATTAATATTCAAGGAAACAGAAAGACGCGCGACCATATAATCAGACGATTGATTAAATTTAATGAAGGCGATCTTTTAACTGCTTCAAAGTTAGAATTTGCAAAAAATTCTACTGAAGCGACCGGTTTTTTTGACCCGAAAAATGGGGTGAACTGGAAGATTGTGCGTTTGGATGAAGATAAGGCTGACGTAAATCTAATCTTAAAAGAACGCCCAACCGGCAGATTTAATGCTCAAATAGGTTTTGGGGGCTCTGACACCAACATCCAATCGCCGACAACAACCTTCAACGTGGGTATGAACTTAGCTGATATCAATGCGTGGGGAACGGGCGTTTCGTACAATTTCTCGCTCAACTATTCTGCTCAGGACCGTTCATTTAACTTCGATGTCTTTAGCCCCTGGATTTTTAACCGGCCTATTGGTATCGGGTCAAACATCGTATTACGCAAGATGACCTACGAAGAATTCAGACAGGTGAGCCAAAAACCGACCGAATCTATTTTTGGTGGCTCTGGTATTTTGCGATTTTTAATTCCGCAGTTTAATTTTATTAACACCCAAATTGAGGTCGGCGCTCAACGCATTAACTATAATACTATCACAGCTCAAGTTATGAACCGTGATCCACTTGCTAATACAGTGTTTCAAAATGTGCTTAATAACCTATTTGTTTCGGGTAATCTGATCTGGCTTAACATGTCGTTTGCCCAAGATTTTAGAAACAACCCGGTCTTTCCTTCACGTGGCTACCAATGGGTCACGTCTTTGCGCTTTGGCTTGCCGCATCAGAAGAACGATTTTGGGTTTGTTAAACTCGAAGCTGATGCTCAATGGCTTACCCCTTTGATCAATGAATATGATCTGATACTAAAATTACATGGCTTTTTGGGATTAACTCATATCTTCAATGGCTACACCGTGCCGTATAAAGAGCTCTTTCATATCGGTGGCCCGGCAACAGTGCGCGGATTTGAATTTGGCCAGATCGGGCCCCAAATTTTCGACAATTCTTTAGGTGGCAAGAAAGCTTTCGTTTTTAACGCAGAGCTTCTGTTCCCGGTGACCGCTGACCAATCTATAAAGGGAGTACTCTTTTATGATGGCGGCGCCGGTTGGGATACGCCAAACCCTGCAATTGCGCAGCCTTACCTGCGTAATAACTCGTTTGATTTTAGACATGCTATTGGGTTTGGGATACGGGTGACCAAGCCTACACCGGTACGGGTCGATGTCGGGTTCAAGCTCGATCGCCGTAAACGCGATGGCGAGCCCGCTTCTCGTATACACTTTGGTATGAACCAAGAATTTTAACTACCTGATTTAATGCAAAATTTATTATTATATTAATCTTTTATTGCCTTTGCCACTTGAATTCACCAAAGGATCTTTTATGAATCTAAAATATATATTGTTCTGCCTGACAGTGGTCAGCGTAAACTTATTCGCGCAAGAACAAAAAGCTGCAATCGATAAATCTGGGGTATCTGGACGCGATTTTGACATCAAGCTAGATGGAGATGATTTTGATGTCTGCTTTGTTGATTCACGATTCCTTTATGCAGAACAAGGCGAAGCCGGCCGGGAGGCTTTAAAGGAAAAACTTGTAAATAAAACATTCAGCAGCTATGAAGACTTAGAGACTTTTATCGATCAAACTCTCTATGATATGGGCTCGAAGTACTCTGGTCGTGATGTTGTTGAATGCTTAATGAACCCAGAGCTATTGAGAGTTACTCGAGCAGATCAAGCTAGAAAAAGAGAAGATTTCGAAAGAATTCATCCTACAGGGTATATAGGTTTTAAGGAGGCAATAAGAGAGTTGCACTAAAGATATCATTGAATTATTAATTGTTTTATTGCTTTTTGATAAACAATTAGTTTAACATTAAAGTAGATAGTTAATTAAACCAAAAACCAAATATATAAAAAGAAGGAACTATTTATGAAATTAAAATATCTTATGTTAAGCGTAATGGCCGTCAGCATAAACTTGCTCGCGCAAGAGAATAGCACCACTGTAATTCGAGACAATTTTGATGCCTGCCTTAACTATTCAGGATTAGAGAAAAACTTAACGGTCGGCCAAAAGGATACCTTAAGGGGCGCGTTAGTAAATAAAACATTCCGCAGCTATGACGAATTAGGGGATACTATTGAAAACACTCTCGATTCGGTAGACTCGAACTACCATGGTTCAAATCTCTTTAACTGCCTGACTCAACCAAATGTATTGGAAAGATTCATAGAAAGCCAGCGCAAGCCGGTATATTCTCAATGGTATTCTCCAGGCATGTAACAGGGTTGATTATGAATCTAACAAAAGGCAGTCTGATTGTTGTTTTATTGGTTACAGTGCTGATTATTTCAGCAGTCACCGATGAATATGCTGCTGACCCTTCCGCAAAAAACTCAACGTTTATAACGAAAAAGATGGTTAAATCATGCCATAGAGCAACCGGTGTCATAGGTGATGAAAAAATGTATCGGGATTCGCTAGCTGGTAAAACAGGCAAAGAGATACCTGATAAACAACTTACGGCTGTAATAGATGAAATTACCCAAGGCTATGACCAAGATAATGCAGAGGACTTTTGGAACTGCATTGTTAACGGGAATCGATAAGTTCTTCTCATAAATATTGAATTACTCAATAAGCTCCTGGTATCGTAAAGGGTAACCAGGAGCTTTGTCATGATTTTAACAAAAAAAATTTTTATTGTAGCCGGGCCCGTGCAGCTCCTGCTTATATTTTTTTATATATATACCCAAAGCATATGCATACGCTTAACCTATTCTCTTCAAGATGCCGAATACACTCTTCAAGAACTGCAAAAAAGAAAAAAAGAGCTTACTCATGAACTCTTGCAAAATCAAGAGGCTCAGCACCTTAAAAAGTATGCAACCAAAGAATTAAGCATGAAAAAAATACGCATCACCGACATACAAGAAATGGCGCATGATAAATAAAACGGCTAAAATAAGGCTTACTATAGTAGCATTAGCTTTTTTAGGTCTCTTTGTAATCATTGCAATTCACTTGTATCTTTTACAAATAACAAAGCATCCCTTTTTTAGTACCCTGGGCAACCAACAATATGGGGTAACCATAAAAACACTTCCCCCGCGTGCGCCTATATTCGATCTTCATAACAAGCTCATAGCAACGGAAAAGCCGGTTATGAGTATATTTATAACGCCCAACTCCCTCAAAGATCGAGAGACGCTCGTTAATTTTTTATCTCATTACTATCCACACGCACTCACTAAACTTGCAGCGCACCCACAGGCGCATTTTATGTACGTTGCTCGCAATATTACCGATGCAGAACTAGCCTCAATTGCCGATCTTAATGTACCCGATGTCTTTGTCCTCGAGGAGCCCGGCCGCTATTACCCGATCACCTGCTTAGGGACAGTAGTTGGAAAAACCGATATCGATAATAAGGGCATCAGCGGTATCGAGCTTCTGTATAATGCGCAATTGGCAGGCACACCGACAACGACTCATATCGAAAAAGATGCGCGCTCCGGCCGCTATTATTTTAATAAAAAAACGATAACCACGGGGAGCATGGGCAAGCCGCTCCATCTTACCATCGATAGCACCTTACAATTTCTTGCATACGAAGAGCTGAAAGAGACTATCGAAAAATTTAATGCCAAAGAGGGCTCAGTTATTATTATGGACCCCGTCTCCGGCGCAATTTACGCCATGGCAACTATCCCGGACGTCGACCCGAACACGAGCAAAATTGAAGATATGAGCTTGCTCAAAAATCGGGTGGTTACAGAAACGTATGAGCTCGGTTCAGTTATGAAAACTTTTTTAGCACTGGCCGCATTAGAAGAAAAAATATACACACCGGAAGATATCATCGATTGCGAAAATAAAAAAATAGGGTACGTAAACGGCATGAAATTCAGCACCTGGAAAGAGCATGGCGATCTGACCCTTTCTCAAATAATAGAATATTCAAATAATATCGGAACTGCTAAAATTGCACAAAAATTGGGTACTAAGTTGTATGACCATTACGTACGCTGCGGCTTTGGGCAACCGACAGGGTTCACCTTTCCCGGCCAACAGCGGGGTTATGTCACCCACCCAAAAACGTGGTCAAAGGCATCATTAAATTCATTATCATTTGGGTATGAAAACCGAGCAACTCTTTTGCAGCTAGCACGCGCCTTTAGCCTTTTTGCCAATGGTGGCTATCTCCCAACGCCCTATCTCGTTAATTCACCGTCAACACCCATTGCACCAAAATTTTTGTACTCACCGGAAACTATTACACAGATGCGCACTATTTTGGAAAAGACCTGCACCCAGGGCACGGCACATGCCGCGACCATACCGGGTGTTACCGTATTAGGAAAAACGGGGACCGCTCGCCTGCTTGATGAAACAGGCACGTACTCCCCGCTTAAAAATATTTATACCTTCGCAGGCATTATAGAAAAAGGCCCTTATAAGCGCGTGATTGTAACCTTTATCAAAGAGGCCTCACGCCATGACCTCTATGCATCAACCGTGGCTGCCCCATTATTTGAACGCATCGCCCAAAAAATGCTTATCCACGATAACGTTATTTAGCATCCTGCTGGCATTCATCGCAGCGTTGTGCCACCGGACAATATTTTTTATAGATACAATACACGGCGCCGACCGTAATTGCCGTTACTGCAGCAACCTGCACAGCAGTTGTGTGATCATTATAAAAAGTCTCAGAGGCCGCGTATCCCTTTTCAAACGCTTGACGCACCGGTGTAACAGGTGCTGATTGCACTAATGCTGTCACAGTATCTTTAGCACTCGTGACCGCTGCGCTCAAAGCACAATATATGCTCGATATAATACTATCTGCGCCCTCTGTTAAGCCACGCTTTACTTCTGGTGTTTTCATGGGGATACCGTGACCTGCACATCCGGCATGCGCATTAAGAGATACGCTCACAAATGATGCCATAAAAAATAAAGAATAGAGTATACCCTTTGATACGAGTGGTATGCTTTTGCATACTATTTTCATAAATTTCCCTTACTGAAATAAAAATTTTAGATTAAAAGAACATCAGCGAGTATAGTAAAAAGGGCTTTAATGGTCAATAGAAACAGAGCCTTACCTCCGATTGACAAAAGCGCCCAATATTATATAATAGAAAATAATATACAGGCGGGGACCCTATGATTAAACTATCTCTTAACTCTATCTTTGTATCACTTTTACTTATCAGTTCAGCATATTGCAAACTGGAACAAGAAATTATCACGCCAAAAAACTGTGCCGAGCTAGTTCATATCGTAAAAAATGCATCGCAAAACAATACGCATATCACTATTCAAGGCGCTGGCAAAGGCGTTAGTGGCAAAAACAGTCTTTCAGATACCACCTATGTAGATCTTTCGAAGCTCAATAAAGTCATTAATCTTGACGTTACTGCCAAAACTATCACCGTGCAGGCAGGAATAACCTGGAAAGAGATACAAGAGGTCATCAATCGGCATGGACTATCAGTTGCTGCGATGCAATCATATAACGATTTTTCTGTCGGCGGTTCTATTGGGGTCAATGCCCATGGTCAAGATTTTAGATTTGCTCCCGTAGGCTCGACGATTATTTCGCTCCAGATGATCAACCCCCAGGGAGAGACCGTGACGGTAAGCCCGCATGTGAATGCACAATTATTTCACGCAGTTATTGGCGGATACGGCTTATTTGGGATTATCACAGAGGTTACTTTACAGCTCACCGATAATAAGCTTCTAAAAAAGCGGGTAAAACAAGTGAGCACTCAAAAGCTCGCCTCGCTTACCCACGCGACATTAGCAAACCAGAATATTGCTCTTTTTTCCGGGCGGCTCACCCTCGGCTCACAAAACTTTTTCGATTCTCTGCTGACCATCACTTACTATAATACCCCCAAGACTACAACGGAAAAATTACAACCACTTTCTGGGGTAAAAAATTTTATATCGCAGCAGATATTTGCGGCGATGCGCAAAAATAGCGGCGTAAAAGACATGCGACTTTTTGTTGAGAAAAATTTCATAGAAAAAAAAGAGACACTTTCTCGCAATAACGCAATGAACCATTCAATTGACCATGTTAAAGAGCATCGCTCAACGCATATCGATATTTTACAAGAATATTTTATCCCGCTAAAAAATATCCAAAAATTTACTCAAAAAGCGAAAGCGATCTTGCAAAAACATAACGTNNTTACCCTATGCCCCTGAACATTGCGGCACTCTTGTTTTTTTTGTATCTATCAAAAACAATGCGAAAGCCTACCATCAAGCACAGGCGTGGGCGCATGAACTGATCAATGCAGCACTTGAATGCCACGGCACCTTTTACTTACCGTACCAATGCTTTGCTACAAAAGAACAAGTACGTATGGCATATCCACAATTTGATGAGTTCATTAAACTTAAAAAACTTTACGACCCACAAGAGATATTTGTTAACGATCTTTATCTGAACTATAAGTAACATAACCGTCTTTTTCTTGCTGAATAATAAATGCACCTGGTAAACTCAAATAAAAAAAGAGTATATCACTATGCATTTTAAAAAGATTGTTTCTGTTGTAACGCCGATATTTATTACACTGCTCGTTTCTGGATGGATTGCTTATAACTATATATTAAGCCCCACAACAACTACCTGCGCATTACAATATTCAAGCAAAAAGCCATTTACCCACACAAACTTCCCCAAGCATATTCCCTTCAAACAAAAAAATGGTTTCATTAACGATGCAAGCTGCGTCAACCAAACGCCCATATATGGCATTATAGACATCAGAACAGTAGAAAATATTCATGACGCTTTAGAGTTTGCCAGAGAAAATAATCTTAAAATTACCGTTGCTGGTGTGAAACACAGTATGGGGGGGCAGGCTTTTTACGAAAATGCTCTTATTAAAGAGCAATCTTAAAAGCCAAACAGATATCTTACAAGAATATTTCGTCCCACTGAAACATCTGCTGCCCTTCATCAACCAGATCAAAAGAATTTTGCGCCACCAGCAAGCTACTCTCTTAAACTGTTCCATCCGTCTCGTTCACAAAGAAAAAAATCTTCTTACCTACGCAACAGAACCCATGGTTGCAGTGGTTCTCTACTTAAATCAAAAAATATCGGCTCAGGGGGCATTGCGCATGCAAAGACTAACAGAGCTGCTGGTGGATGCGGCGCTTGAAAATAATGGTACTTTCTTTTTGCCCTACCAACTCTATTTCACGCGCGACCAACTCGTTATGGCCTATCCGCAGTGGGATACATTTGTCGCCAAAAAACAAAAATATGATCCGCAGGAACTTTTTGTTAATAATCTGTATGAGAAGTATAAGTAACTTTTTATGGAGCGCGTTTTCGATGCTGAAGTTGGTCTAACTAACTGAAAGCGATTACACTATTTAGAGTCCCTGATATCGAAAGAAAATTATGAATTGTTTAAAACTCATTGTGGCTCTCAATATGATCATCTGTTCGGNNATGATTGTGAATTCGAACAATATCCTGAAAGATTTGTAGCTTGTGCTTTCTGCCGCGCCCCTCAAAAAAAATTAACCGCAGGCAAGCTTTCGATTTTTTATGATGGGTGCGATAGTTTTATTCAAGACATTCTTGTTAGAAGTACCAAATTAAATAATGATGGTGTGGTTAATGAAAGACTGCGCATGGGCGCATTTATTTCATTAGGTGAATCAAATTATAAGATCGGAAGAAAATATATTAATGATTTTGGTAAAGGTAAGGTTAGATTTGCTGCCCGATCAGCAGCCAGGGAACAACGCAGGGCTTCCAATAAAAATCTAGAAGATCGGCTCGGCATTTACCTAGGCGCTCTCATACTTGCAAATGGCAACAAATTGCATGCATGGACAGATAGATTATCAATCGACCCATTGGATAAAAAACTGGTTGCTACACAGGATGATGCAAAAAAACATTTAGAATATATTTGCGAAAAATATAATGTTTTCGGGCCTGAAACCGGTGAGATCACTTTACAATCCATCCCTGATGGCGCAGTCACTTTTGAAGAAGTTCTATCACACTCTTGATATAAGAAAACAGGACCGGATGAAAACCCGGTCCTGACTAAGTCTTTGATGAGAAAAAAAAATAAAAAAACTATTTCTCGGTTTTATCTTTATTAACAAATTCTATAAAAGCTTCGGTTTCAAAAACCGGCCAAAAATTAGAATCAGTTGATCGGATATCAGCTACATCACGACCTAATAATGAACAAGCTCTGTTTATTACTATCATGAATTCTTCATCATTAAGTGCGTTAGAATATTGAAGATAAGTCGCTGCATTTCGCAATTCTGCCAATTGATCATTCATGATCATAAAAATCCCCCATTAATATTAGAGGCTGGATAAATCCAGCCCCATTTTTTATATTATTAGATGGATCCTGAATCAAGTTCAGGATGACACTTTTTTGAAATACAACACTATTTGATTAAATAGTATTGATAGGTTTTAACTACTAGTACATGCCGGGCATGCCGCCGCCATGACTATGGCCAGCGTGTGCACCGCCTGTCTCTTTTTTCTCTTCAGGAATCTCAACAATCACCGATTCAGTGGTTAAAATTAATCCAGAGATAGAAGCAGCGTTCTGCAACGCAGTACGGACCACTTTAGCAGGGTCAATAATACCCGCTTGGATCATATCAACAAATTCGCCAGTTTTTGCATCAAAACCGTTATTGCCCGATTCTTCACGAACACGATTAACAATAACAGAAGCTTCAAAGCCAGCATTTGAACTGATAATGCGTAACGGCTCTTCCAACGCACGAATAACAATCTGTGCACCGAGTAACTCATCACCTTCAAGCTTCAATTTCTTAACTGCATCTTGCGCACGTAAAAGTGAAACGCCACCACCTGCAACAACACCCTCTTCAACAGCAGCGCGTGTAGCATGAAGCGCATCTTCGATGCGGTCTTTTTTCTCTTTCATTTCAGTTTCAGTAGCTGCACCAACTTTAATGATAGCCACGCCGCCAGAAAGTTTAGCAAGACGTTCTTGAAGTTTTTCTCTGTCGTATTCTGAACTGGTGTTTTCAATTTGAGACTTGATTTGCATAACACGGCCCTTAAGCTCTTGCTCAGAACCGGCGCCTTCAATAATAGTGGTATCATCTTTAGTAATTACCACTTTTTTAGCACGGCCAAGATCTGCAAGTGTAGTCGTTTCTAGTTTTAAACCAAGTTCTTCTGATATCAATTTACCACCAGCAAGAATGGCGATATCTTCAAGCAGCGCTTTACGACGGTCACCAAAACCAGGTGCCTTAATCGCTGATACATTCAAGATGCCGCGCAATTTATTGACCACCAAGGTAGCGAGCGCTTCACCTTCAATATCTTCTGCGATAATTAAAAGTGGACGGCCAGATTTAGCAACCATTTCAAGCACTGGCAAGAGAGACTTCATGCTTGAAATCTTTTTTTCAACAATTAAGATTAATGCATCGTTTAGAACCGCCTGCATTTTTTCTGCATCAGTCACAAAGTAAGGGGATAAATAACCGCGGTCGAATTGCATACCTTCAACAACAGACAATTCACTGTCCATACCTTTTGCTTCTTCTACGGTGATCACCCCGTCACGGCCAACACGTTCCATTGCCTGAGCAATCTGTTCGCCGATATAGGTATCTGAATTAGCAGAGATAGTTGCTACCTGTTCAATCTCTTTTTTGCTGCTTACTTTTTTAGCGCGCGCTTTAATATCTTCAACGACTGCAATAACCGCTTTGTCTATACCGCGCTTAAGTTCCATCGGGTTGGCGCCTGCAGTGACGTATTTATTCCCTTCACGGAAAATAGCTTGAGCAAGCACTGTTGCTGTGGTGGTACCGTCTCCGGCGATATCGGCAGTTTTACTTGCAACTTCACGCACCATTTGCGCACCCATATTTTCAATAGGGTCACACAATTCAACCTCTTTAGCTACGCTTACGCCATCTTTAGTGATTGTAGGCGAACCAAAGGATTTTTGGAAGGCTACATTGCGGCCACGGGGCCCGAGTGTTACTTTTACTACGTTAGCTAAGGTGTCTACGCCAATGCCAAGTTTCTGACGTGCATCAACGCCGAATAATATTTTTTTTCCAGCCATTTTGAATCCTAAGTTTTATTATTTATTATTTAATTACAATATCCCTAAGATATCATCTTCGCGAACAATCAAAAGATCATTATCAACTTCTGTGCCACCATATTTACCAAAAAGAACCTTATCGCCCTTTTTTACCGACATGGTAATAGCAGAGCCATCATGCGCGATGCGGCCAGGCCCAACAGCAATAACTTCACCAATTTGGCTTTTTTCTTTAGCAGCATCAGGGATAATAATACCACCTGCTGTTTTTTCTTCGTGTGATTCCAGACGACGAAGCAATACCCTGTCTGAAAGGGGGCGTATAGCAGAATACATAGAGACTCCTTGAGTTATTTTACAATACTTATGTGATTGTAAAATAGTATACGCCTGCTATTATTTTTTACAATACCTTATAGAAACAGACTAAGATTTTTTAAAATAATTTACTCATATCGAAACTAGATAACTTTAGAAAATTGCTCCAATTTCTCTTCAGGCTTATTACCAAAAAATACTGATGAACCTAAAGCAATATCGGTAACAGCATGAGAAACCTCTTGAATAGTTGCCAAATTGATCCCCCCATCCACCCCAACACCAAGGTCAGTTTTATACTGCTCCTGAAACGCTGCAAGCTCGGAGAGTTTAGTCACCGTGTGTGGCAAAAATTGCTGCCCAGAGAACCCTGCCGAAACGGACATGATCAACACATGGTCTATGCAACCTACCAGGTCATGTAAAACTGAAATAGGGGTCAGGGGCTGTAGTGCGCAACTTGCAACTACATTACGGTCTTGTAAACTTCTGAACAGCTCCTTCAGCTCTTCAACGGGTGCCGACTCATAATGAACAGAAACTATATCATGTTCTTGCAGCGCCAATTTCTGCACATATTTTGCCGGCTGAAAGACCATTAAGTGTGTCCAGAGTGTTAAGGGCGTTGCCGCGCGCATGGCATTAACCATATCTATCGAGAAGGCTAAATGAGGCACAAACTGGTTGTCCATAACGTCAACATGAAACCCGCTACAGACATCACGCAGATGATGCAGAGTCTTTTCTATGGTTAATAGATTGCTTGCGATAAGTGATGGAAACAGTCTTACCATGGCGCCCCCTTTATTGTAAAGGCCGCATGGATTCGACTGCGCTCACCACGAGCGGCCCGGTAATTTGTGTCATGAACCGCTCATACTGAGCATCGTCGAAGTATTAAGCGGTTATTAATCTATATAATAAAAATTTATCTTCTTAAAAGACAAGGGGCGGAAATTTCCGCCCCCCTTATTAGCGTGAGTAACTTATGATTACTGAATCAATTTCTGAATCTGTAATTGTAAATTTTCAATAACCATATTTTGACGCTCTACCATTTCAGTTAATGCATCACAGCGCTTATTGAGATTAATGAGAGCATCAAGTGCTAAGATCTGAGTTGAAAGATAGTTAACAGAATCTGGCTCGCCTTGAGCATTATAGATAACGATCTCTGGACAACTTTCATGAGCTTCTTCAGCAATAAGCCCATATGCTTGTGTGTGAGGCGAGTTTTTAAAGTTAAATTTCACTGGGCGCAATTGATATACTCTATCGCTCAACTCTTGATTTAAAGAATCGATATTGTCTTTATATTTTCTTGATGAACTTGCCTTCACCAGCTGCCCCGTTGTATCAAACGATGCGATATAACCGGTACCGCAATTAACCTCAGGTAGGTTAATACACCCATAAATAGTAGTTGTTGTTGCCGAATTCGGCGTACAATTGGTTACCGTTGAGTTGCTCGGGTTACCGATAAAAATCACATTATCGCCCGTATATGTTTGAGTATTTCCTAAAAATATAGAATTATTACCCTGATGCCCGGCACCCGCGTGTGCTCCAAGATATATATTATTAGAACCGGTAGTTAATGTTGAACCAGCACCATTACCATACACCGTATTATTGCTGCCTGTGCTGAGTGAAGAAGCGGCATTTATACCAATAATAGTGTTGCCACTTGTCGGAGCTTCTATAAACGGCGTGCCCAAGCTACAGCTGCTGGTGCTATAGTTAATTAAACTCGCACCACTCAAGCCAATTGTCGTCGCTTCAAAGCTACCGTTTACATCACGTTGCACTAATCTATTTGGAGTGGCACAACTTGTCCCAGCACCTATAGTAGTAAATGTGTTGTTAAAGTTTTGGAAATCAATACCACTTATTAACCCAACACTTGTTGTGCCAATCAAGTTACCTGCATACGGAATAGTAAGCAGATTGGTATTATTTCCAGATTGTGTAAACCCAACAACTGTTCCTGCAGTTGTTGTTGTCAGGAATTGTACCGGCGCTGTGTTGCCATTAAGACTTTCAATGCCACCGGTTAATGTCGTTATCCATGATAATTGGTTATTACCATTATAGAACAATGCTTGGTTCACTGATGGTGCTGATACCGGCCAATTTAACGTATAGGTTGCACTCAGTGTCTGTGCGCCAAGAGATACCGTTGTGTTACTTGGCCCTGCAAAAATTTCATACCCTGTCGTTGTCAGATTAACAAAGGTTGGTGACGATGTTTGTGCAATTGGCTGCGGCGTAGCAAGTGTGATAGTGCCAGCGCCATTAGTAACTATAATTTCATTTGTAGTTCCTGCGATAGTATTAACAACTGGCGCAGCACCTGCTGAGCCGATAAGAATCTGCCCGTTGTTTAAGACAGCCGATTCAACAATTGCGCCACCTGAAGACACCATGATTCTATTATTATTAAGTGCGGCATTTGAATTGGTACCACCATTTGCAATGGGCAATACCCCTGTAACCCCAGTGCCGAGATTTATTTGTCCTGAAATAATATTACTACTTGCATTTAATTGCAACGGTAACGAGGAAGTTAAAAGAGGAAGTTGTATCAGCGTCCCGGAAGCATTAAGAATTATTTGTGATTTGTTTCCCGAGATAAGATTAAGTTGATTAGCTACTGGCGATGAAAGCCCAGCACCGGAAGCAGGATTAGGATATGTAGCAAATGAAATTGATGGCACAGTCAGAGATCCACTTGCAGAAAGAAGACTCGTATCAGCATAAATCTCATGGGCTACAAAATCTCCATTGGAATCACGTAAAACAATAGTACTTGGAACATCAAGCGATGAAATGCTTGCGAGTTTATCATTTGTAATAGTGCCTGAAGTGATATCCGCATCAACAATTAACGACGATGATAAATTCCCTGAACTATCGTTATGAACAACGCCGGCCGTTCCAGGAAACCCTGGTGAGTTTTGTACTTGAATAGTACCAGAACCATCAATTTGTAGGCGTTCAGCACCAGATGTGCTGATTGCTACGGTATTGACGGCGGGGGAATAAAAACCTGTTGTTGAAGATGCAATAAAGCTGATACTTGGGTGTAATGCTGATCCGTTATTGGCGATAAAATTACTCGCAGTAACGTTGTTTGTTGCATTAACGTTTATTGCCGTAACCGTGCCTCCAGTAATAGTTGTTCCAGCACCATCAGTAAGCGTTACACCTTGAACGGTACCGCCCGTACTGATGATGTTCCCACTTGCTGTAAGTGACGTAACACTCAGGTTACTTGATAAAACAATAGAGATATCATTCGTGTTCTGTGTAACTGCAATATTATTATTGCCACCATTATTAAGACTTCTAAAGTCTAAGGTATTACCCACTTTACCTTGAAACACACCAGCACCGGTACCCACGTTTGCGCCTGTGATATTTACCGGGCTACTAAACTCTGTCCAATTGAGCGTGTTCGTGTCGATAGTTGCATTTCCGACGGTGTTGGTACAGATCCAACTTGAGTTTGCATATACCGAACCTGAAAGAATAAGTGTATAGGCAGAAAGTGCACTGCCGCCAGAGGGGAAATCACTCGGGCGCACCCACATGCCACCTGAATTAATCTGCCAAATACCATTTTGTACACCATTTGTTTCATCGGTAAGAAGCACACGGTACCCGGTAGAGGTAGCAACACTGTCAATAGTTGGAAACCCTGCAAGCGTAATATTTCCATCAGGCGCTGTTGCAACAACATTACATGGGGCTTTAACTTGAAGACCAGTAGCAACGCTATCAACATATGCTTTATTGGTGCCATCTGTTCCGGCAACAGGAGCATTATTGATAGTAATAGCATCGGTAATTATTCTGCCAGAGCCTGAAGGGATAGTGAGGTTGCCAGAAATCGAAGCGCCACCACCGGCTACCGTAAGTGTGGTGCCACTGGCTGCTTGGTTAATGGTAACATTACCATTTTGATTTATGGTTAATGCAGGATTGCCGTTGGTATCTAATGAGAAAAGACCTCCTGCAGCAGAAAGGCCAGTAGTAGTAAACCCAGCAAAATTTAATGACGGCGCTGAAGATGTGCCATCAGGCAACGTGAGTGGCCCAGTCATGGTATCCCCACTTTTTGATACCTTGCCATTAAGTTGTGCTTGAATATCACCAGTTGCAGTAGAGAGATACCCTAATTGTATTGCAGTTGTGGCACTATGTTGAACGATATTACTTGGGCTTGCTGCGGTTAAAGCAAAACCAGTATTATCAGTTAAAGGAATGGTCCCAATAGCATATTCATCATCAGTTTTTAAAAGATTTGCCGAAGCACGGTACAAGTTTGTGTCGCCGGCCCATTGTAACACGGTTGTAGCATTAGTTGGTGGGAACGCGCCCGTTGCGGTGGGGAAATTAAAGGTATTAGCAAAACCATCAACATAAAATGCAGTATATTGAGTTACGGTGGTACTGCCTACCGTGTCATTATTAACAAAGTTTGCAGCGAGTGCGGCAGTTGGTATTGTGAGCGATGTTCCTGTTTTTATCAATTCCCATCCGCGAAGATTACTATTATTAGGAGTGGTAATAGGTGGTACGCTCCCTGCATGTCCCGAATAGAGTTGTAATCGAGCCACTTGATTATTTTGATTGGTGATAGCAGCAAGTCGTGCCTCTTGATTGGTGCTTTCTACACCTAAAACTGTTGGTGTGTCACCGGTTGAATCTATGAAGACCAACCCGGATGCACTATCAAAATTATTTTGATAGGTAAATGCAGGCGGCACGGTTTCATCGGTAGCAACAATAAGAATATCTTGAGGAATATTGGCAAATTTTCCAATAATAGATGATTGATCATTAGAACTATCTGATGAGTTAAATACAACATTGCCTGGATTATTGATAGTAATTAAATCACTTCTAAATGATCCGCCCACAAACGTAAATTGTGATGTTGCCGTTTGAATAATATCCTTGCCAGTACTACCTTGAATCGTAACACCCGTTGCAAGTACTGTTGCTGGTGTTGTGTCTGTTGACGACCCTGAGATAATAGCATCGGTAAGATGGGTTAAAACTGACGCTGCAAAATCAACATTTGCCCCATTTGTTACCAATAACCCTATACCTTCAGCATTTCCTATTCCTATAAGACTTGTTCCATTAATATTACAGCCAGTTGCCTGAAATGTTGTTCCCGAGTCCTGAACGACAATATTTTTGTCGGTAGTAAAGACAAATGCAGAGGAACTTAATGTCGTTTTGGATTGAGTATCACATTGCAAACCGATAGTATTGGCAGTAAATACGGCCCCTGTCATTGCAACATTTGCACCATTGGAAACTTCCATCCCTATTGTACAATAAAGAAACGCCGGCGCTTCTATGGTGACAACAGACTCGGTACCTGTTACCAAAAGCCCCGCAAATTGCGCGGTTGGAATGCTTGCACTACCAATGAATGTAGAGTTATACAGCACAGCATGCGCATTATTAATTACTTTCCCTGTACCACATGCTATTTCTGTAACCCCATAAAAATAATATTCCGTTGCTGTCCCGCCAGAAAGGTTGAACCCTTGGTTACAATTTTGCACAGATACATCAAGAAATACACTCGCATTGCCTGCGCCGCTGGCAACAATTCCCGTTGCACCTGTGGCACCCTCTATGGTTAGGTCGCGTAGAAGTGCGGTCACGGGTAGGGCTAAGAAATTCTGGTTCGTGACACTTGCTGTTAAAATGGTTGTTGCTGTAGATGCACCATTAATATTAATAGGTGTTGCAGTGACGGTTAATGGACCTGCTGAGTTGTCTTCCTTAAAAACACCGGCACCCATAATAATCTGCACCGGAGTTGCTGGCGTTGCCGTTGCATTTGCTAAAACAAGCGCTCTTTTTAACGATGCAAATGGCGCGGAGAAAGAACCGTTTCCTGTTGTGTCACTCCCGCTTGTTGATACGTAAATGTTTTGAGATCCACTACCAAGAAAAGCCCAATTGAGCGACGTATAGGGCGCAACAGTTGATGTCATTAATACCTGGCCACCACCGATTGGTGCCGTTGCGGGCAACTGTAACGTGTAACTTGCTACAACAGATAAAGGCGCCTGTATGCCAACAAAATTTGTAGTTGTTGCATCATAAAAATCTATCTGATTCTGCGCTGCCATCTTGACGGTGTTATTAAATGTTTTTAATCCATTAATAGTTTGCGCACCATCGGTCATAACAAAGTTAGAGTCAGTTCCCACATCAGGGATAGTATAAATTCTGTTTGAAGCAGGAGTTACTGCATTAAGCGTTATTGTTGGCCCGGAACCGAGTGTTAATTGGTTCGTCGCATTGGTTGCTAAAATATTGTGCACGGTAATTTGGCTCGCTGCAAAGTTACCACTTCCATCACGCAACACTAACGTATTTGGGAGATCTGCTGAAGATGCGTTTAACACCGTGGTAAAGGTATTTTGGAAATTTTGATAATCAAAACCACTTATTAAGCCAACACCTCCTGTACCAATTAAGTTCCCCGCATACGGAATAGTAAGCAGGTTAGTATTGTTCCCTGATTGCGTAAACCCGACAACCGTTCCTGCTGTTGTTGTAGTCAAGAACTGCGCCGGCGCTGTGTTGCCATTTAAGCTTTCAATGCCACCGGTTAATGTGGTCACCCATGACAATTGATTATTGCCGCTATAGAAAAGCGCCTGATTTGCTTGCGGAGTTGTGGTTGGCCAAACGAGTGTCTGGTTTCCCGGCAATGTTGTTGCAGTTAGTTTTAACTGACCACCCTGACCTTGGTATATTACTGCTGTTAAGGTGATATTTGTTGCTGCAAAGCTGCCTGTGCCATCACGTTTAACAATCGTGTTTGGAGTATCAAGTGGCGTTGCTGCTAATACCGTGGTGTTGGTATTGCTAAAGTTTTGATAATCAATACCAGAAATTAAACCAACACTTGTTGTGCCGATCAAGTTACCTGCATACGGGATTTGAAGTTGATTTGTGTTTCCGCCAAGTTGATTCCACTGCACCAGTGTTCCTGCTGTAGTAGTCGTTAAGAATTGGTTTGATGCTGTTAAGCCATTCAAACTCTGTATACCAGAAGCGGCACTAAGCGCAAATTGTGCCGTTACTGAAAACAATGAATTGGTTGCAAATGTTGAACTTACGCTGGTGATCGCTGATGTTGCCGTTGATGCATTACCGGTCAAGTTACCGTAGAAACCACAGGTCGCTGTAATAGTACATGAAGTAAATGACCCTGTTGCATCACGTAATACTAATGTATTTGCTAATGCGTTTGGCGTTGCATTATAAAGCAGCTGTAATTGATTAGAATTAGTGAGCGTTGTAATCCAGCCAAGTTGCCCCTGCGGGTTACCGATATCTCCCAGCACCTGAAACTGAGCGCTACTTGGAGTGGCAGGTAAAATGATGGTATTTGGTTGACTAATGGTGGTACATGGCGCACGAAGACCTACAAATTCCGTATCACTTTGGTTATAAAATTGAATTTCATTGCAATTTTCTAATATCAAGTTGCCTGTGAGAGTTATAGTGGTAGCTGAAAAACTGCCCGAACCATCACGTAAAACCAATGTATTAGGGCTATCTGCTGAAGTCCCGCTCAAAATAGTAGAATATGATTGTACTAAATTGCATGCTGGCACACCACACACTGTTTTAACCACTGTCGCCGATGCTGAACCAATTACATCACCAAAAAGGTTAATAGACGATGTTACAACTGCTGAAATACTTGTCCAAAAAAGTTGATCGGGGCTGCCACCAGAAGTTGCAAGTACCTGGCCAGAGATCCCAGAATCTACAGGTAGCTGCATAGTATATGAAGTATTCAAAAGAGTAGGCGCTTGAATAAATACAGAATTTGCCGCACTATCATCAAAAACTACCCCATGCTGATTGGCGAACGTTAAATTGCCCGTCATCGTGTCACCAGCTTTTAAGACAAATGGGTCTAAATCGGGCTGCACACTATTAAAGTTAGGAGCAATCAAAGAACCGGTAATAATAAGGTTTCTTAAATATTCATCACGAAGATCAAAATATCTATCATCAACATTAATAGGGGCACGTTCAGCAGGAGCACCAATTCGCGGGGCTTTTGTGGCAACAACTTTACCTAACCGATCAATGCACTGATCTACCAGATCTTTCTCTGCAGGAGTTAAACTACCCTGGATCTCCTCATATAATTCAATAAGACCAATAATGTCTTTTTCTACTGCTATAAGTGATGCATCCGCACCCTCTTGCTGTAACGCTTTATCAATAGTTAAAATTAATTGAATATAGCTTTGAATTTCCTGAGACGTAAATGAATAAACTGTCTCAACACAAAAATTCATAATCACTATAAGTACAATAATTTTATACAACCACTGCTTCATCAG
>PLTG01000005.1 GCA_003165355.1 Candidatus Babelota bacterium | reverse complement strand
GTTTACACTATTGCTGAGTATCCTAGAGGAGATGGGCCAAGGCAACGCCATTTCATTGATTCCTGCGCATTTGGAAAACATTCATTGTCAAAGACTGTTAAGAAGTTAGAAGAGTTTTTAGAGTCGCTATGAGCAAGCGATATATCATCTCTGAATATCATCTCTGACAGCTTGCCTTTCCTACATAGAATTAATTGTTGTTGATGTCATGTCACTCACCTCTCAAAATGCTTTAGATAATAAGTAAAATTCGGGTATACTGCTAAACGACATAAAGTATTTTGTTCTAAGTTTTATGAGAAATATCATGAAAAGATTATTCCTGCTCCTTTGTTTTTTTAATACATTACTATTCACTGCTGCTACAAATGCCACCGTGAACGTCAATATAAATCAAAGCCAACGCATTACATTTGATCCTACAACATTTTTTGTGACGCTCTGCAAGCAAGCGCATATGCTTGAAGTTAAAGATGCGGGAAATAGAGTAACGATCAAACTAAACTTTGCCGAACTTGATAAAAATAAGATCACGTGGGCTGAAGATAAATCGGGGAATATTAGCTGTTACCTAGAAGATGGCGGCAAGACAATTTTGATCACCATTAATGAATCAAACGTGACATTATCAGGAACGTGCAACATTGAAAAAACGAGAGAGCTCTCCATTTCAAAAAGTCTTCCAGCATACGTCAAACCACGGTCTATACAAATTGAACGTGATAATAATAATTTGATTATTACATTACAGAAAAGGGGACTTCTGTGGTAAAAAACAACTCGCACAAAATCTTGGCTATCTTATCAACATTAATCTTTTGCAGCGTATCCTTGAGTGCCATGAAACACGCCACAACAATTTGGCTAGCTCTGTCCCCATACGTTCGAATAAGCGTATCTCAAGTAAAGAATGTTACCAAGCGCATTGATGAATATTCAGAAAGATACGAAGCGACTTCGTCAAATGGGGATTCAGCCAGCTGCAGCCGCTATTTTCCTGAAACTCAAAGCAACCGGATATTCTGTAGTTGCTTTACCATAGACAAAGACGGCTTTATGAAAGAATTTTCTCTCGATAAAGAAAATTTTTATATTTTAAAAAAATTATATGAGCAATCACAGAGCGATGTCTCTCAATAAGCTTAGTAAGGTGTCCCTGTGATAAAAAAATTTTATAGTTTTATATTTCTCTGCGCGTACCTACAATCAAATGGATGTCAACCCGTTGCGCAACTTACTCCTGATCCATTTGCACCAATCAGCCAAACACTTGTTCAAAAAATTTATCAAACAGTATCAGACGTGCACGATTTTTTTGTGATCTGTGATATCCCTTACTGGATAGACAGCGGAACACTTTTAGGCGCCGTGCGCCATAAAGGATTAATCCCCTGGGATGATGATTTAGATCTGTGCATCTTTGAAGAAAATGAACAGGATTTTTTACATTGTAGCCCCGTCTTAAGAGCGCTCGGCTATGACGTAGTCGCCATGCCTTTTGGGTATAAGATATATCCGTTAGATGGTATACGCGTGGGCAATTCGCCACTGTTAAACCCAGGCTGCGATATCTTTATTGTCAGTAATGACGGCGTGAAAGCGTTTTATAAACACCGGTTTAGTGTTGAAAAACTCATCAATCGGGAAGTTTATTTAAGCGACATCTTGCCCTTACGCACCTATACCTTTGGTCCGTTTCAACTTATGGGGCCTCGCGACCCGATCCCTTACCTTGATAATTGGTATGGCGATAATTACCTCGAGATAGCGTATAAAGAGCATGATCATGTAGGTGGCACGTTAGCAAAGCCATGCACAAAAAAGCTGGCAAAAGGCGATTTGAAAGCCCCGCAGCCGCATCTTTCTATAACGCGTAGACTAGCGCCCTTTCTTATACAAGAATGGCCAAGAGATTTTTTGCATGCTGCCGCAGAATATCAACATATCATCGACCGTGCACAATTACCGGCTCATGCTTCAAAACAAGTGGACGCCTTATTCAAAGACCCAGAGTTTATACGGGCATTTATTGAGCGCAAAAATTGTATCTCAAATGCTGAGCGTCGGAAAGTTGCCCAAAAGCACCAGATGCACAAAATATCGCGATGGAACTATGTCTTTAGAACGCCCGAAGTGCCAGGCTATATTTTAAAGCTTGGGCCGATTCATTGGACAAATAGCTTCGGCGGGTTTGCTGTCCGTGAAAAAGAGGTAACGAATAAAAATGTGAGCCGCGTTGCGTATCAACAGCTCATTGAAGATGTTATTGAAAAGAGAAACCTTAAGCATATCCGTGTGATAAAAAAATATCTGTACCCGATACCGGGGAAAGACCATACGCAGTTATCTGACGATAATTTCATAGTGGTTGCTCAAGATATCTCGGATATGCTCTTATCGCCAGAAGAAAATCNNATCTTTTACACTACAAAACTATTGATGCAACTCTTTTTGAAGAGATCCTGGAAGAATTGCGTATAGTTTGCCGCGAGGCTTATATAGCAGATATGAAAGCTCCTAACTGTGTATTTGGCAAAGACGGGAAAGTTTATCTGATCGATACTGAACAGACCAACCGAGCGCATGAAGATGACTTTTTCTTAAAAAATCCTCAACAGA
>PLTG01000084.1 GCA_003165355.1 Candidatus Babelota bacterium | reverse complement strand
GAGGAAAGCAAGACGCTTTTTATGGTTTGTGGGAATTTCCTGGCGGAAAAATTGAAGAGGGCGAAACTGAAAAAGAGTGCCTCAAGAGAGAACTATTTGAAGAGTTTGGCATTCAGGCCGTAGTTGGTAGTTATCTCTGTTCAAGCTTCTTCGAGCACAAAGGTTTTTTAACCGAATTGCGTGCATATTCTGTCTTAGAATTCGAGGGAGAATTTCATCTATTTGAGCATCTGCAGATCAAATGGGTAACTGTCGAAGAGTTTTCATCATTTCCTATGCCAGAGCCGGACGCACCGATAGTCGAATATCTTTTGTTAAATAAATAAAAAAATGCCCACACGGCATTGTGAATCGTATGGGCGCAATCAAAAAGAATGATAAAGTGTCTTACTTATTAAAGAATGCGCATGCGCTGATGGCATAATGGCAACCAAAGAAGCATTATGGTATAATATCTGAACAAGTAATTTAGTAAAAACTTAATATTAGTCAGAGGCTTTATGGGACTATCTAAATTTTTTTTGATATTTATGCTTCTTTTCGCGACAGTTTCTCAAAATATTGCTATGCAAAAAGATATTCACCCAAAGGTTTGGTGGCAAGAAGAACCTGCAACTATTCGATATCCGCGAGAGACTGACCCTAAAAAAGTTGGTATGACTTATGGTCAAATTCTTGATGTTATGAAAAAATTAAATGCTTGCAATGGACTCACGGGCACAAAAAAATCTTTGGAATATTGTAATTACGTAATTAATGGATTATCGCAAAAAGATCAAGATAAAAGACCAGAATTTGTAAATGATTTTAGTACTATGGTAATCATGCAAGCAATATTTTATGGTTACCCAGAAGCGGTAGATGCGGTTGAACGAAGCTCTTTAACTGAAGTAGCGCTAAGAGACCATAATGGCTCTATTCGCAATGGATTGAAAGAAATTATTGAAGAAGGCCATAGAAAAGCGGCGGCTGAATTCGCTCGTATTCTTGAACAACCATGTGCGTAATATTCATGAAAGACATGCAGAATTTCAAACGATTAGATCTTGTATAGGGATATTATCATGAAAAGATTGATTTTTTTACTGGCCATAATAACACTCGGAATGCGTGCAACAGCAATTACACTGACCAAGTATGATAATCACGATGCCCCCACTATTTGTGAGATTGTGCCTTCGATGAAATCGGTTTATATAGATGCATTTGGGCAGGTATATAAAGATCACTGGGCGGGGCCACTTGAGGAATCGTTTGTACAATATTTTGATGATTATTTTGATAAGCTCGAGCAAAGCCACAATATGCTATTGGTTGTAGCTGAAAAGAATGGTCAAGTAGTGGGATGGATACTATTTCTATGCAGTGAACGATCCGCAATTATCGATATACTATGTGTTGATCCTTCATTTCAGCAGCAAGGGGTTGGTAAGGCGCTCGTTTCTTCGATCAAAGAGTATGCCCCCGATGTCAAATCAGTAGCAGTAGTCACGCAGAAAATAAATACAATGTCGCCATTTTTTTATGAAAGATTGGGATTTGTGAAAACTAACTTTCTATATGATGATCATAGCGCTGATGAGGTGCAAGGGTACGAATTGATCATCGAGGACAGCCCAAATACAGGTATTTATACCTGTGGCGTGATAAGCCATTTTTGACGAAAATTCTCAATATGCTACAATTGTTACTATCTGAATAATAGTTAAATAATGGATTAAGGGCTCAAGTAATGAAAAAAATAATGTTTTTAGCTTTGGCTATGATCGTGGCTTTGGCCCCGGCATGTGCGCGTAAAAAGCAGGCAGCTAAGACCCTATCTCTTCATCAGAACATGACCATGGGGCAAGTGATTCTTCATATGGGCGAGCCGGAAACCGTTGTCCCGTCTATGGTTGATAGCAGAGGCAATCGGATTGATATATGGGAATACAATCTCGGTATCCGTGATGAAGAGATGCACAATACTAAAATTATGTTCCAAGTGGGCGGCTGGTTTCTTTTCTGGCCATTACTTTGCTTCCCACAGGCATGGAAGTCGTCTTCGACTTATGAAACATATTTCTTTAAATTTGTGAATAAGATGCTTTCGCGATGGGGCAAAAAGGTAGATGTCATCGACGTTCAAAACGAATATTCTCTCTCAATTTAAAATAAGGTTCAAAAAGGGCATATATGAATACAAGAATACTGGTCTCATGGCTTTTTGTTATCTTTTCTGCACAAATGGTATCTGTCCAGGCATATGGTGCCCTTCCTCTTATACTCTATGCGCTGAGTAACAAGTTTCCCGATATGGATATCATGGGGGCATCTCAAGACGCGCATGATACCGCCACTCAAAAAATTATTAAAGAAAATATTACGTTTGCCGATGTTGTTGGTGCACAGAACGCAAAAAATGCGCTTCTTGATATTGTTAACGCATTAAAACATCCAGAAGCGTATGCTGCTATTGGCGCTCAGATGCCTAAAGGGGTGCTGCTCGAAGGCAAACCTGGAAATGGTAAGACCTTACTTGCCAAAGCCCTTGCAGGAGAAGCTGGCGTAGATTTTATCGCAATAAATGGTGCCGAGTTTACTGATATATGGGTAGGCGAAGGCGTCAAGAAAGTTAAAGAACTTTTCGCTAAGGCACGCGCGAAAGCCCCCTGCATTATTTTTATCGATGAAATAGATGCGATCGGTACTCGTGGCCAGGAATTTGGCGGCGGTGCTCAAACAGAGAATAACCGAATCATTGCAGAACTTTTGACGCAACTTGATGGCATGTCTACCGATTCAAGCAAACCGATTATTGT
The DNA here is from genome assembly GCA_003165355.1 of Candidatus Babelota bacterium. Taxonomy (GTDB): domain Bacteria; phylum Babelota; class Babeliae; order Babelales; family Babelaceae; genus BOG-1370. The sequence goes on along the minus strand of PLTG01000084.1, from coordinate 40,717 downwards.
TGTGGGTGCGACAAATAATAAAAATCAGCTTGATCCAGCGCTTTTGCGTTCTGGCCGTTTTGATATTGCAGTTCGTGTTGAAGAACCCACTCTTTCTGAGCGTAAAGAGCTGATACAATTTTACAGTAAAAAATTAAAACTTTCAGATGCTATCGATTTTGATACGCTCGCTGCAAAAACAAAAGGTTTTTCCGGCGCTGATTGCGCAAATTTGGTTAATCAGGCGGCGCTTCGTGCCGTGCGGAGAAACGCTACATGTGTTGAACAGGGTGATTTTATAGAGGCTCTGGAGACGTGCGATATTCGCAAGTAATCTTGAAACGCATCAATCAATTACAACGAATACAAGAAATCAATCAATAATTATTTATATCAATTAATTTCAGTTTTGAGGACTATTATGACACATAAAAGTATATTTTTAAGCCTACTTTTGATCCCATTCATTATTGTTTGCAATAGCGCTATTGATAAGCGTGTGCAAGCGTTGAAAGATGATGTTTTTGCAAGGGGAATTAAGCTTTCTCGGATGAGTAGTGAAATTATCGAAAAGCAAGATCTGTTAGAAGAAATTATGCTTAAGTGCGGAAATATTATCGCGATCGCATGCAAATCATTGGACAAGCCAGAAGAAAGAAAATTCCGAAATGAGATTGCTTTTTTTGGTGGCCGCTTGGATACGGCTTTAGCCGCACATGATATTAAAGGATTTCTTACGGACGAATTTTTCAATATCGCGAAAACCAGTGATGTGCTTACAAGAATAAAAGCCTTATTGATAAAACACTTCATAGAAATGGAACTCTTAAGGGAACTTGTAAGGCGTTATGAAGAATATTTACAAGAAACACTCAATATCAATAAAGAAATAATAAAATTACAAAAATAAGATTTATTAAATTGTTGCATTACAATGAATACAAGAAATCAATTAACAATTGATTAAATCAACCAATTTAAATTTTAGGATTACTATGACATATAAAGGCATGTTTTTGAGCGCTCTTTTACTTGCATTTTCTATCACTTGCTTTGCAAGTGAGTCGGAAATACAGTTACAAATACTGAAAAATGCCCAGGAGGAAAAGGCACTGGAACTTTCTGACTTGAGCGAAAAAATTTCAGCGCAGGAAGTAATCATTGATGCGTTAACATCAGGAGGCCTTGCTATTTATTTAAAAGTGATCAATTCATTGCATGGTAAAACGAAAGAAGATTTCATAAGCAAAGTAGAGGACTTTGATGAGTTTTTAGATCGATCATTTACTATTGAGGTTGATATTAAACGATTCATTGAACAAGATTTATTTAATGATCGGAAATATAGCGATGAAATCGTGAGAATAAAATCTTCATTAATGAGACGTAGGGTAGAATATTATCATTTAAAGGCTCTTATCAAGCGTTATGAAGAATGCTTGCAAGAATTAATCTTGATCGTCTACAAATTAAATGCAATACAAAAATAGACTTTGCACAATTAAAACAGAAGCATTCAATGGCGGGAAATGCTTCTGTAGTTAATACTTCATTTATTATGAACTTAAAAGGGCTTACTATTTTAAACGATAGTAGGCCTTTTTTTATTCTTCATCTTTCGGGCCCAAGAAGAAAAAGAAGATGAAAGAAGAAGCTATCAAAAACTATCTCTTTTGTTTTACTCTCTTACTTTAAGAGAGTACTGAAAGGGAACAGAATGAAAATAACTTTTTTAGGTGCAGTGCAAGAGGTGACCGGATCAAGATTTCTGGTTGAAGATAACGGCGTAAGAATATTGGTTGATTGTGGAATGTTTCAGGGCCTAAGGGATCTTACTAAGCACAATTGGGACCCGTTTCCCGTTGATCCGCAAAGCATCGACGCTCTTGTATTGACCCATGCACATATAGACCATACAGGCTACATACCTCTTTTAGTAAAAAATGGCTTTAAAGGGCCAATATATTGTTCAAAGCCGACTGCTGCAATGTGCGCTATTTTATTAGTCGACAGCGGCTCTCTGCAGGAGCAAGAGGCAAAAAACGCAAATAAGCATGGCGACCCACAGCATCCTCAAGTACAGCCCCTTTATACCAAAGATGATGCAAAAAATTCATTAAAATTCTTCCAGGGAGTGGATTACGATACTGTTTTTAAGATCAAATCTCTTGCTATTACTTTAATCAGATCTGGTCATATACTCGGTTCATCATTTGTGGTCGTATCAGATGGCAAGGAGAAACTCACCTTTTCGGGCGATCTGGGCCGGCCACATCAGTTGATTATGCGGCCGCCTGAGCATTTGAAAGAGACCGATTACTTAGTTCTTGAGTCGACCTACGGCGATAGGCTTCATGCTGATACTGACCCTATTCAGGCTTTAGGCGAAGTAGTGAATGCGACAATGAAAAAGGGCGGGGTGCTGATTATACCCTCTTTTACGGTCATGCGGACACAAACAATTTTATACTGCCTCTATCAACTCAAGCAAAAGGGAATTATTCCGGATCTTCCTGTCTATCTAGATAGCCCAGAAGGGATAGCTGTCACAGAGCTCTTTTGCACATTTGAAGGCGAGCATACCTTATCACCATCTTTATGTAAGGCGGTATGCTCTACGGCAAAATACACGCCTACTGTCGAAGAGTCAAAGGCGCTTGATCTTATTAACCACCCAGCGATAATCATCGCCGGAAGCGGCATGGCTGATGGTGGTCGAGTTATTTATCATCTGCAGCACTATATTTCTGATGCTAAAAATACGGTAGCCTTTGTGGGGTATCAAGCAATGGGCACCAAAGGGCGGCGACTTGTTGATGGAGAAAAAGAGATCAAGATTTTTGGTCAATGGTTTGAAGTTAAGGCTGAGATAAAGACGATACATGCACTTTCGGCCCATGCTGATTACAGCGAGGTCTTGGAATGGCTGGGATATTTTGAGCATGCGCCTAAAAAAGTATTTCTTACGCATGGCGAGCTTGAATCTTCCGAATCACTGAAAAAAAAGATTGAAGAACGGTTCGGCTGGTCGGTGATAATTCCAAAATTTTCAGAATCTTTTGAGCTGGATTAATATTAAGAGACGACCGCATGGATTTTAATAACCGCTTAATACTTCGACCCAGCCTTCGCCAAGGCTTCGGCGGGCGTGCTCCGCTGGGTTTATACTGAGCAACGTCGAAGTACTCAGTATGAGCGGTTACGATTGACATAGCGAAATCAAAGTAGTGCGTTTCGCACCACGGGTACGACGGCACATTAATCTTCAAATAGATATTTCAGGTGCCGTTCCGGGTCATCCAAAAAATCTTTGGTGATTTGATAATGGCTCGTATCGGTATACGCAATAGTTTTTAAATTATCACCATCACATGAATAGATAGTAGCTCCAGGATATGCCAATAAAATGGGTGAATGGGTAGCAATAATAAACTGCGCATGGGGGTTTTTGCAGATTTCATGAATTATAATCATAAGAGAAAGTTGCCGCTGCGGTGATAGTGCGGCTTCCGGTTCGTCAAAGATAAAAAAACCGCCGTTACCTAACCTATTGTTGAAAAATGCTAAAAAGCTTTCGCCATGCGATTGCTCGTGCAACGATTTGCCGCCATAGGGCGCATAGGCCAGCTCTGGGCCACCATTCTGCGCCAGGAGATCGATATAGTTTGCGATATTAAAAAAACTTTCTGCCCTGAAAAAATAACCATTGCCGTTGAATGGTTTATAGTTCCAAGAGAGAGTTATCTGGTCTGCAAGTTGCTCTATGCCGACATAGGTTTTTTCTTGCGAAGTTTTAAAATGAATATTTTTGCTGCCACCCTCTGAGCCAAAACCCGATTTGAGTGCAATTGCCTCAAGAATAGTCGATTTCCCCGTGCCATTTTCACCCACAAAAAAGGTGACTTGGTGAGGGAAACGGATCTCTTGCAGGTTTTGAATAAGGGGTAAGCTAAATGGATAGCTTTTAAAGTCAACTGCATCGGAGAAATTGACCCTCAGGGTATCCAGAAGCGGGCCTTTAATACCGATATGAACATTATTAAAATTCTTTTTCATGCCCTTGAGTATAGCACAGATGGAGGAAGAAATCCCCCTCAGGGACTTTATTGTTTCAATTTGTAATTCTTGAAGGGAATGGTATACTAAAAAAATAGAGATAACTTTAACTTTATTCATGCGATAATTATAATGTTAAAAAAAATAATAAGTATCCTCATAATAAGCACCGGTTTATATGCCCAGCAATGGACAGACCCATCACGCGGTACCATTGATTATGTATATGTCGGCGCACCGGGCATGTTTTCAAGCGCGGTGCAGTTTGCAAAATTGACACCATCTTTTACACTGCCTACTGGCCAGATAGCAAAAGGAAGCCGAGGCATTATAACGGTGCCAGATACAGTCACCGCGGTTAATTTCGCTGAAATATCCCCACGCGGGTCGGTGTCTCAGGAACTATTCTTATGCGCTGGTCAGGCTGCGTCACTTTTTTCGCTTACATTGTGCTTACAGATGGCTCATCATGATTTTTCCTTGAGCTATCCCTTAGCTGGAGATGATCTTGCATATGGCTTGACGCTCGCGTGGAGACCGTTCAATTTTTTAGTTTCACATCTTGCCAACAAAAAATTTGGCATCACCGTTGGAGCATCTTCACATGGCGAATCATTAGAGCAACATGCTGTGGATATTTTTAAAGTTAATGTTGCTCAGGATGATGATATTGCCCTCTATATCGATGCAGTACAAAAGCAATTAGCAGTGGGTGGGGGGAAGCCTAAAAAAGCGATAATGTATGGTATATCGCGCGGATCTGCTACGGTGTTTGAAAGTTTTGCACAGCTTGATTCAGAAAATAAAGCAGGCGATATCGCAGCAGTTGTGTGTGAAGGCATTTTCGATTCAGTGCCGAATATCATTAAACATGCGCCGTTTTTACAAAGAACAAAATTAAAATTATTAATGGCATTGCCATTCTCACGTTTCAAAAAAGATGGGCCATCACCGTTGGCATGGGTAGATAAAATAATTACCAAAGATAAACCTGTCGCTATTATTACGTCCAAAGCTGACGGCGAAGTTCCGTATAAAAATACGCTTAATTTGTATAATAAGTTAATCGAAAAAGGGCATACGAATATCCATCTTTTAGTGCTTGAGCATTCATCTCATACCGAATATCCCGTTGGTGCTGAAAAAGAAAAATATCAAAACTTCATGCATGCATTTTACCGTAAGTACAATTTACCTCATATACAAGCGTATGCGGATCTGATTGAGCCTTTAGACTGAGTCCCTCCCTTATGGTATACTGGGCTATGAGGGATTAAAGAAAATATCTTTTTTATTCAACAGAAAGGGCACGCATATGTTCTACGTAAACATGGCTTCTTCAGAATCGATCGGGCGCTTTATGCATAAAGTATATGCATGGATGTTTGCCGGTTTGGCAGTGACTGCGGCAACTTCATATTATATGTTTGCTCATCCAGCCGTACTTATCTATCTTTTATCATCACCTGTTGTCTTTTATGCGCTCATGGCGCTGCAGATTGGTTTAGTGGTCTATATGTCATCTCGCATTACGAGCATGAGTTATCAAGCTGCTGTATTGAGCTTTTTGGCCTATTCATCCTTGATGGGCGTGTCATTATCACCAATATTTTTAGTGTACACCATGTCATCTATCTGCATGACCTTTGTCTCAGCGGCATGCATGTTTGGCGGTATGGCGATATATGGTTATTACACAGAAAGTGATTTATCCCGCTTTTCAAGTATTTTAATCATGGGCTTATGGGGACTTATTATTGCCTCTTTTGCCAATTGGTTTTTTGCAAGCAGCGGCCTTGATTATATTCTCTCTTGGGTAGGGGTGCTTTTATTCACTGCGCTGACCGCCTATGATGTGCAAAAAATAAAGTTACTTGCTTACAGCATGGAAGAAGATAATGCCGCGGGCACCATGGGGAGCAAAATCGCATTGCTCGGTGCGCTGCAATTGTACCTCGATTTTATAAACCTCTTTCTTTACATGTTAAAGATAATGGGCAGAAAACAAAAATAGTTCCGAGTTATTTTCTAAAAAAGATCCCTAGGATTTATCCTGGGGATCTTTTTCTTATTGATCCCAAGCGATTAGAATTAGAAAATGCATTGATCTGTCATTTGATTTTAATGTAGGCTCAGATTTGTGTATTCTGTATAAAGAATGAAATCTATTATTTGAAGGCGTTACCTATGTTTTTTTTAAAAGAGAAAAAAAGTTTCCTGCTCATGATGATTGCTTCATGTACCTATTTTGAATCAAAAGGTGAACTCACTCCGGCTATCCGCGAAAAGGGCTTTGTCTATCTTCATGAAATAGATCCGACTATTCATGTTTCATTGCGCTATCTTGGTGATGAAAACTTTGTGGGCAAGCCTGTCGATGGCTATGAAAAGCCGGTGGTTATTTTAACCAAACAGGCCGCAGAGGCATTAAAGAAGGTGCATGTTGCCGTCAAAAAAGATGGTTATTCATTGGTGGTGTATGATGCCTATCGCCCCCAGCAGGCCGTTGATCATTTTGTAAGATGGGGCAAAGATGTGAAAAGCCAATCTAAAAAAGCACGCTATTACCCGCGCATTGATAAAGATCAGGTATTTGATTTAGGATATGTCGCGACAAAATCTGGCCACAGTCGCGGGAGCACGGTTGACCTTGCACTTATCAAAAACGGCTTTGTGCCGCATGAGATCATAGAAAAAAAGCGCACATTGGCCGACGGGTTCACCATTGTTATTTTAGATGATGGCACTGTTGATATGGGCTCGTCATTCGATCTATTCGATCTTGCTTCGCATACAAAAAATGAATTAATTAGCCCAGAGCACCAGAAATTGCGACTCTATTTGAAAAACATGATGGATCAGCATGGCTTTAAAAATATAGCTGAGGAATGGTGGCATTTCACGCTCAAGAATGAGCCGTTTCCCGCCGATCAAGAGAGTAGCTATTTCAACTTTCCTGTAAAATAGAATTTAATAGAAAGAACGGGCCCATGCGTATTTTTATTGTAGCCCCTTTTGTGGGTATTATCGTGCACGCACATGCTGTGGTAACGTTTGAATGGCGCGGTGAATTTTCAGAAAAATCAAAAATGATAGTATCTCAACTTGAAGCATTAGATTCGCCAGTAGAATTGCCTTACTTTAAGGAAACTCAACTTCTTGCTGGTTACTTGAAAGAGGCAAAAAATAATTTAGATGCAATTACTGCAAGCGAAACCCGGCCTAGTTTTTGTGAGAAAATTAAAAGTTATCAGCATCGATTTATTCGAAGTTCTTTTAAAGATAAAGAGTTATTTGAAGCATTGATTGCCCATGAGCAGGAAGTTTGTGCGAAGTCGGAAGAATGCGAGTGGCTCTCCCCTTATGTAACGTTAGTGATTATTAAGGCATGCGAGCAAAAAAGATGCGAATTTTTAGAATATTTAGATGCTCATATTACAAATTTCCCCTATTTGAGTTTTGAAGCAGGGCTTCTTTTAAAAGATGAGGAATTGCAGCAAGGATCTTTTGAGAAGGGCATTTCTTTCGAAGAGCCTTTTTATAGGGATAATGGCTCGAATTTAGAGCTATTGGTTTACGGCAAGCGAAGTGGTTATATGATAGAGCGAATGAAGAAATTCAATAAGAAAAAAAATAAAAAAAGGGGGGGCTTCTCTTGAGCATTGCCCACCATATGGTATTAGTTTTGCTGATTGCTTGCGCGCTCTGCCAGCCGTCTTTCTAGATCAGTTAGATATGCACGGTCTTGCTCTCTTGCTGCAATAAGAGCAGCAAGTTCATGGTTACTTGCTCGAGTCCCTGGGGAAATTGATGCAAAGATGGTATCAATGTCATAACCTGCAGTGTTGGTTGGAGTGGTGGGATTTGAAGAAAAATCGATATCTGAGGTATCACTGTCTGAATCATCTGCGAAATATTCTGAATCGGTGCTTTCGTCCATTTCGCTCGTACTTTCTGATTCGCTATCATTTTCATCACTGCTTGATAAATAGGTGATCTCTTCTTCCTGCCCGTCAGCGCCAATTGAAGGGACTGGATTTGCGCGAAACAGCCGTTCCGATTTTTGTGGCGTATTCGAAGGAACTTTCTGTTCGGGCGATTTTGATTGAATAAGAACAAAAGCCATTTGATTCGTGGGAGTGGTCGGCTCAGGGGTTACTGGCCGGTCCATAGTGTGCAGCGAAAGGGCGCTGATGCTTATTAATATGAGTATATGATTTTTCATGATGGGTACCTTAATTGTTATTATTATTACTGAGTGGCCTATTAGCCAAATTTCTGCCGCGTCTTCCTCGATTTGCTGGAGTTGCGGTCGTTGGCGTCACATTATCATTGTTGCCAAGGCTATTAACAAAGTTTCTGCCGCGTCTTCCTATATTGGCCAGAGCTGCCAATTCTGCTTCAACACGACGGCGTGACTCGGCAAGAGCTTCCTCGCGGGCCGCCTCTTGTATGTCTCTGTGTCTCTGGCGTCTGGCTCTTCTGCTTGCCTCTTCCAGCTCCCTTTCTTCGGGTGTCATAGCTTCCAGCAGTCGAATAGGCGTTGATGGTACAGGTGATGCTGTAGGGTTGGGTGTTCCTGAAGGCGTGCTGGCTAAAGAGCTTGAAAATATGGAAGGGGTTCCGGGTACTAAGCCAAATGCTGGACTAGGTATATCAGCAGCGGTGCTAACAGGTGTAGGATGGGGAGGTACCGGCGTCAAAGAGCGCGGAGAAAGCACTGGTCTTTCTTGTTCCGAGGCGGCAATGGTCCCGAACGTTAAGAGAGTTAATATGAGTATAATGCTGTTTTGCATGATCGTCCTTTCTTTAGAATGCCGTGTTTATTGGAAAAACCGTCGCTGTATTTACTAATAGTGTATTATTTATTGGAGTTTTTGTCAATACAGGCTCTCTACCAGCAATTCCCGCTAAATAATTTTTCGCGTAAATAACAATTTTTTTTTATACTTTTTAAAAGAAATTTTCTTGAAGGTGTAAAAAATGATGAAGCGTGGACCACAAAGTGGTTTAGAAAAAAAGTTATCGATAAAAAATTTATTAAAAGTGGTAAGAGAAAGTTTTGATATACCCGAACCAAAGCGAGAAGAAAAGCGAGGGCTGGTATCAAAAATAAGTATTAAAGATTGCTTAATGTCATCATTTGCGATGTTTAGCCTAAAAATGCAATCTTTGCTAGCGTTTGATAATGCATCAAATAACAAAATTATAAAGCATAATCTCAAGTCATTATATAAGTTAGAAGCAGCACCTTCTCATACATATATGAGAGAAAAATTAGATCCAGTAGATCCTGAAAAACTGCGTCCAGCATTCTTAAATTTATTTGAAGAAATTCAAAGAGGGAAGCTCTTGGCGCAGTATGTTTTTATGAACGGATATTTGCTTGCAGTCGATGGTACGGAAGTATTTGAATCCAAGAATGTGTTTTGTGATAATTGTGGCGTAAGAGAACACAGTAATGGGATTAAGGGTTATTATCATCAAATTTTGGCTGGATCAATTATAAAACCTGGTCTAAAGCAGGTTATTCCGCTTTGTCCTGAACCCATTGTTAAACAAGATGGAACAACAAAAAATGACTGTGAATCCAACGCAATGCGCAGATTTTTGAATCATGTAAAAAAAGAACATCCACGATTGAATTTTACGATAGTTACTGACGCTCTCACAGCCAATACACCCGGAGTTAATTTTAGGTTATGACCTCATAATTAACGTAAAGCCATCGGGCAATAAGAGTTTATTTGATTGGATCAAGGGCTTAGAGCTTGATAAAGTTACATTAGCCATGGGAAAAAATAATTACACTTTTAGGTACATAAATAATGTACCGATCAATGACAATAAAGAAGCGCCTAATGTTAATTTTTTAGAGTGTATAGCAGAAGAAGTTAAAGGTAAAACAACAACTAAAAAAGTTTTTACATGGATTACAAGTCATAAAATTACGAATAATAATGTATATGAACTCATGCTCGGAGGTAGGGCTAGATGGAAAATTGAGAACGAAACCTTTAACACGCTCAAGAACCAAGGCTACCAATTCGAACATAATTTCGGTCATGGCAAGAAAAATTTACACACAATTTTTGCTATGACAATGATGCTGGCGTTTCTTGTTGATCAGATACAGGAAGCTGCATGCGGCCTATTTCAGGCCGCTATGGAAAGTCAGGAAACAAGAAGAGACTTTTGGGAGCTACTGCGCAGCTTCTTTAGGGTCTATTTGATCAGTGATTGGGATGATTTATTTAATTCTATAGTTCATGGTCCAAAAAACGCTGAATTAATCGCAAATTCAGCTTAATCTTTAGTTCGAAAAGGGGCCTTGGCTTAGAGCGTGTTAAAAAAAACTAATTTTTTATAAAAATTGTGACATCTTGGGATGAATAGGGTCTTTTATTCTTTAAAATAAGCCTTTTTCCAGCGGCCCTTTTTTAGATATTTAGCGGGAGCCGCTGGCTCTCTACCGTTTGCATTGCAAATTATAGGGTTTTTGGTATAATTAAGAGAAAATTGCTTATAAAAATGGACGTCAGTCCATCAACTTTAATACAAGGTCGCTTTTATTATGAAAAAAAATCTTCACCCAGAAGTTCGTCCAACTGTCTTTAAAGACTCTACCACAGGTAAAGTTTTGATCCTCGATTCAGCTATCAAAACGGACAATACTCTTGTTCATGATGATGGCAATGTCTATCCACTTGTTATGTTAAGCTTAACCAGTGATTCACATCCATTCTTTACTGGCGCACAGAAATTTGTTGATACGGCTGGCCGTATTGAGAAATTCAATAAAAAATATAATAAAAACGCCTAGTGATGAGCTTATTATCAGAAGGCTTAGCGGCTGTTTCTTGGGATAAGCTTGAAGCGCGATATGCCTCTCTTTCGGAAGAACTATTAAGCCCGACGCTTGATTCTAAAAAGCGATCCACGCTTCAGAAGGAGTTTTCACACCTTTCTGAGCTTTTAGGTCTCTATAAGGCTATAATCCAACTTGAAGCTGAATTGAGTGGTGTCATTGCTCAAAAGGCAGAATCCACAGATGTGGAATATACTGCTCTACTTGAAGAAGAAGAGGTTTCCCTCTCTCGTCAAATGCATGAACAGGGCTTTGAGCTTGAAAAGCTGTTATTTCCCCCTGATGAGTTAGATAACCGGTCCATATTTTTAGAGATCCGTGCTGGTACAGGCGGTCAAGAGGCCGCTCTATTTGCCGGTGATCTTGCCCGTATGTATATGCTCTACGCTCCTAAAAAACAGTGGCGCGCATCCATTGCCAGCGAAAGCCCCACCGATCTAGGTGGATTTCGTGACATCGTGTTGCATATTGAAGGTAAGAACGTCTTTGGCTATTTAAAGCACGAGGCGGGAGTGCACCGTGTACAGCGTGTGCCATCAACCGAAACGGCTGGTCGAATACACACCTCAACAGCTACAATAGCTGTTTTCCCTGAAGCGGAAGAGGTAGAATTTACGATTAATCCGAATGACTTACGTATAGATGTCTATCGTGCAAGTGGTGCCGGCGGGCAACATGTTAACACAACCGATTCTGCGGTCCGTATTACCCATATACCTACTGGGGTAGTGGTCGCTTGTCAGGATGAGCGTTCGCAGCATAAAAATAAGGCAAAAGCGCTTAAAGAGTTACAGTCAAGGCTTTATAGCAGTCATAAAGAAAAACAGGAAGCGGAGATGTCGGCGCAGCGAAAAGAGCAGGTTGGTTCAGCAACTCGTTCAGAAAAAGCGCGCACTTATAACTATCCACAAAATCGTATAACCGACCATAACGCCGATATTACGCTGAACAAGCTTGATATTATTATGGAAGGTAATCTGGATGATATTCTTGAGCCGCTCATGAAAAAGGATCTTGAAGAACGGAGAAAGCGCGCTTTAAGTTCAACGTTTTAATATACCCGTAAAAAAAGAGAAGAAGAGTAGTATGATCAATATTTTTGCTATCTATCCGGCGGTTTCTTGCATTATTGGTGCATTATTAACATTACTTATCGCATATGCCGTATCGTTTGATCGCTCAGAAATTAATTATAAAAATCTTTTCTTTATTTTGTGCTTTGAAACTATCTTGGCTTTTGGACTGTTGAAGACGAATATTGGGCAGATATTATTGGCTCAAATTATTCGCCTGACCAAAACAATAGGTACTTCTGCTCATGAGGGAATCGTATTTCTTTTTGGTGCACTCGGTTCTCAAGTAGAGCCTTGGGGCTTTATTTTCGCTTTCCACGTGTTACCTATTATTATCTTCTTTTCCGCGTTGGTTGCCGTTCTTTCGTATCTCGGGATTATTGATTTTTGTATTCGGAGCATCTCTTATGTTTTGCGCCCGTTACTAGGAACTTCAAGCGCGGAGACAGCATGCGCTGTCGCCAAAAGCTTTTTGGGGCCAACAGAGGCGCAACTTGTTATACGCGATTATCTTGCCGTTATGAGTGAATCGGAACTCTTTGCTGTGATGGTAAGTAGCTTGAGTATGATGAGTGCTTCATTATTTGCTGTGTATATGGAAATGGGTGTCCCCGGTAGCCACTTAATCGCTGCAAATTTTATGGGCATTCCTGGATCGTTACTGTTTGCAAAAATAATTATGCCTTCGCAAAAAAAATCGCACGATCTTAAAGTGAAAACGAGTGTGCAACCGCAAAAAGCGTCGAATCTGATTGAGGCTATCATTCAGGGAACTATGGATGGCTTGCAACTTGTTTTAGCGATTGGTGCTTTATTGCTTTCGTTTCTTGCATTGATAGCCATGCTTAATATGGCATTTGTCGCTATAGGGAGCTTTTTTGGTATAACAAATTTTACGTTTCAAGATTTGGTAGGCTATCTTTTTTCCCCATTCGGGTTTTTAATGGGGGTTCCCACTCAGGAAGCGATTAATATTTCCGAGCTTATCGGTATAAAGTTTCTTGCAAATGAGATGGTCGCTTTCGCAGAAATTTCTGGGAAGCATCTCTCCGAGCGTGGCTTGGCGCTTGCGACCTATGCCATCTGCGGCTTTGCCAATATCGCATGTGTCGGAATTGTTATCGGTGGCATAAGTACCTTAGCACCTGATCGACGTTCTGAGTTGAGTGCGCTTGCTTGGTATTCATTGCTCGCCGCTACCCTTTCCAATCTCTTTTCCGCCTATTTTGTGGGCATTATTTTATAGACATTGAATTTCTCTTAAAGTTTGCGTTACTCTTGTATCAGCAAGATTATATATCAAAGGGGAAAATAAATGGCACTCACTATGAAATCGGAAAAAAGCTGTATCAGCTTTGTAGATTGTCTATGCGATATATTAGAAAAGCAGAATATGCTTAAGAAAGATGATATAGAATCATTAAAGCAAGAATTTTTAAAAAGCTCTGTTCCCGGTTTTGAAGACTTTCTGATAGAAGAGGGTTTGATAGAAAAAGAGGATCTTTTAAAGGCCCTGGGCATTTTTTACACCACACAAGCGATCGATGTTCAAGGCTTTTTTTTCGATCACCATTTAGTGACCATGTTCCCAAAAGATGAGATGCTCCGCAATATGTTCATACCCTATGAACGTGACGGTGCGGTTCTTTTTGTTGTGGCGGCTAATCCGCATAATGACGATCTACCTGCTATTGTCGGCAAATATGTTTCATATGATGTTGTCTTTTTCGTTGGCCTTGCGCGCGACATCAAAGATGCTATTGAAGAATACTTTGATAAACCTCTTTATGAAGTTGAGCCGGATATTATCGACGCAGAAGATGCCCGCAGAGAAGAACACCCGGTTGAAACTATGATCGATGAATTGCAAGCTGATGAAGAGACAGAAGGCGATTAAATCAGATCGTGTAAACAGATGGTGATAGATGGTTGGCATTCGCGACAATAGCGGATCTCTTTCAGCTCTTGCACNNCTTCTTTGGATTTCAAGATCATCTTCAAGGGCAATTTTTGCCGCCTTAAGCCGTTCAATCTCCATCTCTTTTTCTTCGAGCTTGTATTCCGCACTTTTTTGCACAGTCTTTAAAAGAGTCTCACTTTCACGCAAGAGCGTATCGGTGCCATAGTGGGAAAAGTGGTTATCTTGAACAAACTTTTTATATACCGCATGGGCATAGTGCAGTTTTCTTGCATAATCATGCAGCGGATATTTTTGATAAGAGGTCGGCTCATATGCTACCTGCTTGTGTAATTCCTGGTTAAGCGCATTATGCAGTTCGGTCATCAATTCATCTTTGACAGTGGAATAATCACGCACATAGATAAGGTTTTTATAAAAATCTTGGATAAGCCGCAATGCGCGTTGGCAACTTTCTACTTTATGGGTATGACCGTAATCATGGTAATGCGCATAACGCTGAATGCGCGTATGCTCAGTGACCAGTTGCTTGATTAATTCGTTGGCTTGGGATTCAATTTTGCGGGTAAGCTCAGAGATTTTTAGCGAATGGTTGTAGGTGTACTCCTGATTCAGCAATTTTTTATAGGCAGGCATAAGCGCGTCTATAGAATCTGCGTGAGCTGCTTTAAGAAAGACATTTTCAGCGTAAAGCTGCTGGTAAAATTTGTCTAAGGCATCTCCACAATTGCTACTCGAATTATAGTGGCTGTGATCGTATAAAAGATATCCTGCGCCACCAATAACAGCGCCTGCTGCTGCAGCTGCAAGTGCAGAAAGAGGGTCAACAGCTCGAGTTTGAGGAGTAATGATAAGGGAAGTTAACAGAAAAAATGAAGTAGTACGTGGTATTTTCATAGTGAATCCTTCTGAATATAACTAACAGTCGTACACTATGAGAGTAACAGCTCGTTTTTTTGATGTCAAATAAGCAAAAAAGAGCCGATTATTTCTTCTGAGTTAAGTCTATAGCCCAGATTGTGTCTTTAACTGAGATATCAGATGAACTATTCGCTTTAAGCCAACAGTTAAGATCAGTTATTGGCTTTTCCCCCCGGAAAAGATACTCTTTTCCGCTATCGCCAGCGAATGTTAAAAGCTCAAGCGCGGGCAATTGGTCGATGAGGTCACATAGCATTATTGTCGTATTATCTTGAGTATTATTATCTAAATAGGGCGTTTTAAGATGAAGATGCTTAAGCTTTTTACACGATGCTAATTGGCTTGGTAGCGGCCCTGCAAGTTGGCTTTCTAGACGCATGCGTCGAGCATGGTTATTATTTATTTTGGCTAACCTGACACTATTAACGGGCGAAAATTCTAACATTGGATAGAGTAATTTTCCGTGCGATCTTAAGTCTTCTACGATGCGATTAAAGTATTTATTGACTTGGGCAACAGACGATGCATCTTTATCCCCAACATAGCGTATTATCTCTGATGTCACCTCGAGCGGACAGTTATTATTATTGAATGTTTCGGTAGAATCGTTAGAACTTATCGTCCCGAGGAACAATAAACTTGTAAGTAATACTATTATTTTTCCCATAAATATCTTTAAGCAGTAAGCGTTTTAAAAAGGGCTTCAAATGTCTCTATTTCCCCTTTTGTTCCAAGGAGCCAATGCCTTTGAATATTTCCATGATAGGTAGCGATCACCAATTTTTGCAAGTTAGGTAAACGCTGAGAAAGTTCAGATATAGAAAAACATTCGTTTTCTTCACGTATTAACTTAAATAAAGTATCTTTTGCTTCTTCCGCAGAAGGGGCATCATGATGAGCCAGTTGATTAATTGCGGCTACTATGCGCACGCCAATAACAGTAAGATGTGGATGTTGCATCATCACGTTATTCGCCTCTTGAACGGCCTTGATAAAACTATTTTGTCCATAGTTTTCTAGCAGATGGTTGGCAAGACGGGTGTATAAATTATTATGCAAGAGATCGAGCAGATAGTGAGGACTTCCTAATTGGGGGAAATCGATAATAAGGTGTTTAATCGCCGGATATTTCGCGAGCGCAATTGGTAACCTGGTTGCTCCGCCATTCACCAGGGCGATAGATCTAAGATGATTATTATCGTAGTTATTCAAGCGCTCATTAAGTAGAGTATGTGGAAGATGGGTATAGTCGACAGGGATGTTCTGAAGATTGTGTGAGCTAAATACATATATCGGGTAGGGCAGTTTGCCTAACGTGCGCAAGTTTTCAACAACAGCGCGCATTTTTTTGTCCGTGCGGGCAAGCTCAGATGAGCCTTTATATCCAGCATATTGGGCTATTCGATCAAGGATCTCTATAGGCAACTCAGTAAAACTAATTGAGCTTATTACCCCAAAGGATAATAAGCTTGTAAGTGTTAAGATTATTTTTTTCATCATTCCGTTTCTTTACTTAAGCTATTTTTTATAAAATTCTTGCAAAATTTTGCTTATATTATACGCATCATCAAGCTCATGAGTTTTCAGCTTTTCTTGAATATCTTTAATTTTTTCTCTGCCTTTGAAATGATATTCATTTTGTTTATCATCGGTGAGCTTCAACCAGGTAAGGTGCGGCAACAGGTCAAGAAGCCTGTGCAATGGTATAATTGATTGATCCTTTTGGGAATGAAGAAAATTTTCATAAGATTGTCTGTATTTGCTTGATGATGTCGCAGTACGATATCGAATTATTTCATCCTGCGCTTTTTCCCAATAAAAGCTGCTTATGCAATCAGATTGGTCAGGCATTTTAAGGTTAAGATACTTTATCTGCTTAAGCCTTGCCAGATGCGCCGGTAAATACACACCCTTATTTGTCTGAAGCACGATGCTTTTTGCATCTGTGGGATTAAGCAATTTTAATCTATTATTTAATTCGATTGTAGGCAGCACCTTGGGAATATGATCAGTCATTTGCGATAACCAATCATCGGGTTGCGAAAAAAATGTACAGCCTGGATATGGAGCTTTACCTTTATCACGCAAATCTTCTACGATGATACGCAGTCTTTTGTTGACTTGGGCTAGTTGAGATAAATCTTTTTCCGGATCAAGATAGCTGGCAATTGCTAGCAGCATCTCACTTGGGAATTTCTCCAAATATCTATAGCCAACATTATTATCAATAAGCTTCTGATTTATAGCTTTATCGCGGTGCTCTAGAGCCGTCATCGCGCATGCGCTGCCAAGCATTCCTAATGAGAATGTTGTGAATATGAGTTTGAATAGCTGTTTCACTTTTGTCTTTCTAATTAATTATTACAATACATTTAATTTTTTAAGTTCTTTTTTAACTTCTTTATAGTTATTATCTTTTACCTGTATCCCAACCATGCCGAGTTTACGGGCAGCTTCAACGTTCTCTAATTGGTCATCGATAAAGATACATTCACATGCAGCAAGGCCATTGCAGTCCATAACGTGACCAAAAGCGTCAGGATGTGGCTTATTACATTTGATCTGTGCTGAAATTACGATATCTTTTTCAGCAATAACATCCGTAAGCGCTTTACCCGTTTTAGTGGTTAAGAAGTCTTTAAAAGACGGCTCATCCCAGTTAGAAAGAACACACTGTTTACAGGTGCCATGATCAGTAATCTCTTGGACAATTTTAAGCATCGGCTTAATAGGTTTTCTATGCTTATTTAACTGTGAAGGGTGGAACATCGTGTTAATAGTATTTTTTATCACGCGGTGTTCACGGTTATTTTTAAAAAAACCTTCTTGTTTTAACTGCTCGATTTTCTGGTTAATTCTTACCAATTCTTGTTGCGGGTCTTTCATGTCACCATTCATCCAACGGCACATAATTTTTGGCATAGGTTCACCAGACTCACCACAGGGAGTATGCGGGCTATTTTCATAGCCATCTAGAGTAGCAAGCGTCTCAAAAAGCCTACGCTGTACGTCTGCCTTATCTTTACAGTCTAAAAGGTAATAAAACATGGTATCTTTAAAGCCAATCTCTTGGGCGATACCCATTTTATTGATTTTAACCAAAACTCCGTTTAAATCGTAAATGACTGCCTTATAGCCGTTAAATTCTTTATTTTGTGCAGATTTACGCAATTGAGGGTAAAAACGTATCCCTAGGGTCAAAATTACCCCCAAAATACCCCCTAAAAGAGTTAATTTCTTAAGGTTTAATAAGTTTTTCATAGAAACCTCCATTTATTTATATTAGTAATTATAGCATATGGGGTATCTTATGCAACGAGCCCTGTAATACAGTGATTCAATGCGGCTTAAAGTGAATTTACAGGTTCAAATGGCTGGTTTGGGTATTTTTGACTTTAAATCGGTTTAAAGCGAAGAATTTATCTTATTCAGCTTGCTTATCTTCGATAGTAGCGTTTTGTCTTTTAAGAGAAGTCACAAAATTCGCATGTGATAATCTAAATTTGGCCAGCTCTTCGCGGGATTCTTCTCTATAACGGGCCAAGACCTCGGCCACCGCATCTTTTGGGCCACCGCGCAAGGTATACCCGCTATAATCTTTGTAAACTTTAGGGGCATAGAGTGAAGATATGAGAAAAACTGTTAAAAAGAGAGATTTTTGTATCATCTGTATTATTTCCTAAAAAAAATGCTTCTATTATCTAGGTAAATAATATCATAAATAATACAGATAGTCGATTCGCGCGTCAGCTGTCGATTTCTCAATAATGCTTATTCAGCCCTTAGCGCTTTTCGTTTTTTCTCTTTTTCGACCCAAGCAGCATAACTTGTTTCTAATTCTTTCAATTGGGTCTGCTTTTCTTTGATAAGCTTATCATGGTCTTCAAGGGTGATCTGTTTTTTTAATATATCAGTCACTGTATATTTTTTTGGTTCTAAGCTCAGCCTATTGATGCCGTTCTCAAATCGCATATCATCAATAGCTTCTTGCTCTTTAGCTAATGCATCTTGTTCTTTTTGTATATCGTTTTTAAGCCCCATGATCTGCCTATGCATACGTTCAAAATGAGATTCTTCTTTGTGACGAGCAAGAACCTCGGGCATCACATCTTTTGGTCCGCCGCGCAAGGTATATCCGCTGTAATCTTTCTGCGCCCGCAGCGAAATAGCTAAAAAAAGCAAAAACAGTAATTTATCCATAGTTATTCCCATCCCTAAGTTCACAGCAAACTCAAATAATAAGTATTGCTGCCATTAAATTTGCCCTATACTAATTGTATCATAATGCTCTAAGCATTATGTACACTTAAACAAAAAACTTTTGAAATACTATGAAATATATTAAATTTTTTAAAGATATCTCACTTGATGAAATCCCTTTAGTGGGTGGCAAAAATGCAGCTTTGGGGCAGATGATTCAAGATCTGGGTAACCAGATAACTATCCCGCATGGTTTTGCTGTCACCGTGCAAGGGTATCACTATTTGTTACAACAGGCCGGTATCACTTTTGATGGCTCCGCGCAGCAGATGCGTAACGCTATTAACAAAGCTGCATTCCCGGACGATCTTACACAAGAAATTACCGATGCCTATCGTGCACTTTCGCAAGAATATCGGCAAGAGAATCTTTCAGTGGCAGTGCGGTCGTCAGCAACCACTGAAGATCTTCCCAACGCCTCCTTTGCAGGGCAACAGGAGAGCTTCTTGCATATACAGGGCGTCCCAGAGTTACTTGATGCGATAAAAAAGTGCATGGCATCTCTGTTTACTGACCGTGCCGTTGCTTATCGTAAAGATATGGGTTTCAGCGAGCAAGATATCGGTATTTCAGTCGGTATACAAAAAATGGTCAATTCAGATGACGCCGTTTCTGGAGTCATGTTTACTCTTGAGACAGAAAGTGGCCATAAAGATTTTGTTACCATAAATGCGGCGTATGGGTTGGGAGAAACCATTGTGGGTGGCACGGTCAATCCAGATGAATTTATGGTGCACAAGCCTAAGCTATTAGAAGGTTTTCTGCCATTAGTGAAAAAAAAGTGTGGCGACAAGCAAGTAAAAGCACAGTTTAATAGCAAGACAAATCAAGTGGAACTTGCTCCCGTTTCACCGCAAGCACAGAATCTTTTTTCACTCACAGAACCGCAGATATTTGAACTTGCACACTGCGGCATTATTATTGAAAATTACTTTTCTTCCCGCAATAACCAATGGACACCCATGGATATTGAATGGGCGCAGGACGGCATCGATAAAAAATTATATATTGTTCAAGCTCGCCCAGAAACAGTACATGCGCGTCAGAAAATAAGCCAATTATCACTCTACCACCTGCAAGCAACTGAACAGAAGCCGATTCTCGGTGGCTTAAGTATTGGGCGCAAAATTGCCTCAGGGGCAGTAAAAATTATCACCGCCATAGAGCAGAGTGGCGATTTCAAGCAGGGGGATATTTTGGTTACTCAGATGACCGACCCTGATTGGGTGCCGCTCATGAAGTTAGCCGCGGCTATTATCACCGACCGTGGCGGCAGAACATGCCATGCGGCCATTGTCGCGCGCGAGCTTGGTGTGCCCGCTTTGGTAGGTACTGATCTTGCTACACGAGTTCTTAAAGTTGATCAACTTGTTACCGTCGACTGCAGCAAGGGGACAGAGGGCTTTGTGTATGAGGGCAGTATCCCTTTTACAACGTCAAAACTTGAATTAGCTGACAAGAAACTGGCGGTCAAACTTTTAGTAAATATTGCCAACCCGGACAACGCCTGTGAAGTTTCATTATTGCCCATAGATGGCGCGGGGCTGGTGCGTTTAGAGTTTATTATTGCACAGCGAATCGGCGTGCATCCCATGGCCATTATGTTTCCTGAAAAGGTTCACGATGCAGTCTTTATAGAAAAGATGAAACAAGAGTCTGCCCGATGGGGTTCACTACAAGATTTTTATGTCTCTGTTTTGTCCGCAGATGTAGCCTTAATAGCCGCAGCTTTATACCCACGCCCGGTGGTTGTGCGCTTAACCGATTTTAAATCGAATGAATATAAAGATTTATTAGGCGGGTCAGTTTTTGAGCCGCATGAAGAGAACCCGATGCTCGGTTTTCGCGGGGCATCGCGCTACTGCGACCCGCTATATGCTCCGGCTTTTGAGCTTGAATGCCGTGCGCTTAAAAAAGTAAGGGAAGTGATGGGTTTTGATACTATGATTATCATGGTGCCTTTTGTCAGAACTATTGCAGAAGCTCAGGCGACTTTAAAAAAGCTGGCTGAAAATGGCCTTGAGCGCGGTAAAAATGGATTAAAAATATACCTTATGGTTGAAATACCCGCTAATGTTATATTACTTGAGCTCTTTGCCGAATATTTTGACGGTTTTTCAATTGGGTCGAATGATTTAACGCAGCTCACCCTAGGCGTCGATCGCGATTCTGGTCTTTTGCGCCACCTTTTTGATGAGAATGACCTGGCGGTGAAAGCACTTATTGCGCAAGCTATTACTAAAGCGCATAGCGCCGAAAAAGCTATCAGCATATGCGGGCAGGCGCCTTCTGATTTTCCTGAATTCGCGCATTGGCTTATTGAGCAAAAAATAGATGCTTTATCGCTTAATGCCGACGCCATTTTACCCTTTATTGGAAGTTATAAATAATACCTATTATAGAGAAAGATTTTTTAAATGAAAAAATTGATCATAACTATGACATTCGCGCTGTACGCATCTACCGTGCCGCTTATGGCCGAAAAGCCCAGCGCCGGCCAGCGCATCGTGCGCATCGGCAAGCACAGCCTGTACGGTTCAGTTACCGGCGGGGCTACTTTAGCGGTGAGTTCTTTGTTGACATGGCAACAATTTTTTCAAAATTCATTTTATTGGAGGCAAGTTGTTTGGTATAAAGATTTCCGTACGAATTTGATAGAACTTGGCTGCCCTGCAGATCTTGCTGAGAGTTTCATTAACACCGCGTTTAGAATTGGTAATTCAGAAAAAACGACGACAGTTCTCACGGGAGCAACGGCGATATTAGGTTTTTTAACGTTGTATAATATCTATAAAGTTGCCCATAATACCTTTGGCATGTTGGATGATGCACTTGGTGACCCTCAAGACGAATAAGTTTTGTTATTGAAGGGCCTAACTGTATTTAAAGGGCATAATGGGCGGAAATAGTGGATTTTCAGGCTCCGTATAGAGGAAACTGGTATCAAATTCTTCTATTTTTGGGTTCATATAATGGTCGCATTGGGAACATTTGTTTTTACGCGCCGTATGCCGATGCTTATGGCAAGGGCAGGTACACTCAACATAATGCAGCGTTTTATAATCATAGCCGTCGCGGGTATCAGTATGTTTACTCTTGTCCATGCAGCCAATATCGGCTTGTGCTCGTGAAACAGTAATCGACAGAAAAAATAATATAAACTTTTTCATAGCAACCTCTCTCCCTCTTGTATTTCTTATTATCTATTTATATCTTAAATCAAGAGTTCGCAATATTTCAATTTATTAATTAAAATCGCCGATTGTCCTGCGCAGCTACTGAATAATTTGATATAATTGAAAAACGTTGACAATTAAATTCAAGATGAAATAATATGTATTATGTGGTTATAGTTGTAGGGGGCTTTGTGGAATTAAAATATTTTATGTTAGTGATGATGTTTTGCAATTACGCGCAAGCTGCTGAAAATGATCAGGCGAAATGTGCTCAAGAAGCGAAAATGCGCTATTTTGGCATTCAATCTCCCGCGGGAAAGAGCGGAAAAAATATTAAACAAAGAGCGATCTATGCGACAAGAGCCAATCTTATAGATGCTACATCTGATGAATCCATCATGGCGAAATTTCCCGGGCTTGATCCTGAAACAATAAAGAGTGCAAAAGCATATGCAAAAAAAAGTTATCTAGACCTAAGCAAATTTGATGAAAATAGTTTTAAAATAGCTGCTGAAAGTTATGATAAAATAAAGCTCGAAAGAAAGAAAAAAAGGAGCGAAAAGGCGCTTGCCCAAGAATGTTTAGTGCAAACAGATAAAGAGCCTTCAGAAAAAAAAGAAAATCTGGGTCCTGAATTGTATGAGCGAGATAAAAGAATGAAAATAAGCTCTTTGGTGAATGATTAAAGCGTGATCTCGCGCGGCTTGAGATAAAATGATTGGTTGTATTGTTGCACCAGCTCGAGAATATCCTGTTTGTATACCGGGTCTTGAAGACCCAAATCAACAACCGCCTTAAGCCATCCCCGTGGTGTACCAACATCATAACGTGTGCCTTCAACTTTATAGGCGAACACCTTTTCATTTTGTTGTAGCATATGCCCGATTGCATCGGTCAGTTGTAATTCACTGGTTGCATAGCTGCTCATCTCTTCAAGAGAAGCGATTATCTTATGTGACATGATATAGCGGCCAACAATAGCTAAATTGGATGGCGCATCTTTAATTGAGGGTTTCTCCACCAACGAATCTACTTGAAATAGATTAGGGGTTATCTGTTTTTTGATACGAATAACGCCATACGCGCTTACTTGATCATGCGGCACTTCTTTAACTGCGATGACGGTGGCTTTTTCTTGTCGAGCAATCCGAATGAGTTGGTTTAACGCCGGATTTTTGCTCATGATAATATCATCAGGCAACGCGATAGCGAAATATTCTTTTCCTATAAATGGCTTTGCCATAAGGACAGCATGCCCAAGCCCCAGCGGCTCAGATTGTCGAATATAGGAAAAATGGGTCGATTTTATAAGTTGCTTAATATCTTTAATTTCATGCAACTTATTCTTATTTTCTAAAAAGGCATCCAGCTCAGGAGCCGCATCAAAATAGTCACTGATAAGTTCTTTATTGCGGCTGGTAATAAATAAAACATTATCTATTCCGGAGTTGACGGCCTCTTGAACACTATAATGGATAGCAGGTTTGCCGAATACAGGGAGCATCTCTTTTGGTACCGTTTTTGTGTAAGGTAAAAAACGTGTGCCAAGCCCAGCTGCAGGAATTACTACTTTAGTGATCTCCATTACTCCAACCCTTTTTTACTACGGTGGTGCGCAGCCCACTCTTTGTTAAAACTGTTTTAAAAATTCAATCTTGCCACTATGAAAAAGTCGAATGTCGTTAATGCCATACAAGAGCATGGCTAATCGTTCAATGCCAATACCCCATGCACATCCAGAATAGATTGTCGGATCAATTCCGCATGCTTTAAGCGTTGCAGGGTGCACTAATCCAGAACCGCCCATTTCAATCCATTGTGTTTTTTTACAGAGAGCGCAACCAGTCTTGCAAAAAATGCAAGAAATATCAACTTCAAGTCCCGGTTCAACAAAAGGGAAATAACTTGGTCGCAATCTAATAGAAAGATCGTTTTTTTCAAAAAGAGTGCGCATAAAGACTTTTAATAGTGAGCATAAATGCGTGAGGGATATATTTTTATCAATCAGAAGGCCTTCACACTGCATAAACATGAAATCATGCGTGGCATCAGTTGCCTCATGCCTAAAAACGCGTCCTGGGGTAAAAATTGAAAGCGGAGGCTGCTGATTCTTCATGGTGTGTATCTGCACTGATGAGGTGTGTGTCCGTAACAAAAGCCCGGGCGTAGTAAGCCAGAAGGTGTCTTGCATATCGCGAGCTGGGTGATCGGCAGGGATATTGAGCGCTTCAAAATTGTACCATTCAGTTTCAACTTCTGGACCCTGGGCATAGGAAAAGCCCATCGAGGTGAAGATATCTTCTATCCGTTCGATTAAATGGGTATAGGGGTGCAGAGAGCCTGATGGTTTTTCAAGAGAGCTTGGGTTATAGGCGGTCACATCAAAATGTTTCTTAGTCGAGAGCTCTTTTTCAAGAATCTGCCGAGTAAGTTCATTCTGTTTAAGCGAAAGACTTTGGGTAATAATCTGTTGCAACTCTTGAACCTGTGGCCCGAAAGCGCGCTTTTCTTCTAGAGGCAGCGTCTTAAGCTGCGCCATTAATTCATTAATGCGGCCTGATCTACCGAGATAGGCTATTCGCAAGGCCTCGAGCGCTTGCTGGGTGGTTACCGATTCAAGTTCTTGTTGCCAGCTCGTGAGTATGTGTAAAAGCGATTGGTCTATAATTTTCATGATATATACTACTTTGTATGG
This sequence comes from Candidatus Babelota bacterium, assembly GCA_003165355.1. Classification (GTDB taxonomy): domain Bacteria; phylum Babelota; class Babeliae; order Babelales; family Babelaceae; genus BOG-1370. The sequence goes on along the minus strand of PLTG01000084.1, from coordinate 15,771 downwards.
TTGGTACGAATAAATCGTACTGCTTATCGTAGCTTACCAGACAAAAAAATCTGTAGCAAATTGCAGCATAAAAATGTTGACAAAGTTTGGCAAAAAGGTACCTTTAAATCTATCTAATCCTTGAATTAATTAATGCCGGGGTAGCTCAGTGGTAGAGCGAGAGCCTGAAGAGCTCTGCGTCGATGGTTCAATTCCGTCTCCCGGCACCACGTCTTCGCGTATCCAGGCCTACAGGCTTGGCACGCTACGCCAGTCTTCTTCTTTTATATATCAAAACTAATTCTCACCTGCCGCTCGCCCTGAGCGAAGCCATAGGCGAAGTCGAATGGGTACGTGCGGAAATTGATTTCCGGAATCTATCTACTAAAATAAAAAATCACATAAAAAAGCGCCCTTTTATTCTTTACGAACAAAAAGGCGCAGTAAGTATAAAAATGGTAATTATTTAAAAATCTGCATGATTACCGCGTGAAAACGGTCCTGTTAAGTCGTTCCAAACTTGTCGCACAAATCGAGCGCGGTCAGTATTCGCCTGTTTTTCTTGAGCGTCAGCTTTTCTGCGCTCTGCATCATTGCGCTCCTGCTTCAAACGTAGCTCTTCTTGCTCATTTTTTAGTTTTGTCTGCGTTACATAAAGTTTGCTATTTTTTGCTGTGTTCAAAACATCTGTAGTAACTTCTTTTGCCTCTTGTAAAAATACTTTGTTTGCTTGAAAATTATGGCTCACAAAAGGGTAATAATCTAATCTTTCAAGCTCTTTTCTTGCTGCTTGGGTTTTTGTCAAATAGCCCGAGATATTTTTGCATGCTGTTAAAAGAGAGTAGTCTTCTTGGACCGTTTCTTGAGTTATCTTTTTGACAACTACGGCTTCTGATTCTGTGTAAGCACTGTGAAGCGTTGGTAATAGAGGGTCTTTTTTTAGATTTTCAACGTCGCGGTCGTTTTTAGCTCTTCTTTGTTCTGGTCGGAAGGTTTGGTATACAAGTCCCACCGTAACACCCGCTGCCAATGCTAAAGGGGTGGCCCCAGTAGTTTGATGTAGGGCGCCATAAGCAGAAGCCGCTACGCCCGCGCCAGCAACAACTGAAGTGGCGTCATGGCGGGTTGGTGTTAATGGAGCATCTTCTAAGAGCTTCACCGCTACACCGGTACATGCAAGACCGACTGCCAAGATTGCCAATTGAGCTAGCGGATCATTACCGCCATCGGCGGGAAAAAACATTTTTTTATCGTTACTTAATAAGGGATTGGCCATTGATAAAGATATCAATGCTAATGCTATTTTTTTCATAATATAATGCCTCTTTATAGTTTTATTTAATTTTTGGGCTTAAAATACCCACTAATTCGAGTATATTCTATTTGAATTTTTTGTCAAATCGAAGGGAAAACTAGAGGCCAAGTATCAAGAGTTCCTTTAAGATTTTTTGCTCAATTTTTTAAAAGCCTTTCATTTATATTTTTGCTATAGTATGGTTTATTAAGAAGTAGTGATTTGATCGATGGAGAAAAGGTTTAGTAATGAAGTTATCTGTTGCAGAAAAAGTGCCTGTAGATAAAATTGCCGTTGAGAAATTCAATGTAGCCTGGTTTAAATTAGCAGAATTTGTCGGCAGAAAAGAAAAAGAGCGGGCATTAGGTGTCTATCGGCTTTTATCGCATTCGTTGCCAGATGATGCCTTTGCAGCGCAATTAGAGGGCGACCTTTTCATGGCTTTCCATGATGAAAAGGCGCTTGACGCCTATCAACGTTCGGCAAAGCTGTATGAAAAGAATGGTCAATTGACGCACGCAGCATTTATTTATGAACAGATGATATTAATAAAGCCTGAAAACAGAGAATATTTGATTCAGGCTCTCAAATTGTACGAAGTCGTCAAAAATGATGCGAAAGTGGTCCGCTGTGCGAGCCAGCTTGCCCGCATTTTGATAAAGAACGGTGCTTTCGATGCGCACCAGGAATTGATGACAAACCTCGTCTGTGCGCCAGAATATCAGCTCTATGCTCAAGAATGGTCAGTAATAGCCCTGATAGAGTTTCAGCCAGAGCAGCAGCAACTGATTCAAGATTATCTTATCGTTATTGTACGCGCATTAGAAAGCGTCTTAGAAGATACTAAGCGCTTAACACTCTTTTTAGCCAAGCTTTCTGCATTAGATACCATCTGGTACGAATATTCCTACCAATTATTAAAATCTGATAAATAAATTGCATGAGATTATCCGCTTAAAACTATACCAACATGCGTGTGGCAGAGGATAGGTGGCATAGGCGTAACGGATATACGCTGAACACGTAACCGTGTAACGGCAGGTTCCTGCAATACCAAATAATGGTCGTAAAACTCGCGTAAAAGCAGTAATGAGATAAGAAATCTTGGGTTTAACCATGTTTTTTGAAGAGTTCCATCAAAATAGTATGGAGCCTTTTGTATTCGAGGATCGTTTGAGACGGACGAAAAAAAATGACCCAGTCATGAGTCGAATTATAGAGCTTTTCTTGGTAGAAAATTGAGCGTGCTCGACGCTTGAGGAGATTTCGGTAGGGCGCTGAGCCGACCTTTTTAGGGGTAACTACCATGATTCGGGCAAGGTCGCCCTGCTTGGGTAGTATACGGACATCGAAGTGGGAGGTTCGGAAAATGGGGCGTGCTAAGCTGAGCACTTTTGTTCGCTCGTCTTTTTTCCATAAAGAAATGTGACGCCCCAGGCTTACCATAGCGATCGATTATGCTGAAACAGTTAAGCGCTTTTTGCCTTTTGAGCGGCGGCGATTAACTATTGTGCGGCCATCGTGGGTTGCCATGCGCTTTAAAAAACCATGTTTTCTAGCGCGTTTTTTTCTTTTTGGCTTGTAGGTAACTGACATAATAAGACCTTTGGTGATTCAAAATAAACGTTATATTCTTGATAGTTTACCCGTAAAAGAGCTTTTTTTCAAATCTGAATTTATGAATTATATTCGTTGACTTAACAGATCTTGTGGACTCTATTCGAATATATGCTTTGTAATAAAGAGCGCTCATCCTGAGCGGCGTCGAAGGGTTAGCGCTTCTAATCTACTTATCGGGGTGAATTCGTTATCTGCGCCCTGCAGGCCGCGCGCCAAAGGGTTTTGACGATAAAACCCCTTGACCCCAGATCGCCAGGATAAACCCTGGACCCTCGCCTCAGATCCGCCTTCAGGCCAGGCGCATATTCGGCATAAGGACCGGCCAAGAACCTTATAAGTATAAATTTTGGCAATTGAAAATATCAGTATAGTTATGATAGCTTGTAATAGAAGAATTTTTTCAAGTTTAACTGGGTATAGATATTTATGAAACAACTTACAGGTATAGTTTTCTTTATTAGTGTAATTGCTTTACTAGGTTGTGGAAGAAGCAAAAATGAGGATGCGAATAAGCCTCTTGGTGCTCAAATTATAGGTTTTAAATGGGGCGAGATCACCGTTAAAGAAAAAAACGGCACGATCAGGCGTTTTAAAGATTGCACGATCAATGAGTGGGGAGCTTCTGAATGGGACTGGTCTGTATCAGGGATGAAGCATGTGCCCGGCATTCTTCTAAATGATGTGCGTTGGGTGACGGATACTTCAAGTGATCGCGTTATCATCATATTATCAAAAGGTGTAGATGAAGTGCTCCAGGTAGCCCCAGAGACACTCGCCTATCTACAAAAAGCCAAACAGGACAGAACCATTAAAGATTACCATATCCTGCAAACGGAAAAGGCCATCAAGCTTTATAACGAGCTGAGTGCCGATGGAGAAGAAGTCGTTGGGCTCTTTCATTCAACATGCTAAATAAATTATAAGTTACTTAAATGCCGTTCCGCAGAACCTCTTTATACATGGAATTTTTAAAGCGACAGCTCTGGTGAGTATTTGACGAATTTTTAAATAAAATATATTTTCTAATATATAATATAATCATAAGTTTAGATATAAAAATAGGAATATAACTATGAAAAATACCTTTATTTTCTTGATGCTTGCATTTATTGCGCAGCCGGTTAGTGCTCAAATGGCCACGGCTCAGGAGAGGCTCTATGAAGCATCTTATAAATGCGATAGTGACGAGATTCAAAAAGCTATTCACGATGGCGCTGATGTAAATTTATTTGATGAATATCTCAAAAGTTCTCCTCTGATGCTGGCTGTTATAGTACCATTTACGGGTTCAGAAATTCTAATGGAAAAACGCATTAAGGCAATAAAAACTTTGATCAAGCGCGGAGCTGCTATTAATGTGGATGTTCTTATCTGTGCATTATATAATTTTATTGAGGTTGACACTTATGCCGAGAAAGCCGATAAAAACGACCTCATTTTATATGTCAAATTGGTAAAGACGTTGTTAAAAAATACACCTGCCAGTCTTAGACTAAAATAAATTCAGTTGCTCATAAGCACAAATAAAAAAGACAGCTTTAATATTTTTTAAAGCTGTCTTTTTTTATAACAAATTTTATTGGTCTAATTCACTCACAAGCTACTTAGGTACCGTTCAGCATCAAGAGCCGCCATGCAGCCAGATCCGGCAGAGGTAATCGCCTGACGGTAGCGGCTATCAGATACATCCCCGGCGGAAAAAACGCCCGGAACGGATGTCTGGGTGTCTTTTTTCTGCACTATGTGGCCAGATGGGGTAAGTTCAAGCTTGTCTTTAAATATCCCGGTATTAGGTATAAGGCCAACGGCAAGAAACGCCGCATCAGCGGGAATAATCTCTGTCTTTTTAGAGTCTGTGTATTCCACTTTGATGCCGGTAAGGCGATTATTATCGCCCACAAATTCCTGTACGCTCGCGCAATAGATAATTTTTACTTTAGGGTTTTTCAGAACGCGTTCCTGCATGGGCATTGAGGCGGTCAGTTTATCCAAGAGTTGGATGATGGTCACATCTTGTGTGAAATGAGTCATAAACGACGCATCTTCCATTGCTGTATCGCCACCACCGATAATAACTACTTTTTTGTCCTTATAGAGCGCGCCATCACATACCGCGCATGTTGAGACACCTTTTGCCCAATAGGCCTGTTCCCCAGGGCAATTTAAACGCTTTGGGTTTGCGCCGGTAGCAATAATGATGGCATCGGCAGTGAAAGTTTTATTCTTAGAAGTGGAGAGTTTGAAGGGCTTTTCCGAAAAATCGACCTGAGTGACTGTTTCAAACAAAAAGCGTGTCCCAAATTCTTGCGCCTGTTTTCTCATATTCATCATAAGTTCCGGGCCCATGATAGAAACTTTGCCCGGCCAATTCTCGACAAGGGTAGTGCTCATAAGCTGGCCGCCAGGAGTTTCTCCTTCAAAAACCAAAGGCTTAAGGTGCGCCCGCCCCGTATAGATTGCAGCGGTAAGCGCAGCAGGGCCCGAGCCGATAATGATAAGACGTTCGTGGAGATTCTGGGTATTCATGATTTTTTAGTGAGGTAATAAATAATATAATTTAATGTTTTTTCTCGCTGGCATATTCGTTTCATCTCTTCATGGCACAAGGCGATCTCTTGATCATTTAAGCGGGTATGCGGAATATCAAAATAGATAAATTCCTTAGTGCGCGGCCGCTTGAAAAGATGCAAGTAATGTATGAGATCTTCTTCGGTCGCCTGAATATTTTCTTGATATGCAATGCTATCAATAAAAAGTATCTCTTTTATCTGTTTTTCTGCAAGTAATTTAACATTTTCTTTGAAATCGGGCTTGTTTTTATAGACGTGATAATCGGGATTTTCCTGCACCCGAGACAATACGATTTTTTCCTGTTGCTGCGCTATCTTTTCATCAATAGTAACGGGGTAGTGGTGAAACAGTAGCTTGAAAAGTTTTTCAATTGTTTCACGACGCTGTGAAATATCATGACGAAATGAGAAAACTTCGATCAGTTTCTGGCGCATCTCTTTACCCGTTTTTATTTTAAAATGGGTCTTAAAGCGCTCCATATCAAAAAAACTTGAAGAGATGTGATATAAAATTGTCACTTTAAAAGTGTAATGCGTAGTAAAAACGTCGCTCACGGCATCTTGAAAGAAATCGTTATTGGTAATAAATGAATCGCCAACCTTTTTGCCCAAAAAGAGTTCTTGTGCTTGCCTATCAGCCTCTTCTTCGCCAATTTTTATCCATACCTTTTGCTCGAGGCTATTCAGTAATGGTTGCTCTTGCTGATTCACAACCTGCACACTCATGCAGACCCAGTCATGGTGCATAATTAAGGCGTTTGCTTGCAAAGATTTGCTCTCTTTCTGCTTACGCTCCTCTTCTCGTAAAAAAAACTCGACTTGACGATCAAGGTCCTTGTAGTTTTTACGCTCAGGAGCCTTAAAATGTAACTTTTTCCACTCGTTTTTTACGGGGGTATTACTCGTGCTTATGCTAAAAGTAAATTGAGCCGGTTGTTCAGGGTCGATAAGGGTCGTTAATGGCTGTGGTCGCGAGAGGGTGATAATTTTATGCTTGACAATGCCCTTTTGAAGGAGCGCATTGACGCAATGTCTAAAGAAAAACTGTTTTAGGTGATCGATTAAAAGAGGTTTATAGGTAAGTGCTATGTAGCTTTCAGGCGTCTCACCTTTTCCAAAGCCATAGGTATGAATATCTTGCTTGATGCTGGTAAGCGCCTGCCGATACATGGTGCTTACTGATTCGTAAGGTACTTGAATGTGTAAAAGAAGTTGATGTGGTGATTCAGGGTGCGGATTCAGACTAAAATAGATACTTGTTTCACCATTGACCATCATTATCTCCTTTTTTGAGGGTACTCTGTGAAAATAGATCTGGTGCAAGAGAAGGGACTTGAACCCCCACCCCTTTCGGGACTGGATCCTAAGTCCAGCGCGTCTGCCAATTTCGCCACTCTTGCACTATTATCTTGTAAGATCCTACTTTAGCACAAAAATTAAGTAATTTAAAGGTGCAAAGACAATCTTTTTATAATAAAACTATAATGCCTTGATTTCAGCCTCTTTTTTACCTGAAAGTGTCTCAGCTGCAGCGGTTACTTTATCAGTAATCTTTTGCAAAAGGTCTTGAAGGCGTTTGCCGTAATCTTCGGATATCTTTTTATCTTTTTCGCTGTCGCGAATCGCAGTATGCACCTCTTTACGCACATTACGCAATGCAATTTTGCATTCTTCCAGACGTTTGCCAAGCGTTTTGGTCAATTCGTCACGTCTGCTGCTGCTCATCTTAGGCAGCACTATGCGGATGATAGGCCCATCAGTCTGGGGGGTAACTCCAAGGTCAGATGTTTGGAGAGCCTTTTCAATGTCGGGAATAATAGTCTTATCCCAAGGCTGAATAGTCAAAAGCTGAGCGTCAGGTGCTGCAAGGGCAGCGACGTCTTTAAGCGGCATCATGGTGCCGTAAGCAAAGACCTTGATATCTTCAATGATTGAAGTGTGTGCCCTTCCGGTACGAATCTTTTGAAGCTCTTTCTCAAGATGCTGAATATGCTTTTGCATATCCGCTTCAACAGCTGTTTCAAATGGTTTGGTGCTCGCGCCTTCAACAAACGTATATTGTGCCATAGCAGATCCTTTTTAGCGTGTTATCCACCGATTTCAAAACGAGAAAAACGAATGATTTTAATGCTTTCACCCATTTTTGCAATTAAATCTTTAAGAAGATCGTTCACGGTGATCTGATCATTCTTAACAAATTTTTGATCTAAAAGACAAATATCAGCATACATTTTTTGAATTTTACCTTCAACGATCTGGTCAACCATCTTTTCTGGCTTGCCTTGTTCGATCAGTTGTTCCCTGAAGAATTTACGTTCCTTTTCAAGGTAGGCTGCATCAACTTGAGCGGGTGAAACATAAAGAGGCTTTAATGCAGTGATGTGCATGCAGACATCTTGTGCAAATTGCTTAATGTCGGCTGTACGGGCCACAAAATCTGTTTCACAGTTGATTTCAAGTAAAACGCCGATCTGGGCGCCTGGGTGGATATAGGCATGAATAAGACCCTCTGCAGTTGCGTTACCAGAGCGTTTTTCAGCAACAGAAGCACCTTTTTTACGTAATAATTCAATTGCTTTGTCCATATCGCCATCAGCTTCGATGAGGGCTTTTTTGCAATCCATCATGCCAACGCCGGTTTTATCGCGTAATTGTTGTATTAATTCTAAACTAACTTTTGTCATATGATTATCCTAAAGTAAGGGGTTATAGAGCTAGTGTGCCAAAAAATAGCCTTTTTATCTAGACAGAATTTTTATTTTTGGTACTATTTGTAAGTAACAAGTTATTTGGCGTGAGTAGGCTCACCTAGTAAAATTTTATTATTCCCCCCATAAAGTTCATTCGTGAAGGCACTTTCTTTATGAAACAAGAGACAATTTTTAGCCGCTATGCTATTTTTACCACCGGCGGCAAGCAGTATCAAGCGCTTGAAGGTAAAACCGTTGCTATTGAAAAATTAGAAGCCAAAGAAGGCGATTCAGTTGAATTTGATACTTTATTGATCAAAAAAGCTGATGGTGATGTCAAAATCGGCCAGCCACATCTTTCTACTTCAGTTAAGGCGACTATCGTTAAACACATGAAAGGCCCTAAATTGGTCATTTTCAAGTTTAAACGTCGTAAAAAATCACGTGTTAAACGTGGTCACCGTCAACCGATGACTATTGTAAGAATAGATTCATTCTAAGGTTTAAGCATAAACTTTCTAAAAAGGGCTCGGATATTCCGGGCCCTTTTCGTATTTGAGCATACAATCACAATTGCCTTAATTTAAGCCCGTGTTATACTGATCGAGTTAATTTAATGTAATCATTTAACTTTCTGGTTTTTTATCATGAGCACAAATATGTTTAAATTTCTTTTTTCTAAATATCTAGACATAACTATTGGTGTTTTGAGCGTTGTTGCGCTGGGCATAAAAGCAGATCCGTATTCTGGTGATATATTTAAGGTTTTGCGATTTACTTCAAAAGTACTGAGCAATTGCTCAGAAATCTCTTGCCCTATTCAGGATCCGTTAACCGGCATGTTGCGCGATATCATTGAGCATGAAAAAGAAATAACTGTTGATGAATACAGTTGGGCTTCATCCCTCCCGTCTCAGGTGCTATCAATACCTCAAGAGACTATAGTTTCTTATATTTTTGAGTATGTCTTTAGCCTCAAAGATCAATGTGAAAAGGTTATAATGGCACAGGGGGGTTATCCACAGGCGTATAAATTATATGGTCAGTTGCTTAAAAAAGTGCAAAAGTCTAGATTTTTTCACACAAAAATGACTAATGCTGGAATCATTCAAGAGCTGAAAAAAATGAGTAAAGCTGATCAGCAAACCATTCTTGCTCTCTATATTTTGCATGGAGAGGAGCATGTTGGGGCACCGTTCAATGATGATTATAAGTCGTTAAGGGGGCTTGTGAGTGCGCTTGAATTTGTGAAGATATATGAGGAAGATGATGAAGATATACAGTTCGGGCGTCTTACGTTTATACATGCATGTCTCCTAAAGCGTTTGTTACTTAATGAAAATATATCATTAGAACATTTGCATGAATTTTATGATTTGCATGAATTGGAAGGAACTAGTAGATGTATAGATGATATCTTCGGTAAACATCTGGAAATTCCGCAAGTCTATCAAGACAGGTAGAATATTAAACCGCTTTCAGCAAAAAGACTAGATGTAAAAACCTAGTCTTTTTTGTATTAAATTATCCTTGATCGCCTGTATTTAACCTATCTATTAAGCTGCCGCTCGATTCCCATGACATAAATCTACCAAAGCTACGTTTTTGGTTCTCTTGGCCGGCAAAAATGACATAATTATTCTCAGGATCAGTGCCAGATATTTTGTTCCATGCTGATATAGTGTCAAAAAAGTGAGGTGACAGTGTCTCGGAAGACTTGATTTCAACCGGTATCAGCGTGCCTGCGCGGTCGATCACCACGTCGACTTCCAGTCGATCGTGCGTATCTCTCCAAAAGTACAATGGGTGGCTTATGCCTTTATNNATAAAAATAGAGCTTTGGCGTTTTTACCACGCGCTTATTAAAATTATTAAAATGAGGTTGCAATAAAAAAATGATGTATCCAGCCTCAAGGACAGAAATCCATTTGGTTGCAGTAGGCACGCTTATGCCACAATTGACTGCAAGATCAGTTAAATTTAATAGCTGACCTACCCTTCCAGCGCAAAGCGCTAAAAACTTCTGGAACGTTCTCAAATCCCTAATTTGTATAAGTTGTCTTACATCTCTTTCAATATAGGTATGTATATACGAAGCGTAGAAGGCGCTTGATAAAATTTTTTCTGTATAGACACGAGGATACCCTCCTTGAATAATCATTTCCGATGGCTTGTCTGAAATAAGCTTATATTCTTTAAGCTCATGAATTGAAAAGGGCAACAGCGTTAAAATGCCTACACGCCCTGCAAGTGATTGGGTTATTTTTTCGTTCATGAGATAATTCTGGAAGCCGGTAAGAACGAAGTATCCCGGACGTTGTTTTGCATCGACCTCCAATTGTATATACGATAATATCATGGGAACGTATTGAAACTCGTCTAAAATAAGGCCGGAGGCATTCTCATAGGCCTTAAGAAATCCTTTTGGGTCAGTAGTTGCAAATTCTCGAATCGCCGGATCTTCAAAAGATAAATAGGTATGTTTTTTAAAATATTTTTTTGCTAATGTTGTTTTTCCTGACTGCCGTGGCCCGAGTAATGAAAATACTTTGAGCGCGTTTGTCCAGTTTGTTTTTTTACGGGTAAATGGATATTGTAATAAGAAATGTAGTTTAAACCAGAGAGGTATTGAGAATGCTTACAAAAATTAGTCATATAACCCTATTTGTTCATAATCAAGAAGACGCATTAAACTTTTACATGAAACTCGGTTTTGTTATTCATACTGACGCCATGTTCGGCCCGATGCGTTGGCTTACGCTCAATTTGCCCGGACAGGGCGATCTGGAACTTGTTCTTATCAAGGCTGAAACGCCCGAAGAAAAGGCATTGGTCGGCAAGCAAGGAGCGGCAAGGCCACTTATCAGTTTTGAAAGTGCTGATTGCTTCAATGATTATTTGGTCTTAAAGACAGCCGGGATAGAATTTCCCCAAGAACCTGCGCAACAGGCATGGGGAACTTCAGTGGCCTTTAAAGACCTTTATGGCAACATGCTCTATATAGCTCAACCGATCTAATCGTGCTATTGCCCGCCTGTTTGTTTTATATGAGTAAATCTGTATCGTTAATAAAGTGATATAGAGTTTAATATTCATATAAAACGATAGGTTTACACGTATGATACGCAAATTAATTACACTAGGTGCTCTGACAATTTGTGCTTTTTCATCATTAAAGGCTTCATCGCCGGATGATACACTGCAGATGCTTAAATGGTTACAAAAAGCGGTTATGTCTATAAATGACCCCATAGCCAATGCAATAAAAGATGTGAATTTTCAAAAAATTGAAAAAACGGACGGTTGCCAATTTGTAAGAAAAATGTTTTTATCCGATGCGGTGGAAATAAAATACTTTTTTGATTATCATAATCGTCTGGACAGTTCTATTAAAGAAATAGTCAGTAATATACCTTTAGAAACGATACGCGAAAAGTTATTCAATAAACTAACACTTGAAATAAAGGATCATCCTTTGATTTCTGATTTAGATGATGCGACTGAATTTATTATTAAAGCATTTAAAGCATTGGATAAAATCGACCAGCAAGCAATTATGGCTGATTCTATAGCTAATTCTATTTCTAAGGATTTATTTCCTGGAGAGCTTACGGCGCAGCGTTATTTAGATCCTCAAGCCGATCAAGATGAAGATATGTGTTATGGAATAACCCGTAAAGATTTTAGAAATATATTTTTATGCCAACTGTTGTTAGCCATTGTTTTAATTGATAAAAATACATCATCTGAGTTATTGGAAGAATTTTATTCCTTGGAGGTATTTAAAGAGGCTGTGGACTCTCAAGTTCGAGATTTTCTGGAAAAGACGTATCCAGCAAAAAATTAAAATACTTTATTATTTAAGAAAGACCGGATCAATGTTTTTATGCATGATCCGGTCTTTTTATGCGTGAAAACTCAATATATTGATCTAGTCTTTTTTCGATGCATCTAAAAAATTACGCCTTTTAGACGAAGCTGCTTCAAGAGAATCCTCTAATTTTTGCAGGGCAGATTCTAGATCTTGCTTTGTCAGTAGATCATCTTTAATGCCTTCCCATGATGCTTTTACTTCTTGCATTAAAGTCCCGAGCTCTTCTCTTGCTCCTTTTTTGGAGTCTTGCTGCTGTTTTTCATCCATAGCGGATACCGCAAGAGAGACTAAGCTCATGATTGCTAAAAAGATAGTTTTTGTTGTCATCGTTTTCCTGTTGTTATTTATTCCAAGCTGCCCAAAGTATGTAATACGCGAATGTCTTTGCCTGCTCAAAAAAAGTNNGAAGTTTTTTGTGTTCTTCTAATTTTTGCAAAGCCTTACGCTGATCGTCGATAAATCTGCCTCGATCATCCATGGATTTTTTCCAAGCAACTTCGCCATCCATCGCTGTTAGGCAAAGGGCAAAACAGGCTGAAGTGGTAATAAGTAAAAGAGTTGTTTTTGTTGTCATAAATTATTCACTTTCATTCATAAAAAGTCTTCCAAGCGCATCAAGTTCTTTGCCCGTGTCAGCTAGGGATGTTTCCAGTTTGTCCTCATGTTTGGCAAGCATATCAAGCTCGTCTTCAATCTCATCAAATAATATTTGAATTTCTTTATATTGCTTTTGTCGGCGGGAAAGCATCTCATCCAAGACTTTTTCATCTCTTTCCAACGACCCTGCAAGTCGAGCAACGCATGCACTCGGAGACTCTAGATCTTGTTGCGGAGTAGCACTACCGCCGCGAAAGATAAATTGTTTTATCCGGCTTAGAAGGCTTAGATTAGGCTGAGCGGTTTCTGAATTATCTGGCATAGTTATTACAAAATCTCCGGCGGGAAAATAAGGGCTTTCAAATTCCTTTGGATCACGCATAGCATATGTGGAAACAGCAAAGCAGGCTGAAGCAGTAATAAGTACGAGGGTTGCCTTTGTTGTCATGGGTATTCCTAATCGGTTTTGTTAATGTTCAAAAAATAAATAGTGCGTTGTCCGATTGCTTTTATATTATCGCAGCATGTTGGTGTTTTCTCGTATTCACAAGCAGTAATTTTTGAATTCCATTGCGTGACATCGCGTTCTAACGGTGTTGTGCTATGAGGGCTTTCGATTCTTTCAGCAGGTTCATCTAAAGAACCCGAACGCTCCCTGAATAATTCATTGGTTTCTTCTTTTGAGTAAGTGCGCGAAGTAAAGATACTTTACGCGGAGCATGATCCATTGCAGATAATTGAAATGTCGAGCATATCAGGAGAGCGGCTAAGAGGTTCTTCTTAGTCATGCAAATCACTCACCGTTTTTTCGGGATGCTAAATAAGCATTGATATTCTTGATAAGGTTTGCTTGACGTTGCTGGAGCTCTTGCGATTCTTTAACTATTTTTTTGCCTAAATAGCTTTGTTGTTGAAACCCATTTATTGCCTCTTGCAGTGCCTTGTCGAGAGCTGCGGAACTTTCTAGCAATTGTTTGAAGGGATCTTTAGGATCCTGCGTATCTACAAGCTTATGCCAATATCTAACGGAATTTTTAAGATCTTGATCCGAATCATTCATCGCACATAATGAGAAACTGCATGCTAAAAGCATGAGAGATTTTTTGGTTATCATACACAGCCTTATTATAATTTTGAGATTTTATCTAAATCGTGATTGTTGCCTGATAAGAGTACCACATCGCCTGTTTGAATAATATACTTTGAATCGAGTGGTGTTAATACGCCACCTATCTCTTTTCCAATGCACATGACATGAAATTGCTCGTGCACCCCAGGTAACGTTTTGCCCACAAATTTTTTAGGCACAGTGAACTTACTGATAGAAAAATCTGGGGTAAATACGGCCAGCGACTCGAAATGCAAGCTGAGATTATCGGCAAGTAGTATGCCTATTTCTTGTTCAGGTAAAATTATTTGATCGGCGCCGATAAGTTTTAAAATATTTTTATGAATATCACTAATCGAGCTTACAATCACGCGGGGGAATTTTAAATTTTGTTTTAAAATCGCGGTAATCAAAATGGATTGGTCAAAATGTTCGCCCATGGCAACCACCACAGCATCCATATCTTCGATGCCCACAGCGCGCAATGATTCGTCGTCACTGACTTCCATGCAGATTGCTTGAGATACCTGGTCTTTAATAGACTCGATGATGTGCTCATCTTTATCAATCGCCAATACCTCCATCCCTCGGTTCGCCAACGTTGTCGCAACAGCATAGCCAAATCGGCCGATTCCAATCACACAAAATTTCATAATAGTTCCTTATGTTCACTCAAAAGCTAACCCAAGATAACCCGTTCTTCGGGATAGTGGAATTCTTTTTTCTCTTTTTGTTTTCTGAATGCTAATAACAATGTGAGTGAACCGACCCGCCCCATAAACATCGAAACCATAATAATATATTTACCTATGGTTGAAAGATAGGGAGTAATCCCTGTGCTCAGGCCGATATTAGAAAAGGCTGAAAACGCTTCAAAGCTAATATCAATAAATCGCCAACCCTGTTCAGTGATTAAAAGACAAAATATGGTTACAGCAACCCAACTTAAGCTCACCGATAAAATAGCCAGCGCTTTAAAAATCTGTTCATGCGGAATGGTTCTGCCTTTAAGTTCGACTTCAGAACGTCTACGCATGGTGGCCCGAATCGAGGCTAAAAATAGAGCAAACGTAGTCGTTTTAATACCGCTTCCGGTAGAGCCAGGGGATGAACCGATAAATGATATGATCATGATTAAAAAGAGTGTAGCAAAATGGATAAATGATATCTGAAAGGTGGTGATGCCCGCGCTGCGGCAGGTGATCGCATTGAAAACAGAGGTCACTATAGCATAGCCAAAAGAAGAGTTGCTCTCGTTACGCAGCACATGCTCGAGATAAAAGAACATGACACTCGCAAAGATGATAATAAGAGCCGATGTCGAAATCACTATCTTAGAATGCAGCGACCAATTGAACCGTTTTTTTTGAGTGAGCGATTTTGCATAGAGATAGACCTCCTGCCACACGATAAAGCCCATGCCTCCCATTAATGCCAAGAGCCCCGTGATAAAAAGCAGGGGGATATTGTGCGGTACAACGCTGGCGTTTGTGTCAAAGAAGCTCAGTCCCGTGGAAGTGAACGAAGATATTGAGTGAAAGCATGAATAAAAAAGGGCGGTGCTCAATGGGTAATGGTTTTTTATCGTGAAAAAGACAATAACCGCGCCGATGCTTTCTACAATAGCTGTCATAAAAAAAATAAAGAGCAGTAGGTGATGGGACGCGCTCCAGCCTTCAACTTCAAACATCTCGCCGGTAAGATAGCGCGTTGAAAGGCGTAAATCAAAAAAAAGCGATATAAGAAATATTGTCAAAGTCACGAGCCCCAATGCACCAACTTGCATAAGAAAAAGTAATATGCAATGGCCCGTAAACGTAAACGAGCTCAAGGGAACGACTAAAAGCCCCGTGACGCAGGTGACCGACGTTGCGGTAAAAAGGGCATCGGTAAAACTTAAGGGCCCGATATGGCTAAACGGCATCCATAAAAGGAGCGTGCCCAGAAATATTAAGCCTGCAAGGGCACACATAATGATGCGGCCAGGCGAAGAAAATAAGTTTTTTTGAATAAATGACGAATAACTCATAATGTGCAGT
>PLTG01000052.1 GCA_003165355.1 Candidatus Babelota bacterium | reverse complement strand
TCTAATTACGCATAAGGTCTAATATACAGTTCTTTAATGTAACAGGATATTTCTTAAGCGGGCGGTTTCTTCCATATAGGCCTCATGCCCTCTCAGCTGCATGTGCAATATTCTATATTTGTCATCTACATCCCATGTACATGACCTTCTTATATTGGCAATAAAATAAAGCGCGCGTCGAAAATCGGCACCCTTATCCAACAAAAGAATCACTTTGTTTTTTAATTTCTGATGCTCAGACTCATGAGCATGCCTTTGTTCATTAAGAATGATGCTCTCAAGTGGCGTCACCCCACCAAGATCTTTAGCATTCACATCAACCCCATGTTTTATATAAAACTCTAAAAGATCTGCTGGAAACTCCTCATGTACGGCAGCTACATGTAAACATGTTTTCTTCGATGCGCTCCCTACTGTTTTGGGATCTGCGCCATACTCAACCATTAATTTTGCCAATTCAAGACCGTATACTTTAACTAATGGCGTATGCTTTTCAGAGGCAATCCCGGGAACGAAATCGCGATAGCTGATAAATATATTCGGGTTTGCTCCCCGAGCAAGAAGTGCACTCACATAATCATAGTCTTTGTGGCGATATGAACCTATTCGGCCAATGGGGTACTCTTCGCTGTTGATATGCTCACTACTTAAAATGTTTGGGTTGGCGCCCGCCTCGACTAATGCTACGCAACGCAATCGCTCTATACCATTCCCCCCGGTCATGAAATTATCAGCCAAAATGTCATCTTTAAATTCTTGAGAGGCATCTGCAAGTGCTGCAGGAATAATATCCATCAAAATATTATCTTCAAAAGAAGCATCCTCGTTAGGGATATATTTTTTGGGAATAGAAAGAATGAATTCTGAAAAATCATCGATCTGGCGTAGAGCATTCACGGCCTCAGGGTATTGAGTAGCGGCTATGCAATTTTTAAATTTTCGCTTACTTATGCGTCCATGGGTTTCACGATCTTGCAACAACGTCATAATATTTGTAGCGGAGACACACTGAAACGAGAAAAGCAAAAACGTTATATACTTTTTTGTATTTTTTATCACTTTGAAATTTAAATAAAGGTAATAATTTTAAACAAATATAGTATATCAGCCTGTTCTTAAATAATAAATTCTTCAAACAGATAATCGGCTATATTTCTCAGTTTACTTGAGAAATTGATACCGACAAGCACTATTTTTTTGTTTTCTGTAAGATACGGTTGATAGTACTGCATATCGTGAATCTGTTGGAGCGCCGTCGAAGCGGAGCCGTTGAGCTTGAACTCAAAGATAAAGATCCGGTCTTCAAGTTCGACAATCATATCGATCCGCCCGATATTGGTAGCTTTTTCGACTTCAGGCTTCAAATCGATTAATCTGAGAATTACATAAAAGATAGTTTGGTAATATTTCTCTTTTTCAATCGCAATGGTGTAAGGTATTTGCGAATAAAATTGCCGTATCAGACTTACAAATTCATCAATCCGGTTATGTGTCAGGGCATCACGCAACTCCTGAAGCGTATCATGAATTTCATGATGCTCATGCTTAGTGATCAGCCCTAAAATATAGGCTAGAGATGATTTCTTGGCTGGCAGTTCATGCGTGGACATAGATTGCACGCACGCATGATGCATTATAAGCGAACTGACGAACGCTAAAACGAAACCTTTTTTCATAAAAGCTCAAACGGGGTTAAGCAGCTGGAGCCACTTGCAAGCCCGGCGCCTTTACTGCTAGTTTGCCGTTAGAATCAGAGATATCAACATTTTTTATATCTCCGCATGTCTCAGTTGCTTTTTTCAACATGACTTTTTGCTTTTTAAGGCTACCGGTATCTGCTTCAACTTGAATCCCTTTAAAACACTCGGCAGCGAGACTGAAATCAGCACTGGCATTTACGCTACTTATTCTCTTGCTTCCATCACTATCAGTAATAGTGATAGTCACTTTACCTTTAGTATTATTTTTACCTTTGAGATAATTTTTAGCGTATAGACTGCTTATTGCGCATAATGATAATAAAACCAGTAATTTGTTTTTCATAAGAGCTCCCCTTTTTTTAAAGACTATTTATAGGCTAGCAGAGGATGCTGATATTTTTCAATGGTATATGGTACACACTATATGCAGCCTATCATTTCATATTAATTTTATACAAATCTTGAAATATTATCCCATGTTTACATAAAATCTACAATATAAGGGGACTATTCTAAAAAGGGGTGATATGAAAAAAATAATCGTCTTAATGCTAAGCATACAATTTGCTTCTATTTATGCGATGTCTCAAATAAGCGATAGAGAACACAATGTTCTCATTAAGGCATTGAATGCAACGATTGATAAAAATCCCAATTTTTACAATGCAAAGTCTGCTGCAGATTTCCGTGAATTAATAAACATATCCAACAGAGTTCTCAATAATAAACCTGACCTAGAATATTATAAAAAGGAATTCCAGGAAAGTACTCAACAATTAAAAGCGCAGCTTAATAAAATTGTCACCATTTCTAGTCAGGCATTGAAAGACAAAGCTTTAGCACAACCCGCACCCCAGAAAGTTCCGTTAGCAAAAACTGCTCCCCTAGTGCCACTTACCAAAGCTCCTGTTCTTGCTTCCCAAATAAGCGATACCGAACACACTATTCTTGTGAAAGCATTGAACGCAACGATTAATAAAAATCCAAATTTTTATGGCAAGAAGTCTAATGATGATCTTAATGCATTAATCAGCATATCAAACAGAGTTCTCAATAATAACTACGATCTAGAATTTTATAAAAATGAATTCCAGGAAAGTATTGCAGAGTTAAAAGGACAACTCAATAAAATTGCCACCGTTTCCACTCAAGTATTAAAAGAAAATGCTTTGGCACAAGCGAAAAAACAGCATATACAATCCGAACAAAAAAAATCCCTGCCGGAACTTTTATCGAACCGTTCAGTAATTGCTGCGAAGGCGCTGTCTCCTGCACGGCAATCAACCCCTGCCGTAAAACAAAGTTATACGATATATATAATGCTTGATATCCAGTCGTTTAATGCCAAAGGGCAACCTGTTTATTGGGAAGAGTCTATCAATGAGATTAACTCAAAGATAAGAGACGGCTACTTTGTTCCGGGCAAATACCATCATGTTACTCTGGCATGGCTTGAATCAGAGAATCCGATTCCGGAGCAAACTATTAATAAAATTGAAAATGCACTTACTGCTGCAAATGAGATTCTTAAAATTGTTTACCCATCAGGAGTAACTGGCATTTCATTGATGGATGGTGCAGTTCTTTTGGGAAAAAGTCACAATGCTTTAGCGTTTAGAGTAACTGAATCGGCCGAACTTCAAAAGATCCAACAGATTATTTTGAAGTTCATTTCTTTTGAGCAGGTAACTGGCTTTAAATTCAGTACCTTTAAAGAAGAAACTCCATTACATCTTACATTGGGAAGAATCATTCCCAGCCGGCAAGGGAAAAGATATGAAGGAATTGCTGCCGCAATGAATGCCCCTTCTGGCGCTCGAGCTTCGCAAGGTGAAGATCTTCTGATTAACACTTACAGGATATCCAATCCAGGCGAAAGAGATCGCGATTGGCAAGAATTAAAGGCTTATGCCTTTTAAACAGGATACACTATATCCATGCGATACTCTTTAATAACCTTTTTGCATTCGGCCGTTTGGCACAGACAGGTAAAATTCCAGGTATCTGGCCAGGGGAAACGTGGCACATAGGCATCATATGACGTGGTTAATTCTTGGCCTTATTGTATTTCTCAACTCAGTAGAGTAATTATAATTGGAGCTATTCGGCAATAGAAGAAAATTTTACTTCTGAATATTTTTTTGAAGCTTTTCAATTTCCTGGGGCGTTAATCCAGTTATTTTTGCAATAGTGGCAACGTCATGTAGAGTTAATAATTGTTGCGCTATCTCAATCGCTTTCTTGAACTCTCCCTTTTCAATCCCCTTTTCAATCCCCTTTTCAATCCCCTTTTCCATGCCCTTTTCCATGCCCTTTGCCATGCCCTTTGCCATGCCTATTTCTTCTGCTGTTTCTAATTGACTCGCCGAAGATCGAATTGAATCTAAATAGCGATCATATGCTTCTAATTCATTTTTCGACCAATTGCTTTGTGCGAGTACACTAAATGCTTCTTCAAGAACAGGATCATTAAGTGATGCAGGAATTTTTTGCAAAGTAACTGCATATTTTAAAAAGTAGATCCATTTATCAAGAATAACAACAAGTTGATCAAGCTCTTTCTTAAATTTTTCAAGCTCTATAAAGTGAAACTCAAGATGCCTAAGCTCGTGCGCATGCGTTTCATTGTCCAATAGAAAATGGTGACTTATATAATTTTTCGTTTTAAAAAGTGAAAAATTCAAAATGCCCACAAAAATAACGGGAACCAGTTTTTCATACCGCTCTCCTGAAGCAAGTTGCCTACTAAGCGCAAGTGAACTATAATATTGGGCACGAGCGGCATAATCTTTTTGAGTAATAACCTGCATTTCAATAATATATTGGTTATTTTTTTGGTCCGTACATCGAACATCTACAATACTGGTTTTTGATAGCGGGGTTTCTGCCACATTATTTGGATCATTTATAATAACATCAACTATACGCATATCATCGACGCGTTCAAGCACGCTATTTAAGAAACTCATCAATATATTTTTATGAGTAATATCGCCAAACAATTTTTTAAAAACAAGGTCGCTTTTAGGATCTAAGAAAATCATTTTTTTCCCTTTTAAACTTTTACATCCTTCAAATTCTTCGTCTCTCGCTTTTAGAGTTAATCATAATTACAGCCTTTAATGCGATAGATTGAACTTGCTGGCCCGCAGCTCTGCTCGAGAACTAAGATCTTTAATCAACGATTCTTGTTCTTTTATTTTCGCCTGTAGCGAAGTGATAGTCTGCTGCTGCTGCTTTTTTTCGCCTTCAATTTCTGCAGATTTTAAGCTTGTGGTATTCAGAAATTTCTACCATAAAAACACCTTGGCAATAGATTAATTTTTTGTTTAACTATAAAATAGTTTAAATATTACGAAGAAAAAGACAAATTATAAAACCTACTGAGAGAACTGATGGCAACCTCTACATTAAGTGTAATGGCTACTGCAAAAACAAAATCTTTATTAACGCCAGAGCAAAAAACATTTAATCGATTAAAAAATAAAATTCAAGATCTCCAGCTAAAACAAGAAAGTGCTCTTCAAGATCTTGATGCATCATTACAGCTTTATGGCGAAAAAATAGCCCCCACGCAAGCCATTCTATTAAACGTACTTACTGATCGCATAAAGATAGCTTATCAATTTTATAAAACTCCAAAGGGTATGCGTAAAGATGAGCTCAAATTGTTTAAGCAATGGATAGCTCAAGAAGCAGAACAGATCTGCCAAATGAATGATCATTCGAAGATTTCAGCTGAAATAAAAGAAATTTTCAAGGAATTCAATGGATTTTCTTATGAAGAGATCGCCGCAAAGGATCTTGAATATGAAAAAAATAAGATGAAAGAATTTTTTAAAGCGGCCGGCATCGATATCGATCTTTCGCATATCGACATCAATGATTCACAAGAAGATATGATGCGCAATGTATTCCGTTCAATTGGCCACGCGGTTCAAGAGAAAAAAGAGGCATCTCAAGAGACTCAAAAAGAAAAAAAATTGAACGCTAAAGAATTAAAAAGACAGGCACTTGAAGAGATGCAGGCAAAGGGTCTCAGCGCCATATATACACAACTTGTTAAAGTATTGCACCCTGACTTAGAGCAGAATAAAGAACTAAGAGAGAGAAAAGAAGAGTTTATGAAGAAACTCACCTGCGCTTATGAAAAAAAGGATCTTTACGGTTTATTAAGCATTCAAATAGAATGGATGGATTCTTCAAATGGGCTGACGCAGATACAGAGCAAAGAACAACTCAAAGTTTATAATAGCATCTTAAAAGACCAGATTGACGAGCTTGAAAACACTATTAGTATGCTCATAATGCATCCAAAATATGTATCGATACAGAGATTTTTTACGGGAAATTTCTATGGCAAATCTGTTTTAGAGATGCACTATAAATCTCTTAATCAAGAAATCCAAGAGATACAAGCAGAGATAAAGCGCCTAGAAAAACCGGGCAATGAGCTGGAGGTCTTTAGTGACTTAATCGACGATATGCACCTTATGAACATTGTCACAACTGCACGCAATGCCTTTCTTTAATGATGCACATCATGCAACATCTTTTGGCGCGACTTCATGCATGTAATCTAGATATTTTAGACAACGAATACCACCCCTGCTGTTAGGTTGAAGTTACGCACACAGCCGCTGATAAAAGATGCGCTAAAAAAAGTTGTTTAAAAATGTCATAAAATTTCTTTGGCGTACAATGGAAACATCTAGGTCAGTACAAATTGTTCTTATATGCTCTCTAACTTCAAGCGCTTGCTGACCACATAATACTGGCTTTTTATATTTGGTGCCCCACGAGAGTAACTATGTTTTAGTCATGCGGCAAGTCGCTCATTCATTGCGAGCGTTTTTTAAGGCTAAAAGAAGCAATTTCTCATTATGTATTTGATTAAGCTTTCTTACTCTTTTGATAAGATGTGGATGTGTTGAAAAAATTTCAGCAACCCATTGCGCAAGTAGCGGCTCATTGCCAGCATTGTCTAGCAATGCATCAACATCTACCTTTTTATATAATTTCTTTCCGGCGGCCAGTATCAATAAGCCCTTTACCGCGCCTTCTGGCGATAAGTGGTAACCGATATTGTCGCACGTATATTCACATGCTCTTGAATAAGCAGAGCCTAGAAAAGGAATCAGGTGTCCAGGGAATAAAAGTATCATCTTTAATAAACCAACATGATTTCTTTTTATATGCCCAAGCTCATGACCAATAATAAATTCAACAGCAGGCATCCCTTCATGATAAGCCGCTTCTAAGACATCTGAATAGAGAACCACATAGTTTCTCCCAACAAATCTCATGGCAAAAGCATTGAGCATGCCACCGCCTTGCAAAAGATACAATAACTAAGAGGATAATGAGCACCGCATACACGCAAAATATCAAAATGAAAGACCTCTCGATAGCAAGGTGCCGCATCTGAAAGATAAGCCCATATGATAATAAGCTGGCTAAGAGCATGAGAGCCAAATATAAACGCTCTTTAAAATATACGTTGAAATTCATAATTATTTTCCTATATTTTTTCTTTTATTTTTAATGTTCCATGCTCATCTTCCACGATATCATACGTAGCGCCGCTCTGAATCCTGCCGATGTACGACAACTCATTCGCTCTTTCAGTATTTTTATAGATATGAAAGGGGCCGCCGGATATTGCCAATACTTGCTTAGGAGCTAGTGTTATAGTGCTTTCAGGGTTACTGCCATGGAAAACAAATACAATCTTAAGTAAATCAAGTTTTTTTGAAGTAGCATTGTGCAACTGCATTGCGTGTGCATGCAGACAGATAAAAAGTAGGAATAATTTTTTCATGATACGATACTTATTTTATAAATGTTTAATAAAAGAATACGATTAACTCAATTAAATATAATAACGGTGATTATTAATTAATCAATCATAAAATCTTAAATGTGTTAGGGCAAAATGAAAAGTTCCGGTTTTAGGATAAAATAGTATTGATCTAAAAAATACAGGATGAAAGACCTTTTTTTACGTTAAATTTTTTCTATTTAAGATAAAAGTCGTCAGACGGACATAATTCATCAGACTTATGTGATCTTTTTTTTGGCTGTAACTGCTTAATGTCAGCTGCGTGACTTTTAGCCAACACTATTCTTTCTTCTTTTGTAGGCGTATGTTGTTTTATCCATGCATCTAAGCGTTGTTTATCCATGCCCCTTAAAACAGTAATTACATCATTTGTATCGCGATCTATAATTACGCCCAATTTTTTTCCTGTATCAACACACAACTGCCTAGAACAAACTAAAGGCTTAGAGCGATCAAAAGCATTATACCGATTGCCATGACTTATTACCCATGCAACATCTAGCGCATTAGCTCCGCGCTGGACCATTCTCTCTAGCGCATGGCCCGAGTGATAATAACTTCCTATAACCTTTCCTGACGTGATAGTCGAAGATGATGAGCCCCCCATAGCATTTAAAGCGGATGGTAACACTATTGATATCGCAAGTAACATTGTTTTATTTAACATATTTTTCCTTAATAATTTAAAGAGGATACAAATTAATTATACACTCTTTAATATTTTTGAATTCTAAATAAAAACGATGCTTTGGTAAGAATTTCTTGATAATAAAAAATATTTTATTGATGGTCTCAATATTTTATTGATAGTCTCTTTAAAAGAGGAGTCAAATATGAAAATTAAATTTATTATTCTCGTTTTAGCATGTGCTACAGCCAATATTTTTGGTGACCAATCTTCCCCTTATCGAGCCAGAATGTCGGGAAACGAACTAGAGGCAGATATCATAGTAATTGGTGGGGGAGCTGCAGGTTGCATATTAATGAATGAGCTATCCGCAAATGGTCTCTTTTCGGTAATAGGAATAGAAGGGGGAAAAAATTTAACAGATGATCCAGCAATACAGGCAGTGGGTCTGCCAGCATTCCTCTTGGCTGGTACGGGAAAGGCTCAGTATTTTTGGCCCGGATGGAATCAAACCCTACCAATGGCAGGGCTCAATGGACGAACAAGTGATTGGACAACAGGAATGCTCTTAGGTGGAGGCTCATCGATTAACGGATTATACTATGGTCGAGGGTCGAACGCCGTGTACTCACGTTGGCAAGATATTTCTGGCAGTAGCAATTGGAGTCTGGACAATATTCTGGCAACCTTCCAAGCTCTTGAAAACTACCAAGGGTTGACAATCACACCAGGGGCACGAGGAGACAACGGCCCTGTCAATATATTACAAACACCATCTATATCGCAGATAACTTTGGACGTGCTATTACCCGCATGCCAGGCAGCGTTTCCAGGAATTCCAACTGTAGTGGACTATAATGATCCGAGTGTTGAAAATTGCATTGACCCGCGTTCTCAGTGGTTTATTGATCCTACAGGTACCAAACGAGTAAGCAGCGCCACGGCATATTTAAATAACTCGGTGATGACGCCAGAAGGCCAAGGAGTTAATAACCACAGCTTGTTCATGCTCCTCGATTCGGTAGCTGTGAAAATAATATTCGACAAACATGGGCGCGCTAAAAAAGTAAGATACATAAAGGACGGTAAATTATTAGAAGCGAACGCTCGCAAAGCCGTTGTTTTGGCGAGCGGCATCAACAGCAGCAAGTTGCTACAGCTTTCTGGCATAGGACCGGCGGAGGTACTAAAGAACGCAGGGATTAAGCCTGTTTTCATCAATGAGAACGTAGGACAACATCTGCAGAACCATCCGCTCATTTTTATTTCGATGCTGACAGACCCTGCCCTGAGTGGTATACCGCCTGGCGCTCCCTATGCATTTACCATCAACAGTGTTTACTTGCCAGTAGTAGACGGTAGTTCCAGTGATCCACGAATGCTACAGATTTTATTCGAATTCATCCCCACGGCAACACCACTTTTAACTATTGGATTTGATCTTTTGAACCCAGTAAGTGAGGGAAGTGTAGCAATCCAAAGCGATAATTCATTTCAGATAGCCGCAGCCGACGACGGCTTTTACCAAAATCCTATAGACCTGGAGAATATGAAGAGTGCTGTCTCGGGCTATATTCGCGATCTGCTAGATCAACTCAGTATTTTGTATCCGTTTCCCTCACCATACTTTAAACCCCTTTTAGGTGACCCAATCAACTTAGTCATCTTTTCTAACTATGACGACGCAGTGGTTGAGCAATATGTGAAAAATAATAGTAATCTTTCTCTTGATATACATCATTTTGTATCGCACTGTAAAATGGCTCCTCCAGAAGACGGAGGTGTGGTAGATGGCGACACGCGTGTATATGGCACCAAGAACGTTTTTGTAGCGGACAACTCCATCTGCCCGGTGATTCCTGATATTAATACTACAGGACCAGCTATGATGATTGGATTACGGAGTAGCGAGATTCTGAAACGTGTCTTGAGCGCATGAAACATACCAAGGAAATCATCAAAATGAAAAAAAATATTCTGTTATTTTTAATGCCATTCTTATTTTTCACGGCGGCTCATGCACTAGAACAAGATCAGGCAAATTTCTATGCTAAGTTTTTGAGTGGCGCTAATTTCTTGCAAAACGCTACAACTAACGGAAACAAATCCACATTTAAGGCAGGATATATTATTGACGGCATGTTGGGTTATTGTTGGCCTTGGGGCATGCGTTTGGAAGCTGAATATGCTTTTAGAAGAAATGCTATAAAAAAAATCGATTTCTATGTAGAAGGTTGTTCTCGCAGCGGACATTTCCAAAGTTCCTCGGCCATGGCCAACCTATTATGGGGTTTGCCTTTATCTTCCCGGGGATGTGGATTTCGGAATATCCGACCTTTTATTGGACTCGGCCTGGGGTATGATTTCATACAAATGCATTCCTCAAACTCTCGTATTATTTTTTGTCAGAAATGGAACAGCCTTTCTTGGCAAGCAATGGCTGGACTAACCTATCCGATCTTCTGTAATGCGGATATGACTTTGGAATACAAATTCCATCAGGGCGGCCGTCATTTCTATAATCACTCTGTTGGCATTGGGCTCGTATATAAATTTAGTTTTTAAGATTGAAAAAAACAACCTGAAATTTGCGACCTCTTTTTCAGAGCCCATACTGAGACACTTTATATGAACTCATTCGCATCCTCTAATTGCTTTACTATAAACAGGATTATATCTGTACGATTGGTTTTAAATTCAATATCTTGATTTTTTTCAAGATATTGAAGAGCTCTCGTAATAACTGGCAAAAATGGCGAATCTTTACATTGATTTAAAGATATTTTCCTTTTTTTCGTTTTTGATAATGCAAATGTAAGCTTTTTGGTATTTCTATTTTTAATCAATGCTTTAACGGTATAACCAATAACATACTCTTTTAACGTTATGACTTCTATATCATGATTTTTGAACAGATTATTATAAATAAGTTGAATAATGCCCCATGCAGTAAGCCCTTTAAATCTCTCGTAATATGCGCCAAGACATGCCCAATGAATAATGATATTTCTGTTAATTTTATTGTTTACATAAAATTCTTCTACGATAGAACCTTCATTTTTATCCATATCACAGATCTCTTTACAGATGAAGCATATATTGGGCCATCCTTCATATCGCCATTTGGCAATCACTTTAAATGGTATACTATGAACAGCTAAACGCTCTTTTAAAGTTTTTATACCAATTTGCTCAAAATAATCAGCCCCTTCAACATTAAGCCAAAAATCTTGTGCTTCTTTTTCAGTTATCTTTTTCTCATAAACTTCTTTTAAAAGATCACGATAATGCGCTTTTGAATCATTTATCTTTTTATTTTTCATATTATTTGCCATATTTCATTTTCTTTAGAAACATCACATATTTTTTATATTATTAACCATAATTGCCTGCTTCTTTTATGCACGAAAGTCGCATATTTATGTGAATTTACAAGCTGTTGTAATCCTTAGTAAGTATTGTTCATATACCAAGATCGCGTAGCCTTTCTTTAGCACGCTGTTTTCTTTCCCTTTGCAGTTTTTCTGCGGGAGATTCTTTTTGGTAGCTATAGGTTGGATTTTCAGACTCCTGACGCCATTGCCTTTCAAATGCTTGTAAGAATGTTTCTGCTTGGGGCGTAGAACTAGAAGAAGCCCGATATCCTGTTGATACGACAGTTTCAACCGGTTTTACCACAGGAGCTGGTTTTGCCGTCGATATTTTTTGATTAGAAATAATACTGATAGCTTTTGGCATATTAGTAGGTGCTCCTGTACCGGATGCCACATTCCCCACTAATATAGCGCCTGCTAATGGATTTGTATTTGCTGTTGATGATTGTCCCACATTTGAATTTATTTGTTGTGCAATTGCTGGAGCTACTTGATTCGATGATTTGATTGTTTGCCCAAGTGTTACTCCTATATCAACTTTTTGAGTATTATTTCCCGATACTTGAGATAGATTGGCGGGAGCCTTCTGAAACTCTTGTTTCAATTGAACTTGTGAGAATCTATCTGGAGGGGTTAGCTGACTAGATATAGTATCCATTTGCTGAGGCGTAAGAAGTATAGGTCCTTGAGTAGGCATTTGTGGCATATTCGGTTGTGGAGCAGTCGACATTGTCGCAGATCCTGAGCCATTAGGTTGTCGTGAACCTCCGGGAAAACCTACCAAAACAGCTACAGCCTGCGTCTGCACAGCCTGACCTATTGCAAAACCACCTACTACTACTGATGCAAGACTATTATTTCCCTTAATAGATCCACCGCCTCTTCCAAAGATTGGATTATCCATTCTGGTACTTCTATCAGATGACTTTGAATTAAATTTATTTGGATCACCTTTAATGCCATCAGAGAGAATCTTGCCGTCTAATGCTACTTCTTTAAGTCGCTTTCCATCTTTACCCATAACATCCCAGTGCCTTCCACTATGGCCACTCTTGTCATCAGTCCAAATATTACCATCTTTGTCTACATATCCTGGTCTGCCTTTAAGTTTTGTATACACTTCTTCTTTTGTATCAGGCGTTGATGAGAATCTATCATCGGGCTTTACCCCATTAACATGACGCGGAACATTCTTATTTTTATTATCATCAGCACTTCTTGCTAGTATACCACCAAATGTTTCTGGCCTTTCAAATGGCAAATTAATAAGCTGTTCTGGGCATCGAATTTCAGTAGTACCACATCCATGTTGGGATTGTGGTTGTTTAACAGGAACATTCACCAATGGTTCTGGTTTTTGTTCTGCAGGAATATTAATAAGCGGTTCAGGCTTTTGTAGTTGGGGAGGCATTTGGCAACCACCAATAACCCCCCCGTATGGATTCTTTTGACGTTGTGAAAGTATTTCAAGCGCTTTTCGTTGAATTTTTTCTTCATCACATGAGCTTGCAAAGTCAGTTTTAATAAGATAGCCGATAGCACTCTGACGAGCCGACCGTATTTCATCAGCCATCTCTAGCTCTTGTTGTGTCGTCTGTTCTTGTGCATCTTTAAGCACCTTACTTGCATGATCATTGGAATTTAACACCAAACCTGCAGCTAAACCTGTACCTATTGCCAGCGAAGTAATAGCTTCAGTTAATGCCGTTGCCGTTGTGGTAACAAAAGCCGGAACCCCAAACCACATATATCTTTTTTGTTGGTAGCATATCCTAGGATAAATCGGTGCAGGAAGATTTGATTTTAATATTAAGGGGTTCTGCCCTGCGCCTCTGACAACATAGCCAATCTGGCACTGCCGAATTGGGTGAGCATTAATGCCGCCAATAAGAGATAGAAAAAGAAGAATAATTTTACAAAAAATTGATAGCTGTCTTTTTTTTAAAAATGTGAAATTATTTTTTGACCATTGTAACATGATCGCTCCTTGAGTAATTGGTTTAAAAACACATTACTCTCACCTCTTACTTAACAGCATATATCATAATTTTTTTTAGCCATCTGTTACTTTTGGTGTTGCACAGGCGTTGCTTATTTATTGCGCGAAACCTGCAAATCGATGTTTTTGATTTACAAAACTTCACTATAAAACGTAAAAAACATCAATTTCGAGACAAATTGGAAAAGTTTACAACCAAATTTGAAATTGTTCAATCAGGGGATGCAACACTCTGCAAATATACAACTATGACCAGTTAAAAAAGAAGGCCCATTTCTGAGCCTCTAACTTTTCTACTGTATTTTAAAAAGAATAAATCAAACAAAGAGACGCCATTTTACCGGGTTCCCTCGCGAGAACAACTAATGAATAAAATCTAAATACGGTTATTATACTTATTTGTGCTTAGTTCTTAAAGTATTAAGCATTTCCTGAGTAGCATCAGCACCTGCTCGCACTGTATAATTTTGCATCTGAGGGCCACAAATTTCATCGGAACAATCGTTTTCGTATGCTTTTGCATTTTTTAATAAACATTTCTGAAGATCTTCTTTTGCTTCAATTTTATGAAGTTCGATACGAGCCTGTGCAGACTTCAATGCATCTTCTGGTCCTCGTATGATACTTTCAACTTTTGAATTCATTAATTTATAAGCTAAATAAGCTCCACCACCTCCTACGACAGCTCCTCCGAATACTGCTGCGGCTCCCGCTCCAGTAATCATACCTACGAATGTGGCAATCTGAGGTGATTGAGCAGCTACAGAAGTTACAGCTGCGGTAGTTGCAGATTTTACTACTCCGGCAACTACTGGAGGTGCAGCTTGTGCCGCTACTATTTTTACCGCAATATAAGCTGGACTCAGATAACCTAAATATTCAAGGCATTGTGATTGACTCGGGGTTAAGAGAATAGCTGTTAAAAAAATGACGAGTGTTTGATTGTAGTTAGCCATGATATTCATTCCTATTAATTATTTTTTAGCTATTTAACTGATGTTTTATTTCAGAAATTTCTGACATTTCTCTATCTAAATTCTCATTCAAAGAATTTATTATTGAAAGCTCTATGATTGCCTTTTTAAAAAAGATCATTATGGCTCGAAGCTGTACAAAATATGGAGTGGCTATATGAAGATTCTCGATATTACCCGCATCAAATGCATCTGCATATACTTTACGAATTCGATTATATTCATCCAGAAATTTTTGCCTCTCGCCCCAACCAAATTTATAATACTCTTTCCAAAATTCTACATCCATATCGCTTAATGTTTGCTGAAGTAAAAGTTCTTTTTCACAAAGAATCTTAGAAAATTCAGAAGTTGCATCTAGCTTCTGTTTAAGAACAGTCTGTAATTCTTCTTTAATGCGTACGTCGCTGCTTGAATCACAACAGACAAGTGTGAATGGCAACAAAATGACATTTAAAAATATATTCTTATAGATCATAATTTTCCTTTTAAGTATAAATATGTTTTTTTACGAGTATTGCCAAACCCATTACAAGTGCTGATAGAGGCATCTTTAGTGGTTAGGAACTATCAAGCAATAGATTTAATTTAATAATGATTTAATCAAAAAAATCTATTACAAAATTTCATCCACCATTGATGCTCTTCTTCATCATAGAAATAATCCTTCAGGAATAAATAAATATATTGAATATGCATAACTAGTCTGCTAAATAGAATATGACCGCTCCTTGAGTAATCGGTTTAAAAAAACAAACTACTCTCCTCACCTATAAGATTAGCGTATAATATCTTTATGTGAACCTGTTGCTTTTTTGTTGCGCCAAACCTGCAAATCAATATTTTAACTTTCAAATTTTCACAATAAAACATAACTGGACG
>PLTG01000048.1 GCA_003165355.1 Candidatus Babelota bacterium | reverse complement strand
ATATGGGGCTCAGATAAAGCATTGATAAAAAAATATTTTATCAACAAAAGGCTACCTCTTAGCCAACAAGCACTCTTGGTTACACTCGATGCACTTGCGCGGCAAAATAATGGTGGGCCGATTAGAAAAAGCGACATTATTTATACGAAAGATACAAATAGTAGCGCCTTTCGTAATGTTAGTACATTAGACTTATTTACCGGGATACCTCCTGAAATAGTTCAAGCTCTCAAAAATATTTACAAACTTTCTGATGATATATTTTCCAATCTACGAGTGATTGAAGAAAATCCGCCGAGCCTTGCGCACGCATTGGGAATATCTTCCCATGCTCCTGGCGTTGTTGGACGATGGTCCTTATAAGAAACAATAATTAATTATTGCAAATATAAATACTTATAGGATATTCTGTAAATAGGAAACAAGTAATCATCAATCCTGAAAAGGGCTCGATTCAGTGTACTCCTGAATCATCTATAACAACCAGCCCTTTTCAGGAACTAAAAAAGGAATGTTATGAAACTTCGCTCTCTTTTGCCCATTGTTATGATAGTCTCCATATCCCCACTGCAAGCATTAAACCGCCCGGGTATTGGGCTGGCTTATAAAGGGTTGCACACCCCGCAATTCTATTCGCAACATATATCACAAAATAAACAGCAAAAAGGTATTCGGATAATTTTGAATGAAAATATCGATTTTTATCCAAAAGATGAAAGTATGCAATTGAGACTTGAATGTGCCCTTAACGAAAAGGCCTACCCTATTATTACGCATCCCAATATTTTAAATCGTGTCCTTCAAAGCAAACCGGGAATTCTTGAGAAAAATCAATGGCTTATTAAAAAATGTCTCAATTACATTTTACTCATTCCCTGTTCATCTATTTTATCCAATGAATCAGTTGATTTTATGCCAAAATTGACACTCCATGACACTACCGAACTTGAAAGAGAGCTTGGGTTAAAAATTAACCACTTGGAGTCTCTCAATGAAGATGAATTTAAATCTTTGACGCGAAAAAGTGAACCCAATAGATATAACACGATAAATAGTGGCCTTATCTATGCCTTGCCAAAAATATTTATTACCCATAAAGATACGTCCAAAATTGAATGGATTATTGAAATAGCCGGTCACGGCAGCGAAGAGCTCGTAGAAGAACCGACCTCTTTTTCTGTCATCGCGGATTTCTCACTGCAAGAATTTAAAAAAGTAATAGATTTTTTTGCTGCATCACTTTCTACGCGTGTTCTACTTGTTGAATCGTGCGGTATTGGCAAAAACATCGCTCAGCAAGTTTTTACCTCTGAAAATTTGAATCAAATGGTACAACATACCTACCCTTTTGATATTATCTTTTTCGCCCTGGGGGAAGAGCCCTCTTTCCTCTATGTCGACTTATGCCAAAAAGGCGCTTTCAGCAAATTCATCGAAAAACTAATAGCTGAAAAAGGAACGCCTGATTACTATTCCCTATTACTCGAAACGTTCCTACCTTCAACGGCAACAGCAAATCCTGTTCCTCAAATTCGCTATAGAAATACGGAATATTTTTTGCCTGCATTGACGATAAGAGCAGAGAAAAAAAATACGATCGTAATAAGCGAAGTTATGGCATCAACACGCAAGCAGCCTCTTATCATCCCCAAGCGCTCTGAGATTAAAAATATTATTATGTACGCGCCAGCAATTCCCTTTCCCATTGATACAGGCTTTAACGACATCCATTGGTACTTTAAATTTAAGGCGACTCAGCCACTATTAAGCAAACCCAATAATGACAACATCATACATTTTGCCTCATTGAGCATTAACAACCAAAGCTTAGGAACATTTCTACGCAACTGGCCTCAACTAAAAGATAAAAAATTAGTTGTATATGCCGATAAATTCAGATTTTCTGTTGCAATAGGCATTGAGCGCTCAAGTCCTCCACTTTTAAACAATTCTGCAGATTTGCAAGAAATTTTACCAAAAAAAAGCATTATTACTT
Source organism: Candidatus Babelota bacterium (assembly GCA_003165355.1). Lineage (GTDB taxonomy): Bacteria > Babelota > Babeliae > Babelales > Babelaceae > BOG-1370. Next base: position 25,229 of record PLTG01000048.1, on the reverse strand, counting down.
TTGGTAATAAAGAGAGTGACTCTCTATTATATGAAATGACTATGACATTGGAAAATGCAGTTATAACTCCTGAATACACCACAGGAATTATAACACTATCAAACGGGCATAACTATATCTTAGAGTTTAAAAGAGAAATACAAACTTTAAACCCTGATGGCTATTATTTCAATTTATCTCCTATTACACCCGAGGACCCGACCAAGATTAAACAAAATTATGTTATAGAGTTTGAAAAGACGTATGGAGAAATCCCCAAATTCCCGCAACAGATTAGATGAATTTACTTTATGAGATGGATCCCGGATCGCAGTCCGGGATGACACGTTGTGACATATACTAAAAAAATACTTATAAAGTTCTGGGCCGGGTCCTTATGCCGAATATGCGCCCGGCCGGAGGGCGAATTTGAGGCGGTTGCTCCATGCAATGGCAATCAGGGGTTAAGGGGATTTATTGCAAAAGCCCCTTAGCGCGCGGCCCGCAGGGCGCACATTGAGCCTCATGGACACTTTTCCATACTTATAGTATGTTAAAAAAAACTATCATTACCTAAAAGTTATACTATGAACAGCTTTAATCGCCTTATTGGAAAATTTAAAGAGCATATCGCCTCTCTCTACCCAGAACTGTCCCTCAACTACGACGTTACCTTAAATATAGACCCACAGCGTCAACAGTTTGGCGACCTTTCCTGCAACGCAGCAATGCTTTATGCCAAAGAGCTGAAGGCAAACCCACGCGCTGTTGCCCAGCAGATTATACAAGATTTCTCCCATCAGCAGGTTAAAAATATTGAAATTGCAGGGCCGGGCTTTATTAATATCTTTGTAACGCCCGACTTTTTTAAAGATATTTTACAGGAATTGCGCGCTCAAAATGACGCATTCTTTAAACTTGAAGCCAATGTGCCTAAAAAGAATTTCAATATAGAGTTCGTCAGCGCGAACCCGACTGGCCCATTACACTTAGGCCATGGGCGTGGCGGCATTATTGGTGATGTACTTGCCACGATAGTAAGTTTTATCGGCCATAAGGCAACCAAAGAATTTTACATAAATGACGCAGGTAATCAGATAGAAAAACTGGCAAACTCATTTAAGATCCGCTGCCAGCAAGAATTGGGCTATGCCGTAGCGCTGCCAGAAGATGGTTATCATGGTGAATATCTTAAAGAGCTTGCTCATAAAGCCCATCAAGAGCTCGGTGATGCGGTGGCTACCCAACCAGAAACTTTTTACGCCGCTTATGCAAAAGAATATCTTTTGGAAAAAATCAAAGAGACACTGCATAACTATGGCATAGACTTTGATGTCTGGTTTTCAGAAAAGACATTACACGATTCTGGAGCGATCACAAGAACTCTGGCAAAAATTCAAGAACGCGGCCTTTTATATGAAAAAGATGGCGCGCTCTGGTTTTCTTCAACCACCTTTGGTGATGATAAAGACCGTGTGGTAAAACGTGCCAACGGCGAACTGACCTATGTGGCTGCCGATATAGCTTATCTAGAAAATAAATTAGATCGTGGTGCTACGCGCGAAGGCGCAGATAAACTGGTGATGGTTCTTGGGCAAGATCACCACAGTTATGTTGTGCGACTCAAAGCGGTGCTTCAGGCGCTTGGAAAGGACCCTGCATTACTTGATGTTATCTTGTATCAGTTAGTCACCATAAAAGAGTCCGGCCAGACCATGCGTCTTTCAAAACGTGCTGGCCGCATCGTATCGCTTGAAGATATCATCAAAGAGGTGGGCAAAGATGTTGCGCGCTTTTTTTACCTACACCGCAAAGCAGATGCGCATTTAGAGTTTGATATTGCACTCGCCCTTTCCCATACAGAAGAAAACCCCGTCTATTATATTCAATACGCCTATGTGCGGACCATGAGTATCCTAGAAAAGGCACTGGCACATCCTGAACTTGCAAATATAACAGAACAAGACCGTGAAAATCTTACTGAAAAAGAGTCTTTGCTCTTGAAAAAAATAGTTGCGCTCAAACTATTACTTGAAGATATCTCTCACCATTATCAAACACATCTATTGACCTATTATGTCTATGACTTAGCGCAGCTGTTTCATACCTACTATGGGAACACAAAGGTGATTGATAAAGAGAACATACCTGTTACCCGCGCGCGGCTTTTAGTGGTTATGCAGTTGCGTGACACTATAAACTTATGCCTGCGTTTACTCGGTATCTCTACGCCTGACAAGATGTAATTTATGATGCATGAAGTCCCCCGCCGCTCATCCTGAGTGTTTTGCTGCAAGCAAAATGTATCGAAGGATGGAAAGAATTGCATATGCTATACCGCGAATTTTATTTATATATTCTAGAGTGTAATGATAAATCCTATTACATCGGGCATACCGATAATATTGAAAAAAGGCTCGCTGAGCATACTCAAGGACTGAGTAGCTACACATCAAAAAAATTACCCGTAAAAATAGTTTACACTGAATTATTTCAAACACGCGACGATGCTTTTGCTGCTGAAAGAAAAATAAAGGGATGGAATCGAAAAAAGTAAAGAGGCATTTATCAATCGTGATTTTAATCTTATTAAATCCTATTCCAAGAAAAATTTTGATCGTTAGGCCTCCTGCGTAATTAAATTTACGACTCATGATACTTCAGCCGCTCTTGGTGAATACCCGCGTCCTTCGATACATTTTGCTTACGCAAAACACTCAGGATGAGCGGGTGTATCTGGCCCTGTGAGAAATGCTATAATTAAGATGTAACTATTCCTGATTGTGATCAAACGCTTTTAATGGGTAATAATCTCCCCATGGCTCACAGAGAGCTTGGTAGAAATGGGCAACATAGATAATGGGTATCTGCCAGTGAATTGCCCGGTAGCGAGCACCCATGAGCATCTGATAGCGCATAAAATCGTATGATAACCAATTGTCATTGCAGAGGGCCACAATAATCGCACCATCTTCTGGCGAATGATCTGGACTGTTATTAAAAAAAAGTTCTGAACAGATATAGGGAATAACCGTAAGATGCGGCGAAATCTTCCACAAAGGCCGTGGATGTAAGGCCGCAGTGATACCTTTATGAGTTTTGAAATAGGTTTCTTTAATTAAATAATTATTAGCAAGCTGTGAATGTTGCGGCAACCGTTCGGTAAATGCCATTGCGTGCCGCTTATCAAATAAATCAATCAACTTACCATCATGAATCCAATAAATCGTATTTCGATAAATATCGTTATCCCATCTATAACCACCCATAAGTAGTGTGATGGGCTTATCCAGCTCTTGCTGGTTCAATAAAGCAACAATATCAGGCTCGCCCACTAACAATGGGCAGCGCAAGGCCGTCTCAGGAAAAAAAATAATGCCCGCATCTGGATATTTTTTTAAAAGCGCTTTGCAATATTCGCGTATGACTCTACCATTATGAGTAATATTATCCAAAGACTTAAAAAAAGCTGAGCCACATGCAAGCGTATCAGTATTATGCATAGTTTTTTCTTGTTCATACCACAAGAATATTTCAAGTCCCCACACACTTGCTAATACAATGGCTATACCCAGACACCAGCGCCTCCAGATGTAAGCCGCGGCAACAAGCGCTTGTGCGCCTACAAAGAATAATAAAAACAAAACTGAGCCGATTTTTGGCATGAAATAGAGTAATGCAGGAAAATGAACGAGTGGCACCAGAGGATTACAAAGAAGATATCCCTCCCATGCACCGAGCATGAAGATGCAACAATGCTCCATCCACAGAAAAAATAACCAGGCGGTAATTACCCATATGGCCAATCTCATATGCCCTGTCATCCTGAGGAGTTTACCCTGAGCCTGACGAAGGGAAGGATTAGAGAGCCATATGGTGCCGGCAAACCAGAGTATGCCATAGGTAATAGCTAATAATAAAACAAGTAAAGGGGGCAAAATACGCAAAAATATAGGCCCTTCTGCGTTAATAAAAAGACCATCCAAAACACCGCTTAAATGTAACGTGAATGCTACTGTGGACCATAGCACACCATCAGTGAAAGTAAGTGGCTGAATGTTATGGGGTTTAGCAGCAACACAATAAAACAGTGGCACTAGAAAGATAAGCACCGTCCACCAAAAATATATCGGGCAGATATAGGCAATGCCATACAAACAAGCAGAGAGTAGTACTAAAAGTGTCTTTATCATGGTAGTGGATTTAAATCATACATACGTAATATTTGCCTCTGACCATTACGCGTGACCAATTTTATTCCCGCACCACCACGAGCTTCAATACGTGCAAGAGCCACTGGCGGAACCAGTATCAACGTAGAAAGTGCGGCCCGTTGTATCGCTGCCTGGTCAACATAGCCATCTTGATCAGGTGTTATGAATGTTGAAACGTCACTACTTTTTGTTCCCTGGTATTCATAATCGATAAGCGTAAGATAATTAAAAAGTTGCGACGCGGGCACACTCACTAAAGGCAATTGCGCCACTTTTGTTAAATCTTGCAGGGTGATATCAGAAGACAAGATCCCCGTTGAAATTTGGTTCGTGTAGTAAGTTTGCGAGGCTTGGTTTTGATCATAGAAAGTGTCAGGGATAAAAGTACAGGTGTCCATAATAGTACGTGCGCCGAGTGCAGGCGCCAAACCAGTTGCTGTCAAAATAGTGGGGTGCATGACAAGCCCATCAACAATCTCAAGAAGATTTCCACCACCGATAATACGCGCGTTATTTGAATCGAATATCCAAGTATATGCAATGGAAGTGCCCGTTGATATGGTAGTAGGATCACTGGGGCAATCGATAGTTGCAATAGATTGTGGAGAGCCAAAGGCAATAATAGATGCGTCAGGGTTATCACCAGAAGCGATATGAGTATGCTTTAATGTGCCTAGCATGCCGAGTATGATAACGTTTTCAACATTAGCCAACGTGCTGACTCCCCAAAAATTTGGTTGTGTTGGGTGTTGACCATCTATGCCCACACCAAACCCTAAAAAGCCCTCTTTCCCCACTTGTATTTGCGCACCGGGTCCATTAATGTTCAACGTAAAATTAATACTATGCTGCCCTAAAGAAGGCATGCCGATAAGGCGCGCTTTGGTAGTACGGTCACCAATTTGCAGAGCCCCACCTGCGGTAGTATCGGTGCCGATAACCACCTGGGCGTTGTCTTGCAACGTCAATGTGACATCAGTATTGGTAACGCTATTATTACTATTACTTGTCTCGATGCCTAAAATCGCCCCTTGCGGAATATTCAACTGTGCATTGCCGGCAAGGGTGATATTTTGCACGCCTTGCACTTTTGCACGGATAGTGTCAGCATATAACCCCGCGGCCGCAAATGATGCTGAAATGCGTTGCAAGTTAGTCAAAAATCGTGAACATTCAGGGTCGGTAAGGCATGCAACATGCGTTCCCTGCACGAGAAGATATTCGTGGTCCATCAAATTTGCGCTCAATTTGTCTGAAAAAAATGCAGCACCTACAGCATTGAAGGGTTCTCCATCTGCAGCATCTAAATAAACAGTCTGTTTATTGAGTGTCACCGATTGCGTGACAATATAATTGAAAGGATCATGCACAGCAATACGCGCTAATGTGAGGGTATTTGAGATTAATGAGCCGCCGCTATCAACCACTGGATCTGCGGGTAATTGAGTACTGGTGACAAGAAACGGCAAAGTAACATCAAAGGGATAATCGCTCTCATCATCATTCAAGACCGACCAGGCATTCATTTGAGAATAGACCGTATCTGTGTTTGCTTTGGTACCTTCATTTCCCGGTTGAATCAAACTACTTGGTGGAATATTGAAGGGAGTTTCAGTGAGTACTAAATTACAAAAAAGCATCGTGTTGCTATTAGCTAAATCGGTATACAACACCCAGGGGACTGAACCACTATCACTACAAAATGCACTAAATTTATCTGGGTGATTAATGCCATTCCACAAACTACCATAACCGCCCATCGATTGCCCCATCATAGCACGATAGGGTTGACGCGGGATCGTATTAAAATTTGCATCAACATAGGCCAATAAGCCATCTGGTTGATATAAATATTGCTCATATTGATGCAGGGGGACAGGGGTGCCATCTTGCGCAAAAGCGTTAACATACCAAAAACCATTAAGTCCGGCAAATGTTGCCATTTGTTGATAGCTCCCATCAACTTCAACAACAATCATGGGCACAATAACGCCTTGATCAATCGCAGTATCTAATATAATTTGCAAGGCATCTGAAAAACTCGTATAATCCCCACCAAGACCATGAAGAAGATACACTACTGGGTACCGTGTCGAGCCTGCAGGATCATACCCTGCTGGTAAATAAATATTAAATAAACGTTGTCCCGGACGCCCTGGCACACTATTTAGTGAAGGGGGTAGATACTCTGTTACAAAACCGTCAGTTATTGTTTCGCCCATCCCATATGCTATTTGAGCATGTATACCAAAAATAAATAAAATTATTTTTTTCAATGCCATGGTATTTCCTAAAAGAGTGCCGCAAGGCCAAAGTTCCAATTACAAACCACCGGTGCAGTTTTGCCCGCAAATGTATAATCAACGCCGCCATCAATGCGAATTGAACGCCAGACATTATACTGTAACTGAGCCTGGAATGCGTGAGTCTGCCGCTGAGTTTTTAGTGCGGCAACATGTCCATCAAGTTGCTGTGTAATGCCTAAAACATTTTGAGCTTGTGTCTTGGTGTAGCTAACATGGTCGTGCGATTTTATCGCCGCTTGATAGCCCAGAAGCAGATCAAACTTACCGCAGTAGCCAAGTCTTTTAATATCAGTAAGAATTCCGGCACTTACTGCATCCCAGCTGATATCTGCCGATGAACAGAGCCCAATATTTTTTACGCAATCTCCAAAAAATGCAGTGGCGATTGATTCATGCCGTTTAAAAGCGTGGCTTTCAAGAAAATAGATCATCGCTGCAAAGCGCGGTAAATCTACCAGAAATTCAGCGCCAATTTGCAATTCAAAATGGCCGTTATTGCCGATCGGTTGTTTAAAAACATTTTTTATGTACGATGCTTTTTTGCCGGTAGGAAACACCATGCCGCCCCGTATACGCATGCCCCACCATGCATCAGACTGGTAGGTAAGAAAAAGCTGCGTCACCAAATCTCCGATACCCTGATTTTTTTGGCTACAAAAATTGATGCCCGCTTGAGTAAAAATATTCTCCGCTTGATTTACTAAGCAACCAACAACTTCATCGACATGATTACGTATTACACGTGCAGGAAAGACGGTCGTCTGGCCCCCAGTAACGGGTATAAGTGTGGGCACTACCCACCATTGTGCCTGATTTGCCGGCAAGCCACCCAAGGGAGTGTAATCTACGCCTGAGGCAATTCGTTCACGCGGGTCGCTGTCCGTTCGAGAACCGTCTGCATTTAAGGGCGGCAATGCAGTGGCTACCGCTTGCGTTACTGCGTAAGGCTGCGCAGGCAATGTGCCTGGCGTGGCATATTCTAGCGTTACCGGGTTATCATTTGCGTCAGTGGTATCGACGTTAGAGAGCGTTAAGGGTAAATTCACAAAATCGGTGTCATGGTACATTGTAAGTGGATATTCTAGACCGACACCGGTGCATGCGTAGGGTAATTTTGAAAGAAAATCTAAACGGTAAGCGAACGTGGTATAGGTTTGATTCCCGGTAGTCGCTAAACTTTCTTGAAATACACTATTAAGTGAATTGCCAAAGACGTTAATCGTTCCCGGGCTATTTGGGTTTATCACCTGGCAACTTTTTATAGCTATCTGCTTTATGGGCAACTCGGCTAAACATCCCCATGACCATTTGTCAGATATCTTCCATGAACCGTAATAGCCAAAATCGACACCCTGTTCATTATATTTAAAGCGTGGAGAAAAGAGCGCATCGGCAACACCAGTATTTGATAGATTGATAACATCTGAAGCAAAAAAATCTGCTTTATTAAAAAATATGTCTGCTAAATTCGCGCGGCTTTTTTTACCGCAACAATCAAACGCCTTATGTGATGCTGCGCCTGAATAGTAGGCCCATAATGTTGAGGCTGCAGGCTCTTGAAATGCTTGATAACGCCAATAGGTTTTTTGTGGCACAAAGACACGGGCTTCTATATTCCACGCAACTATAAGCAGGCATACAATAAGCAACCGCTCATACTGAGCTTGTCGAAGTATTAAGCGGTTGTTAAATTTAGTTTCTTTTATCATGGTGCCACACTCCAAGTAGTATCATCTTGAAAGATAATATTTATCCCGGTGCTTTGATCTGCCAAAAGCTGAGCTCCCGGTTGCATAACCAGCTGCGCATTACCGGCAAAAAAAAGTGTATTCGGTTTTTGTAGTGATGCTATATCCCATTGAGCACTTTGCGCAATAATCAGCTGCTGGCCGCCTGAGGCAGTGAAAGTAAGATCGCCTGAGTTTCCCATTAACGTTAAAGGGCATGTAGGTGAAATGGTGAGATTCACATCAAGAATAACAGTTGTTCCTGTCGGGTCCGCTATAGAAAGTTCTGATGCACAACCAAGTGTTGATGCATAGATGATTGTTACGCAATAGATATGCGTTGAAATTAAAAAAGATAGAATGCAAAAAGATATTTTTTTACAAAACACGAGTCACCTGTATAAAAAAGTATACTTAGTGACTCTACAAAACTATAAAAATAAATTGCAAGAAATTAATGCATAAAAAATATTATAATGAGAAAGGTTCATGTTATCATGGACCTTTCTGGTTGTGCTCGATATTTTTTTACTTTTTAGGTTTACCTAAATTCTTCGTTGCTAAATACATAGTTGCAAGCTGTCCATTCCTGCCGGTAAAGACTAATGTTCCATCTGGGTTAAGCGTAAACGTTAATGTTGCAAGTTTTTCAGCTGCATATATTTCGCCTACTTCTGTCCAAAGAGATTCGCCTGATAATTGACGATGAAATTTATACATATATTGGCCATCTTGAGATTCATAATTCCCAATAAATCTCATAGGGGTACTTACTTCACCTGAAGCGAATACTACTTTATATCCAAAACGTTGATCTTCTGGAAGCTTTAGAGAAATTGCTTGCGGATCTGTAATTTCGCCTAAATTTTGAAATGTTATATCCTTTGTATCGATATTTCGCTTGTCACCTACAGCATTTCCCGATTTTTGAGAAACCGCACCGGTACAATACCCTGCACATGCGAGATTCATAACAGTAACCTTATCTGCATGCAGAGCCGCACCATGTATACTTATCACTAGCGCGTAAAAAAATTTATTTTTCATAATAATTCCTTGTTATTTTTTAGGATAATCATTTGCCACTGATCCATAACTAGAAAGGATTTTGTGGTCTGGATCATTCCAAAAACCAAATAAACTCTCTTCGCACGACATATTTAATCCGGTTGAACGAAATCTGTGTAAAAGAGGCACCCTTGTAACAGTATTAGGCAATTCAAAATTATCGAGTGGAAAATTTTTATGAGGATATCCGCCAGCGGATAAATCAACACTCGTTACACAGCAACCACCACTATCAAATGAATAGCATGTTGGACCTTTAGGGCCCGCCTGAGCAACCTCTTCTTCTTTATCGCCGCATAAAGTGAAATGGACACGAATTTTCGCCGGAACCGTGCCATAGTTACAAAAAGTACGCTTATAACATTCATTTGTTATAGTACTAAAAAATAAAATCAGTAATAAAATATTTTTTTTCATAGTGAAGCCTTTTATAAGCAAGGTCTATTTTTTTGACAATAGACCTCGCTTATGAGCAATTTATCTTTGTGACTTAGGCTTACCTAAATTCTGTGTAGCTAAGTAAAGCGTTACAGCTTGACCATTGTCGCCAGTGAAAACAAGTGTTCCATTTGGATTAAGCGTAAAGTTCAATGAATCGAGTTTTCCATCTGGATACATTTCACCTACTTCTGTCCAAAGATTATCACCAGCTACTTGGCGGAAGAATTTATACATATATTGATCGCCTTCAGATTCAAAGTTCCCTAAAAATTTCATAGGAGTATTAATTTCACCTTGAGGGAAAGTTGCTTTATATCCAAAACGTTTCATACCATCTGGAATTGGCAAACTAATATTTTTCGCAGCTGAAACTGTTCCTAAATCTTTGAATACTAAACTTTTTGTATCCATGGTCCTTCTATCACCAGCAGCATTTGATCCGATAAACTTAGTTCCACCTGGACAATAACCGGTACATCCAAAGTTTGCGTTAACTGCAGTATTAGCTCCTGGTGCATAGATATCCGCATTAAAAATACAGATACTTGCTATGACCAATCCGTAAAAGAAATTATTATTTTTCATCATTCTCTCCTTATTATTTGGTTTTAATATATTTTTAGTTTGCAAAAAAGTCGCTCTTCATAAGTTTTTCAAATGCAGCGGCCTGTGCCGTCGTACTTAAATCACTTTTTGTCTTATTATAACAACATACTTTCATTTCCGATGGACTCAACTCATCACAATCAGGAAAATATTGATCAGTTGTTCCTTTAAAACGGCAATAGCCAGATCTTGAGGACGCAGTCCATGGATGTTTATCTTTTTCACGTTCTTCAGCCTGTTGTTTGGCGAACCCAGCGCCAGTTACATCTTCAAATTTTTGTTTTAATGTTGCTGCTCCTTCCCCCGCTATGTCCGCTCCCGCATTTGCTAATTCACCTGCCATCAGGGAAAGAGAACTGACAAAAAACAAAGCCATAACAATTTTTTTCATATTTTCCATATTTTACCCTTGAATATTTAACCTATTTTTATTATATCTACTCTCATCGTAATCAATATCTTTCCCAAAAGTCAATAATATTTACAAATATGCAATGCCCCCCAAGGGTTTCTCATGCGTCCGCCCTGAGTAGACCGAGAAGATTATTGACTTTGCCATTTTTATTTTTATAAACTTAAATTATAGCTATAGCATTAAATTGCATATGTGTTATATCTTGCTATCAAAATAAGGGCATTAAATAAAAAAAGGAGTTTAAGTATGAAGTGTCTAAAAAGATTAAAAACGACGATGTTATGTATCGCAATTGCAATGGGTGGGAAATCTATCAATGCAATGATAGAATTGGCAGCTCTTGGCATTGAGCAAGCCGTTGAAGATAGTAAAAAACCTTCTGCGGGTACTCTTTATATAACAAATAATAATAGAAATGGATTCACTGCGCATATTAAATATAATCAGCGAAGCCAAGAACAATCAGTATATGTAGCTCCAGGGCAGACCAAATCTGTCGAAATTCGCGGCACGGGCCATATAGCCGTTGATGGAATTTTTTACAACTTTAGTGATAATCCGTCGCGTCAATTTGGAAGTTACGGTAATTGCCCCCTGGTTACTGCGACTCAAGGTACAAGCGAAACAAAATGTCATGTAGATATGTTTGGAAGCATGATCGAGGGCTAAAACTTGGTTAATAGGGACACATAAATTAACACACCACTTTATGTTATTTTAAAAAAACTATTGACTTTTCAGCCCCAGCCTTGCCATTCTTAATAGTAGAAAGATAGATATAAGGTTAAATAATAAAAAAAGGATAAATAATGAAAAATAGTCTTTCTTTAAAATTAATACTCTGCGCTCTTGTCGCAGGTGTGGCTTCGCTACAAGCGGCCACTGATGTCAACAGCATTGTTGAAAAAGGGCTTACCTTAGCAGCAACCAGTCCAAAAACGGGCTGTAACATAGTCGGCACACCAGGCAGGGGTCTTGCTTTATTAAATGCGGACAATCAAACGCTTGCTTGTGTTATCTGTGGTGATGAGTGGAAAAGCACCGGCAAGCATCCAATGGCACTTCAAACAGTCTGTGGCAACGGCCCATTAGGCGAAAAACAAAAAGCGCTTGTGGATAAAGCCCTTAATGTAGCAGTTATGTCCCCGAACAAAGGTTGTGAATTATTGGGTAAATTCGGTAGATCACTTAATGTGTTAAGTAAAGATCAACGTATCCAAGCATGCACATTCTGTGGCGATAAATGGGCTAAGCATCCTCAAGCAAAAGCTGCCGTATGTCGCGCATCAGATATGGCGGCTGAAGAATCAGAAGTTTCTGAACCAGAACCAGTTGAACTTGACTAAATAGCTTTGAAGGGGGAAAGATAATCTTTCCCCTTTTTATTTTAAGAAAGAAAAATATCATGAAAAATAATATTTTGAAAAGCATGCTTTTCGCATTAACGGTAACAACAGGTACATCTTTGATAAGTTGGGACTATCAAGTGGTTAATAATCTAAAAAAATAAACGCTATCAGATAATGATATGGTGGTCGATTTCAGATGGGCAGCAGGATCGCAAGAGAATGTCCCTTTTGTAAATAACGTGGCTAAGTTTTCGACTCCGGGAATCTGGTGCTTGCAAAATCTGCGTGTACGCGTAAAAGATACAAGCAAACAGGAGGCTGGTGCTATTTTCAAGCCGGGCCAAAAAAACTCTGACAATGGCTATTTTCTTGCTATTTATTGCGAATCACGAACTTTCTCACTTACTGATGATGGCGTACAGTCGTAACGTTCGCCCAGGTAGCTTTACAGCTCTTTAAGCCTGCACAACATATCATAGGCCTGGCGCGGCGAGAGGGCATCAAGGTCAATATCCTCAAGCAACTCGAGCTTTTTTCGTTCAGCAGAATCAAGCTCAACATTTTGCCCCACTGCAGGCTGATACGCCATAGACGCTTGTGGTAACTGAGTCTGTTGCATCTGAGCATATTCAGAAAGTAATATCCGTGCACGGCTAATCACCCTACCCGGCACCTGCGCAGCGAGTGCGACTTGAATACCAAATGACCCTTCTGCAACTCCTGGTAAAATTTTATGGAGTAAGATGACCGATTCTTTTACGGGCTTACTTGCAGCATGGTAGCAGGCAATACCGGGCGTGGTGTGTGCAAGTTGGGTAAGCTCATGGTAATGCGTTGCAAAAAGACAAAACGGCTTAATTGTTTCATGCAAATATTCTACAATTGCTTGTGCCAAGGCGAGCCCGTCATAGGTGCTCGTGCCACGACCAACCTCATCTAAAATAACGAAGCTCCGTTCGGTTGCCTTATTGCAAATAAGCGCAGTCTCTTCCATTTCAACTAAAAAAGTACTCTTACCTTCTGCCAAATGGTCACCCGCCCCGATACGGGTAAAGATGCGATCAAGCAGCGGCAAAATCGCGCGCGTTGCTGGGACAAAACTTCCCATCTGGGCAAGAATAGCAATAAGTGCATTTTGGCGTAAATAGGTAGACTTACCCCCCATATTAGGGCCGGTGATGATCCACGTTCTTTGATCGGCAGTAAGCTGCGTGTCGTTGGGCACAAAGATATTCGGTCGCATCCGTGCTTCAACAATCGGGTGCCTTCCATTCTGTATCACCATCTCAGCCGCGTCGGTAAATTCTGGACGGACCCAATGGTTAAGAATGGCAGTGTGCGCTAAGCCGGTGGCAAGATCAAGCTCTGCAAGATCCTGGGCAATGGCTCTTAAAAGCGGCACAAAATATTCAACCTCCCGCATCACCCCACTAAAAAGTTGATTTTCTAGTTCAGTACTTTTACTTTCAGCGCGGCTCATATCGTACTCAAGGTCTTTAAGCTCTTGTGTGGTAAACCGGTCGCGATTAGTTAAGCTCTGCAACTTTATATAGTAGACAGGCACCGATTCTGCCTGAGACTTAGAGACCTCGATAGCGTATCCTGCAGCCTGAGAGTATCTAATTTTTAGGGTATTAATACCACTTTTTTGTTGCTCTTTCCGCTCAAGCTCAAAAATAGCCTGCATGCCTTGTGTGGAAAGCCCACGCAATCTATCAAGCTCTGTGTGGTACCCTGCGGCAATTTTCCACTGCGTATGATCGTCGCTATTTATAGCGTGCGCCAGGAGGCTGTAAAGCTTGGTCAACTCCGGTATATCAAGAGAGAGATATTTTTTAAGCGCAGGAATTTCAGCAATGGTTTCTTTTAAGCTTTTGTAATCATTAAATGGTGCGCGATGCAGTGTTAAGCGGCCGACAACACGCTCAAGATCACCAATCTTTTTTAGAATAGTGCGCACATCATTGCGGTCAAAGCTCTGCTTAACAAAAAAATCTATACGGTCCAACCGCTTTTCAATTAACGCGCGGTCGACAAGGGGACGTACAAGATATTTTTTCAGTAATCGTGAGCCCATGCCAGTAACCGCTTCATCAAGAACCTGCAACACCGTGTGATTACTTGAGCCATCGTGGCTATTATGTATCAGCTCCAAATTTTTTTGCGTCGCCGCATCGAGTTGCAAAAAATCTTGCGCTTGGTAAATAAGGAGATTTTTTGCCGTTTCGAATGAGTGCGCAGCATTTTTTTTAATATAGCTGCCCAAAAGATCAAGTACTTGTGCAGCACCATGAGTTAAACTATCTTTCGATGCAAGCCGCTGACAACTGGCAAGCCATCCTTCAGAATCTGAGCGTAAAAAAGAGTCTACTACAGGGGTGGTGATAAGGCTTCGTTGCCGACAAAACTGCTCCAACTGTTTACCGCTACTGGTTGATTCAACAAGAACCTCCTGCGGAGAGAATGCTGCAAGCTCAGCGTCCAATTTCTTTTCGTCATAGTCAAACTCGGTAAGGTATATGGTCGCTGCGAGCATTTCATACAACGCGAGCGCCAGTTTACCCTCTACAATTACTACTGCTGCCAGATAGTGAGACGATTTACTTTCAAGTAACTTGCTATCTACCAATGTTCCTGGAGTAAACACTTGCGTTACACCCCGGTCAACAAGCTTGCCGGGCTGGGGCGCTTCGAGCTGGTCACACAAGACGATACGAAAGCCACCTTTTATCAGTTTTACGATATAGTGCTCAACGGTATGGCGCGGCACGCCGCATAGTGGGATCGGCTCACTATTCATGGTGCCCCGCTGAGTAAGGACAATGCCTAAAAATGCTGAAGCATTTTGCGCATCGCCAAAAAAGAGTTCATAAAAATCGCCAACCTGGAAAAGGACCAGTGCATCAGGAAACTGGTTTTTTATCTCAAAATATTGCCTCATTAAGGGCGTTAAAACTGCATCTGTAGCCATAGCATTGTCTTTTGGTTGTGAAAAACTAACTTATATAATATATGTTAATGATACGTAGTTGACCTATTATCTCTTTGCATGTCTCTAATCTATCGGCATCATAGAGCTGCATCTCGGCATCATCAAGCATCTCTTGAAATACCTGCTCAAGTTTTTTGCTGATTTTTTCTGCCATAAATTTTTGATACGGCGGCGCCTGGTCTTTGCTATAGAGTATATGACCGAGTATATATTCAGCAGATTCCCGGAGCAGAGCGCCGTGATGTTCCTGGTAAGCAACTTCAAGCGCTTGTGTATGCATGATAAAATGGCCCAAGCCTTTGGAAACTTTTATACGTTTATCGCCATCAACCGGCTTGTGCAAGTGCGATAAGAACCAAAAATGGTTAACCGGCAAAACCATCTCCTGAAGAACATAGTGTTTTATGCCAGAATAAAATGGCTCGAGCCCCTGAAACACCATCGATTGGCATATCGCCGTGGCGACAGTTTTCCCCAACCATGCGGGAGTGGAATTCCACCATGAATTTTGCTGATTTTTACCAAAATCGATAGCACATTGGATAAATTTTTTATCTGCATCTGATAGAGCATGCTCGCAAGCGGCGGCGCCTGAAACGGGAGCGCCTTTAAAAAAATAGGTATACAAGGCATGCGCGGCAAAAGCGCCCGCTACACATGCCCCTGCCTTGAAACTCGCATTATGTATCGCAGCATTACGCGCTTGCTGCGCTTTAAAGGCTCCAACATGGTCATTAATAGCATCTCTATTTAAGGGCGCTGCGGCTAGAGAGTATATGCTTACAAGAAATAAAGTGAGTTTTGATAACCGCTTAATACTTCGACTACGCTCAGTATGAGCGGTTATTTTTTCGACTTGATGAAATTTATTCATGTCTATCCCCGTTAAAGCAATGGCTTAAGATAGTGCCCCGTAAAAGATTTTTTGTTGGCCGCGATCTGCGCAGGAGTTCCCTGTGCAACGATAGCGCCCCCCTTATCGCCCCCTTCAGGGCCGAGATCTATAATATAATCGGCAACTTTTAGAACATCAAGATTATGCTCGATAATAATCAAAGAGTTACCCTTGTCTAAAAGGCGCTCAAAGACACCCAATAACCGTTTAATATCATGCGCATGCAACCCCGTTGTCGGCTCATCAAGAATATAGAGAGTCTTTGAGCCACGCTTTGCAAGCTCGTCAACCAATTTAATGCGCTGCGCTTCACCGCCAGATAATGTGGTTGATGATTGCCCTAATGCAAGATAATCGAGCCCCACGTCGCACATCAGCTTAATGCGCTTTGCGATGCTGGTATGCGCGGCAAAAAACTCCGCCGCCTCAATTGCTGTCATCTGCAAAACATCAGCAATCGATTTGCCCTTATAGGTAACTTCAAGTACCGATTTAGTATAACGTTTGCCCTTGCACCGGTTACACACCATAACCACATCGGGTAAAAAATGCATCGAAACGGTAATAGTCCCCTCGCCGGAACATTCCGGGCAGCGACCCGCGCCTACATTAAAACTGAAATGGCCCACGGTGTACCCGCGCGCATTACTTTCTGGTAAGCTCGCATAAAGTTTTCTAATATCGTCAAAGATACCTAAATAGGTAGCAGGGTTTGAACGTGACGTACGGCCGATAGGCTTCTGGTCGATCACGATCAAGTTCTCCAATTGGGCAACACCCGTTATTTTATCAACCTCATACGCTGCACGCTTGCCGCGCGTTAAGGTCTTTTGCAGTGCGGGAACCAGCTCGTCCATAATCAGACTACTTTTACCAGAACCGGAAACACCTGAAATGCCACACAGCACGCCCAAGGGAAACTGGACAGAAAGGTCTTGTAAGTTATGTGCCGTAGCATTATTCAAGGTGATAAAACCGGTAGGGGTACGTAACGGCTTGATACGCTCGATGGTTAATCTGCCTGAAAGATAGGCGCCGCTTAATGAATTTTTATTTTTCATGATCTGCGCCGGCGTTCCCGTAGCAACTACCTGTCCGCCGAACTTACCCGCTGACGGCCCCATATCGATAATATAGTCTGCCGCGCGCATAGTGTCACTATCATGCTCAACCACTACCACGGTGTTACCCTGGTCGCGCAATTTCAAAAGCATGGAGATCAATTTATCATTGTCTCGTTGATGGAGACCGATGCTCGGTTCATCTAAGACATAGACCACGCCACTTAATGCAGAGCCGATCTGTGTTGCCAAACGGATTCGTTGCCCCTCGCCGCCAGACAGCGAACGCGCAGTTCGGTTAAGTGTTAAATAACTGAGCCCAACATCCAACAGAAATTGATAACGTTGAGAAATTTCATGCAGCAACCGTTTTGCTACATGAGCTTGAAATTCAGTAAGTGATAAATTTTTAAAAAATGTTACCGCATCAACCACAGAAAGTTCGCCCACCTGGAATATATTTTTTCCGCCAATGGTCACCGCAAGCGCAAGCGGGTTTAACCGTTCACCGTGGCACAAAGAACAGACGATTTCATGGTATACGCCCATCTTTTCCGCAAACTCGAGGCCCGCGAGTGTCGAATTTTTAGCCTCCCAGGGGACTATAATCTCGACCCCGAGCCCATGACATTTTTTACAAGCGCCGATAGGGGAATTAAAAGAAAAAAGGCGCGGTTCGAGCTCTGGAATAGAGTTATTGCACGGCACGCACATGCGTGAAGATGAATAAGTGAAACTATTTTCACCCACGATAATTTTTACTTGCTGATTTGCTAAGCTAAATGCTTTTTCGAGATCCTCTTGAATACGGGGCGATTCTTCCGCACTGACTTCAACCGTATCGAGCACAATGTCGATAGTATGCTTATACGTTTTTTTAAGGTTAAGCGCTTGAATCTCATCAAGAGACCTAAAATTTACCCGTTGCCCATCTATTAAAAAGCGGTAGTAGCCCTCTTTAAAATATTTTTCAAGCTCTGGAACGAACGTCCCCTTTTTTTCAACGGCAAGTGGTGCAACTATCGTCACATTAAGGCTGGCAAACTCTTTGATAAGCCGCTCGGCAACTTGATCTGCCGATGCCGATTGAATGGGGTTATAACAGGTTGGGCAATTGATGGTGCCGATACGCGCAAAAAGCACCCGTAAATAATCATACAGTTCAGTAATGGTGCCCACGGTGGAGCGTGGATTTGCGCCGACGGTTTTTTGTTCGATAGCAATCGCAGGACAAAGCCCCTCAATGCCATCTACATCAGGTTTTTGAGGCATGCCAAGAAATTGGCGCGCATAGGGGGAAAGGGACTCCATGTAACGGCGTTGCCCTTCAGCATATAAGACATCTAATGCCAAGGTACTTTTACCCGAGCCTGATGGCCCGGTCACTACGGTCAACGACTCTTTAGGAATCTCAACAGTAATATCCTTTAAATTGTGCTCACGAGCACCGATAATCTTTATAAAACGCGTTGCTTTCATAGTAATCACCCTTTATGATTTAATATTTGTATATTTTACCACAATTTGAGACATTCGTCGATCATCCCACACCAAAAGCTAAAAAGAGAGTACAGTAAAAAGCCTATTCAATTGACAACCCAATCTATCATATTAAACTTAAAGAAATATAATCAACTCATGGGGGAAAATCATGAAAAAACTACTCTTTAACTTTATATTTTTAGCACTCTCTTTTGCAACAATAGAATCGAATCAGACACTTACTCAACGAGCACAAGCGGTTATTACGCGCGTCAAACACCTTTTCATAACCGCCCCAGTTCAAGCGCCACAGCTTGCAACTATTCGCGTGGGATATGTGGCTATTAAAGATACTATAGTTGACTATACCAACTACTACCCATCAATTAAAAAATTTGCAGATAATCCATCTATAGATTGCATTCTCTTGGACATAAATTCAGGCGGTGGATCAGCATCAGTGGCACAAATTATTGCTGAGCTTATCAACAAGATAAAAGAGATAAAGCCCGTTATTGTATTTATTTCAGGCACTGCATGCTCAGCCGCATACTGGATTACGGCAGCAGCATCGCATAGCATTGCGACGTCATTAGCAGAAGTTGGAAGCATCGGGGTAGCATGGCAAGCGGTCCAAGACCAGAATTTCCTCAAGACGTATATAGTGTCAGGGAAATATAAGGTTCCCTATACCAATACCGGCGAACTGATTGACGACGAAATTAAAGCACATATTCAAAAAGAGATTGATCGCGACGCTGAAGAATTTTTCTCTTTTGTCGCGACTGCGCGCGCTATTCCCTTTAACACAGTGAAAGACTTTCAAGCAAAAGTATTCAGTGGAAGAACTGCCGCCGAGCTCGGCCTTATCGATGAAGTTGGTGCATTAGATGCAGTTATAAAAAAAATAACAAAGGATATCGAAGACAAAAATGGATCAAGTTACCATACAATCGAGCTGATCAATTCAGATAACGTCGTAATTTCAACTTTTGATACAATCCGTTGATAGATGGAGAAATCATGAAAAAACTACTCTTAAGCTTTACTATTTTAGTACTTATTTTTGCAACATTAGAATCGAATCAGGCCCTCACTCAACGAGCAGGGGCTATAATCACTCGAGTAAAACATCTTTTTGTTAAGCAGCCGGCCGCTACACCCAAGACTCCAACCATAAAGGTCGGATATGTGACTATCAAGGGAGATATCAAAGGGTATGACCAACATTTTCTCGCGCTTAAAACACTTGGTGACGATAAAGAGATCGACTGCATCCTTATCGACATCGATTCTCCAGGTGGTTCTGGAGCCACGGCTGAAATTCTTTCAGATCTTATTCAGAATATAAAAACCACAAAGCTTGTTATATCTTTTGTTGCTGACCAGGCATGTTCAGCCGCTTATATGATTATTTCAAACTCATCACACATTATTACCCCTCTCAATGCTTACGTCGGAAGCATTGGCGCCATAAGTGCCCTTTCTTTAGATAAAAAAACTCAAACTACGTATATCACGTCAGGCAAGTATAAAGCACCCAGTTATAATGCTGAAGGCGAGCTTGATGGAGAATACAAAAGCTACAAACAAGAAACCATTAATGAGGGTGCCGAAAATGCCTTTGCACTCGTCTCAACGGGCCGAAATATCCCAATTGAGACCATCAAAGACTTTCAAGCAAAAGTATTTACCGCCAAACAGGCATTAAAGCTCGGCTTGGTTGATGAAATTGGAACATTCAACGCAATGGTTAAAAAAATTACCACAGCCATAGAAGACAAAAATAAATCAACGTATGATAAAGTTACCTTCATAAATTCAGACAATAAGGTAATAGCGACTTTTAATACGATCCGCTAACTATTTATTATCGCTCCCATAAAATGTTATACCCTATATACACACTGTGTATAATTAATTGGGAGCGATCGTCATGAAAAAACTTTATTGTCTTTATGCACTTATTATCTGCATATTCACCGCGCAGAGCGAGATAAAAATGGTCAGGTCACAACCGCCAGCTGAACAAAGTGCCATCAATATCGGGTATATCTCGCTCACAAAGCCTATAGAAGATTTTAATGACATCGTAAGGTCACTTAAAAAACATGCCGATGACCCTTCCATCGATTGTATCGTATTACATATCAATTCACCGGGCGGCTACCCAGGCGACAGCCAGGTTATCGCAGATTTTATCGTATGGGCTAAGCAGACAAAACCGGTGATCGCCTTTATCTCAAACTCAGGAACCTCAGGAGCTTACTGGATAGCGGCAGCATGCACCTGGATTATCGCACCAGAAACCGCGCATATTGGAAGCATCGGCGTCGTTTCTGAATTGCCTAAAAAGAACCCGAATATAACCTTTACTGCCGGCAGATACAAACGTCCGCATTATTTAGGTAAAGGGGTTATTGACCCTGAAGATGCCCAAGTTATCCAAGAACGGCTCGACCTGACTTTTGATATCTTCTGTGAGAATATCTCGAAGCTGCGCACTATTCCTGTAGAAGTGATTCGTGGCCTTGAGGCGCAGGTATTTTTAGCCTCGCAAGCAGTAGAATTGGGGCTAATCGACGAAACCGGCACGATACAACAGGTCTTTGATAAAACGGTCGAGCTGGTATCATACAGAAAAGGCAGCGCGCCAGAGCTTTTACGGGTTATCGCTTCCCCAACAGAAATATTTGAATTTGCTTTATAGTATTGATTTTTCTTGAATGGAGCGTATACTTTTAACATGAAATTCGAATAATGTATGGTGGATGTAGCTCAGTTGGCAGAGCATCGGGTTGTGGTTCCGAGGGTCGTGGGTTCGAGACCCACCATTCACCCCAGTCTTCGCTCTAAAGAGCTTCGTCTGGCTTCGCCATTTTTTGCGAAGACTGTCCGACGCAGCTTTAGCGTAGACGGACAAAAAAAATTATTTGAATTCTTCGAAATTTTTCTATACACTAAATGAAAATTATATCGGGGTGTGGCGCAATTGGTAGCGCACTCGCTTTGGGAGCGAGGGGTTGTCGGTTCGAGTCTGGCCACCCCGACCAGTCTACGTTTATCCGGGGCTTCAGCCTCGGCAAGCGGAGTTTATCCTGAACGAAGTCGAAGGGTCTGGCGCGGCCAGTCTAGATAAGCGGAGTAGAGCCAGTTTTCTTTTATAGGCATCCTGAGTGTTTTGCTACAGGCAAAATGTATCGAAGGATAGCAACGTCGGGAGTTTATAATGAAGATATCTTTACAGTTCTATTACTTATTCTTTATCTCAACACATATTTTTTGTTCGCATCCACGTTCGATAGAATCGTTCTCGTTTCAAGCGCAGCAGTGGGCAAAGCGGGTTCTCCAGCAGACGCAAGAGCCAGAAACGCTTATCGATTTTTTAACCCTCTTGCACGATTCATACATGCGGTCATGCATGACGCTCAAGGTACAGTCAGATTATTTAGATCTTTTTAATCATATCGGTTCAGGATGGCACCATATTGTCAGCACGCGGCTTGACCCAAGCAAAGACGCCGATTTCGATCCCGCGGCTTTTGTGCTCGATGCAGATTTTGTTGATCACTCTCAATTGTTTCAGCAGACTGCTGCACTCCATAAAAAATATATCGATACTCTCAAAAAAGTGGTTGAAGACAAAGAACAAAAATTTATCGACTACAAAAAATTACTTGATGCGCTACGCGAAGGTGCACGAACAGTCGTTGCCGAATCATTAATCGAAACCATCGCAGATATTGAAAATAAATTAAAAAAGGCACAGCAATCGCTGCTCGATGCAGCAGCTCTGTGGAGCCAAGAGGGCCACATAAAAAGCGGCTACCTGCCGGTGAGATCAGTTACAGAACTCTTATGGCACTATGTCCCCGGGTTTATGATCAAATCGTTCGTTAATTTTGACCGTGGATGCGTAGCCAGTAACCAAGGCTGCTTTGCTGCATATATGGAAAGCCAACAGGCTACCAATCTTCTGTGGCAAGCTATTGAGATACCCCGCTGCAACTATTACGCGGCGCATTATCATGCTCTGTATGCTGCAATACGTGCGCATGTGCCCGAATACACTGTCACCTTGCCGGCACCTGAAACATTGAGTGCATCTGCATCCTTCTAGAACAGCTATGTTTACTTTTGACCGTCGCTATTTCCGTTTTTTTGATTGGTATAGCCTTATATTGACGCTTATGCTCTCGTGCATAGGCATTGCTACGGTACTCAGCGCTACCTATACGCCTGAAGAGCCCTATTCTCTCTTTTTTAAAAAACAGGTTTTTGGAATTATCTCCGGATTAATTTTGTATACCATTTTTTGTAGTATCGATTATCGCGTGCTGACCAGCTGGGGATATTTTATCTATTTTTCTGTTATTGGACTATTACTCTTTACTATGGTTAAAGGCTCGATCGGCATGGGTGCGCAACGCTGGATCTCAATAGGCTTTATAAAATTCCAGCCATCTGAATTGGCCAAGCTTTTTTTCCCGGCATTTTTTGTCTATTATCTTACTTCAGAAAAAAAGACACTCTCTACGGTGGCCGATTTTCTCCCGATTATTGCCACGCTGGTTGTCAGCGCGCTGTTGATTCTCAAGCAACCTGATTTGGGCACGGCAGTAATTATTCTTTTCACCGGCGCCCTATTGTTATACATGGCCGGCTTGCCCCGCTCATTTTTTATTACCGCTCTTTGCATCGCTGCTGTATCTGGCCCTGTATTGTGGCACTTTTTAAAACCCTATCAGCGGCAACGGATACTTACTTTTTTGGGCGAAGGGGATTCAAAAAAAGAGCGTTACCAGATCGAACAATCGTGTATTGCTGTCGGCTCGGGCGGGTTATGGGGAAAAGGTTATTTAAAAGGGACTCAAAACAGATTACGCTTTTTGCCTGAGGGGCGTACCGATTTTATCTTTTCTGTTCTTTGCGAAGAGTTCGGCTTTGTCGGGGCGCTGGTGACGCTTATGCTTTACTGCTTTCTCTTTTACCGCTTTTTACTCTTGGTCTTTTCAATCAAACAGGGGCTCACGCAGCTTCTTGCTTTCGGGCTTATGAGCCATATCATCTTTTCTACTATCGTTAATACTGCCATGGTGTTGGGACTCCTGCCGATTGTCGGCATCCCCCTGCCGCTGATGAGCTATGGTATTACTCATTCTTGGATTACCTTTGCGAGCCTCGGGTGGCTTAATGGAATTGCCGCACGTCGATTTTAGACTAAAAACCCTTTATCTATTATATTTATTAAAGACAAACTAACCTCTTTCTTAAAAATAACTACGATAATTATATGAAAAATAAACCCTCTTTTTTAACCTACACTCTCATTCTGGTCGCAACAACATCGCTGCATTGCCAGGAAAACGTTAATCCTTTATGTGTACTTGCAGATACCGCAAGAGTTCTTCTGTGGCTCGATGAGGTCGGCCTGCCCGCTAAAGCAGCATCTGAAAAGGCTGAAGCTCCGGCTGTAGCCAAAGACAGGACAAAAAAAGGGAAAGTTAAAAAAATAGCTCAAAACCCGCATGTTGTCAGAAACTTGAGAAGAATGATACCTAAAAAGAGCGATTCGCAAGAAGAACGGGCATAAGCGCTCTTCACCCATTCATGGATTACTTTCGCGAGCCTTGGATGGCTCAATGGCATTGCCGCTCGCAGATTTTAGACTCTCTTGCGTCGATCTAGTTATTTATGCTAACATTAAAGTAATGTAGCGGACAAGTAGTGACATAGTATGATTAAAAAAATTGTAATAGTGATGTACGCTTTATGGCCATGTCTGGCATTAAATGCAATGCAGATAAAATATCCGCTGTTGCATCTGCGCCTGAGCCTATGGAAAGAAAATTTTCCGGTCAAAACGGTGCAAGACTTTCAAGATATGCAAGAAATATTTAACCCAGCTCATAACCATGTCAATGTATCGAGACTATCTCTTTGCGATATTTATAGAAAATACGATATAAAAGAATGGTTTACTGACGATGCACGTCTACACGTATGTCATATCGCGCATGAAGAAATAATAACCTATATCAACAATAACTGTGACGTTTTTTTTGAAAAAATAAAAGAACTGAAAGAGAATATTTTACATAATAAAGCAAATCTTCCTGGCACCCTGACATTAGAAGAAGAGGCATATGCGCTGCTTCTTATAGATAAAGCGCAAACTAACCATAAAAACATTAAAGATAAAGAATTTTATAGACGTAGCTCAATAGATTTTAACACGGAATTATCCAGACAATCTTCGCTTGCCAATCTTAATGCTTTACGCCGAGCTTCTTGAGAGCGTATGAGATCTCTTTATAATTCTTATTTTTCACCAATAAAGCAGTAATTCCCAGTTTACGTGCAGCAAGAACGTTCTCTAACTGATCATCAATAAAAATGCATTCAGTAGGATCAAGTTGATATTTTTGCAGTATATAGACAAATGCATTTGGATGGGGCTTATTGTAATTAATATGTGCCGATATAATTATATCCTCGTGAGGAATAAGTTCCAAAAGCTCCTTGCCGAGTTGACGCTTTAAAAGATCATCAAAGCAGAGCTTATCCATATTTGAAAGGAGAAGTTGGCGATGTTTGCCCGTTGCTTTAATTCCATGTGCCATCTTCATCATTTTTTTAATCGGTTTTCTGTGCTTATTAATAAGTTCTGGCTTAAAAAACATCATAATAATCG
>PLTG01000010.1 GCA_003165355.1 Candidatus Babelota bacterium | reverse complement strand
TAAAATCTTTTGATTTAGTACTGATATTTGTATGAAATAACAAAAGAGCTTTTAATGCCTTTTCAGCTGCTTGCTGCAAAAAATATAATGCATTTCCATAGGCTAGGGGGTGGCTTAATGATAAATCTTGTGAGGTATTGAAATCTTCTCGTGCTTGATCAAACCACTTAGTAACATCTGGTTTTACAGTTGAAAGTTGGAGATGCGGAATAATCAATGGCTCTTCTCCTCTAAACGATCCCTTGCTGATTGACTTTAAATATCTTAAAAATGCACGATAACACTGTATCATTAGTGCTCGTTTTGCCTTTGTTAGGATTTCAATATTTTTTATATAGGCGATTGTTTTTTTATGTTTAATTAACTTAAAGTCTCCAACTGTAAATACTGTTCCTTGTGAATTCAACATAGGGAAAACACCTTTGTGTTGAAGGTCTACTACATTTTTCGTGTTAGTCTGCTTGTTCTCGTCGCCAAAATCATTTAACCAGCATGTAAGCATCGCCTGGAGGGGGATGTTTTCCAACTTTTCAACATATTCACTTTTTTGTCGATCAAATTCTCTCATAAGTCTTGGGGCGGCAAGGCTTTCTGGAGTTCGTTTAAGTATAGGATACTTTTCTTCATCTTCTCGACGCTGCTTTGAAATTTCTTTCAATTCTTCCCGTTGTATAGTATTCATCGGTATAATTATCGTATTAGGATTTTCTTTTTGCAATTCTAAAAGTTGTTTGTTTGTTAGCAATTCAAAGTCAAAGTCATTGTGATTCATAACTGATATTCTATATAAGTTTTANNGGCTATGAGATATTACAAATCTGTAGCTTTGATAAATTTGTATAAAACATCAAATTCTGGTTCTAATAATTTATACTCAGTTCTAAATTGTTCATTAACTGGTCTTTTACTCATGGTCATATCTTGCACAATCGTAGGTGAAACGTTAGCAAGCTTTGCTAATTTTCTTACTGAGATGTCATCTTCTTCCACAGCAGCAAGGATCATCTCTGAAAGCAAGAAATCTCGATACCCTTCTTCGTATTTTTTTCGCTGAGCAGGCGTCTTTGCTTCCATGATTTTTTCAAATGTTGATTTCGGTTTTTTCTTTATTGTTTTAGTCATCATCGGCCATTGCCGCCAAAATCAATTCAGATAAAAGTAGATCTTTGTATTCTTGATCAAACTCTTTTTTTTCTTTAGGGCTTAACTTTTCAACAAATTGATCAAACGTAGATTTTTGCTTTTTATTCATTATTTTTTAAAATTTGGGTTAAACCAAGCCATGGGTATATCAGCTTCTAATTTTCCAGTTATTCCATTAATTCGGTTTTCAAAGCGGCCTTCTTGTTTAAAACCGAGTCGTTCATAGAGTTTAATTGCTGGATTAGATTCTCGCGCTATAAGCTCTACTCTTAGAATTTCAGGATGTTTTTCTTTAATTTCATTTAATAAAGCATTAAAAATAGCTGAGCCAACTCCAATGCCTTGAAACTCTGGATCCACAAGAATACTTCCTTCGCCTAATACATGCGAAAATACCCTAGGTCCTAGTTTGTATTTTAAAACAGAACCAATCAATTTGCCATTATATTCTGCAACATATATTAAACCATTATTTACCGCGTTAGATAAAGCTTTATCTATATATTCATCGGTAATTTCATCTTCTGTGCGCGCTAAACCTCCTGGTATTACTGCTACTCGTTTATATAAGGTTTTTAACTTTTCTTTGTCATTAATATTGCCTTTTCTGACAATGTAATTAATTTTTGTTTTTTCCATAAGTGTCTCAGTTTTTGCTTTTTTTACTTCAGATGAATATAAAATTGCAGATGAAATAAGTGGTATCAATAAAAGAATTTTTTTCATGCTATTCCTTTATGGTTAAGCTTTCTTAATTGTTTTTTTCGTTTTTGGCGCTAATGAAATTTTCATTGAATAGCCTAGAGCATCTGCGATTCTTGATAACTTAGCAACAGAGGTTGTCGTATATCCACCACTTTCCAAACGTGCGATTGCAGGTTGTTGTAGTTTGAGTTTCTCTGCAAGCTCTAATTGAGAAACGGAAGCCTTCTTTCTGGCCTTGATAAATTTGTATAAAACATCAAATTCTGGTTCTAATAATTCATACTCAGTTCTAAATTTTTCATCTTGCATTGCTTCTTTTTTAAATTCTTCAAAGCTTGGTCTTTTGCTCATTTTTTATCTCTTCCAGTCTTTCTTTTGCTAAGTTCATTTCTCTTGTAGGTGTTTTTTGAGTCTTTTTTATAAAACCACAAAGGATTATAATAATTTGGCCTTTTATCATACCAAAGAGAGCTCTTGCTATACCTTCATCACTTTTTATTCTAATTTCAAAAAGCCCTTGCCCTAGTGGTTTTATGCGGGGCATACCTACTTCTTTTGGCCCGACTTTTTCAATAAGTTCAACAGTTTTCGCAAATTTGGCCTTAATATGCGCTGGCCAGTCCTTGATGTCTTCTTTTACTTTCTTATCGTAAAAGTCTACTTTCCACGGCATATTGTGTTCTCCTTATAAGTATATATTATTACTGATAATATAACAAATATATTATAATTCAAGAAAATAAACAAACTACATTTTGTTATTATTTTCTCTGTAAAACTGGTACAATAGGCAAGTTTTATATGTTAATTTCTACAGCGAGCAAGCATCATGAAAGCAATCATCATTGCACGAGTAAGCACGGAAGAGCAAAAAGAAGCTGGCCTTTCTCTGCCTGCACAGGTGAGTCGCCTAGAGAAATACTGCCAGAATAAAGGCTATGAGATATTACAAATCTGTAGCTTCGATGAAAGCGCTTATAAAGCCCAAAGAAGTGAATTTGACCGTATTATCGATTTTGTTTTGGAGCAAAAAGATAAGGTGGCTGTTTGTTGCGATAAGGTTGATAGGCTTTCGCGGAATGTCTTTGATAAGCGGATCTCTACTCTTTATGAAAAAGCGTTGAATCATGAGATAGAGCTTCATTTTGTATC
>PLTG01000060.1 GCA_003165355.1 Candidatus Babelota bacterium | reverse complement strand
TGCGGAGCGCCTGGGTACACTATCAATGAAGCGCCCCAGAAATTGGAAATGGCACAATTTGATCATCATCGCCTTGAATAATCAATGTTGCACATCGATTTTCTTGAGATCTTCACGAAAATCGGTTTCAGAAAATGCTTTGATGCATTCATAAACCCCTTTGAAACCTGATATCATGCCCTGAAGCCAGAAAGAATCTTTAAGCCCATACAGTTTAATATCTGCTGAATTCTCTTTGCCGACTGAAATGTAACTCATAGTAATCTCCCAATTTTTTTTCTATCGATTATTGCTAAACAACAATAAGCTCTGAAATTGATTGAGCAATATCTGAACGTGAGCTTGAAAGTAGGTCATAAAAACTTTTACCCTCAAGCTCTTTCAGCGTTTGCTGTATTTGATACAATCGATGCCAAAGGCTCCGTATTTTTTTAGTTTCATCAGATTCATCCTGGTTTTTAAGCGAATCAACAGCATATGAAAGATACATGAGGTCTCGAGCACTTTGCGTGGCGCTTTCAATATCTTTTAGGGTAACTTTTTTATCATTAAATACGGTTAAAATATTTTTAATCGTTGATTTTCTTTGCTTGAAAACGTCATATATATTTTCACCTTTTGAAATCTTCAATCCATCGTGCAAATGATCCGCGCGCTGGCACAATTTGCCTATATCAATATTGGGAGCCATCTCATTTCCGCTCATATTGAAAGACCAAGTGCTCGGCCCCTTTTTAAAGTCTTGCACAGCTTGCAAAGCTCTTGCAATTCTGTGCGCAGTAACCAATTTAATGTAATAAAGTTTCCATATTTCTTCGATGGGAGCTTGAGGATTACTCAAAAGTCCCAATGATGGCTGGATGTCATATAAAATATCTTGCAATGCCTCAATCAAGCTTTTTTCTTCATAGCGCTTTTCCTTGTATTCTTTCATGGCTCGCAAGCCATCATAAAGATTATCAAGCTGTGATACTAATTTACTAAGATTGTCAGGATTATTCAGACCAGTTTTAAAAATATTAGGAATATGCCATGTTTTATTGCTCTCAATATCTTTGGAAATAGCCAAAGCCTTTTTAGCTGTGTCGTGCGCTGCTTTTATTTTTTCCATCATCGGCACACGGGGGTCTTCAAAAAGAGAGGCAACCGATTTAAGCTCAGCAAGCAATTTATCTAATTCCTTTTCTTGCTGCAGTATTGTCTGGTAAATATTTCCAACAGCTTCACTTGGAGCGCGATAATTTTCTTTTCTATCATGCAAATCGTTCCATACAGATCTGACGATATTGGTCGATGCTGATTCTTTATTTTTTAATGCATCAAATCCCTGAAGTATAGTGAGCAATTTCATCATCTCATCTGTCTCTCGTGATAACTCTTCAAGAGTGGCGTGTTTATTATGCAAAACTTCTTTGGCCTTATTAACCCTTGTTTGAATATTGGCTGTTTCTCCTGACAGATCCCCAACATTTGGCGCTCTTGCGCCAGCCGTTTCTTCCTTTTTAGGCTCACTCGTTTTTTGATAAGTTTTAGATGCTCCCTGCTTGAATGAGGCATTGTCTTTTGGCGCCTCTGCTTGAGCATTCATATTTCTCTGTTTGGAAAATACCTCTTCGTCAATCATTTCAATCAAAGGACTTCTTGGATAGCGCGCTTCGATAAACTTTCTTGTTTGCTCAACCGTTTGCCAATCTTTCTGCCCAACAGCAGTTCTCACGCGATCGAGAAGTTTTTCTTCAGTTTCATTAAGGCTCCGAGCACCGTTGGTGATGTAGCGTTGCTGGCTGGCAGATTTATTCCAAAAATTGTTCCATGGGGTTCTTGCCCAAGCATAAGCGCGCCTCCAGATAGGAGTTGCCTCAACTTCTGAAAGTGTAGAAAATAGTGCCAATAACATAATAATTAAACGAAAATATTTTTGCATAGCTCCCCTCATAATTCACTCTATTCAAAAAAATGAATGTTTAATTAAATCTTATTAAGTATAAAGTTGGAAAGTCAATGGTGGCGGACAAGCTCAAGCATCTGCCCCGTGCCCACGTGCCCACAAGACGCTTGACAGCTTTTGCAAATTGTTCTTGAATGGCACAGGTAGTGGTAGTCATTTTTTGGTGAGTAAAAACTCACTTTTTTTCAAAGAGAATGGTAATGATGTCAAAATCGATAGTCTATATAATAAGCTTTTTAATGGTATCCCCAGCATTTTTGTGCGCGGCGCCAGCAAACACCGTTGTTGCAACAATTAACACGGGCGTAACTCCCACCGGAGTTGCGGTTACTCCAAATAATCTTTTTGCGTATGTTGCAAACAATAACAATTACGGCATTCCCGGGCAGGATAGTGTAAGTGTATTAGATCTCACCACCAATTTGCCGGATCTCATTATAAGTAGCACAACTTTCAATCAGCCGTACCAGGTTACTATTAATGCTGCGGGAACAAAGGCATATGTAGTCAATAGTAATAGCACTACGGTGACTATCATCGATATTGCAACCAATACCGTTTCAGGCGTTATTAACGGCTTTGATGGACCATCAGGTTTTGCCATAACGCCAGACGGAACGACAGCGTATGTTAATAACTATGGCGGCCCTGAAGGCGTGGGCAGTGGCAATGGAGACACGGTCAATGTCGTTAACTTGAGTACTAATACCATTACTGGTGCCCCGATTGTTGTTGGCCAGGCGCCTGCTGAGCTCGATATAGCGCCGAACGGCGATTTTGTATATGTCGTTAATTATGTTAATGGCACTCCAAATAATGGCACCATGAGTGTTATACAAACAAGTAACAATACGGTAGTTGCTACCATTCCAGGATTCTCCGGGCCATTTGATATTGACATAACACCAGATGGTAATTTTGCCTATGTCACTAATTTTGGGAGCAATAACTTTTTCCCGTTTGGGACAACGGTCAGCGTTGTTGATTTAACCAGTAATACGATTATTGCAACAATTACCCTCGGTATTCAACCGGCTGGCGTTGCCATTGCACCGGATGGTGCCTATGCATACGTAACCAATTACAACACCCTTTATAGCACAACTTTTTTCACAAGCTTAGTTCCCGGACAAGGTACGGTGAACATTATTGATACTGCAAGCAACACGGTTATTCCCCCAACGATAGTGGTCGATCAATCGCCCGCCAATATTGAAATATCCCCCAATGGTGAATATGCCTATGTCAGTAATTTTACTTCTAATACGGTAAACGTTATCGCGTTACAATCGTTCCAGATTGTTGCGCAAGGCTGCACCATGCAAAACAGATACCTTACGCAAATCGATCAGGTTAATAAAATAACCTGGACTGTATCAGGTACATCGCTACCGGTGGATTATGCAATTTATCGCGATGCTGAGTTAACCGATCTAGCGGGCACAGTATTAGCGTCTGAGCCATTCATATTTTTAGATCACAATAGAGACCCAAACCTTACCTATACTTATTATATTGTGGGAACAAATAGAGTAGGAACAACTTCAGCCCCAGTTGCAGTAACTATTACTCAAACATGCTAATTTAGATTAAGGAAATTGACTATGGTAAAAACATTACGTAACTTCAGTTTATTGTTCGCCTTTATGCCTCTTTTTTGTAGAGACGTCTTACTTGAATTCAAGGCATCCTATTTCTATCCAACAAGTTCATGCACACGTGATATCTATGGAAGAGGCGGAGCATTGTATGGCCCGGAAGTGACCTTCCAGTTATGCCAAGAGAGAAACTGGTATGGCTTTGCCAGCGCAGATTTTTTATCTAAAAAGGGACACTCTGTCGGATTGTGTGAACCGACAAAAATGGATATCGTACCCTTAGCAATCGGGCTTAAATATTTTGTACCATTTTGTTACGGTGACTTTTATCTCGGGTTAGGTTTTCAGCCGGTACACTTAAAGACAGTAAACTGCTCGACTTTTGTATCGCAAACTACTTCTAAATGGGGCTTTGGCGGCATAGCTAAAATCGGAACTTATTTTGATCTACCCTGCAATTTCTTTGTGGATATCTTTTTAGATTACAGCTTTGTAAAAGTTGGCTGCAGCAATTGTGGAGCTGGTGTAACACCGTTAAAGGCTGATTTGAGTGGCGTTATCTTCGGCGCAGGCCTCGGCTACAGGTTTAACTAATTTGAGCGCTGCAAAAATTTAAATTTTCAACAATACGAGGTACACTGAAGTAAAAGATCCCTTATTTTATTTCAAAAGGCCCACCATTTTGTCCAATTTTATAACTTCTTTTAGACGCTTTTTTGCCTTCGCAGGCCCAGGCTATTTGGTTGCTGTTGGGTATATGGATCCCGGCAACTGGTCAACAGGTATAATAGGCGGGTCACGTTACGGCTATACGTTACTTTCAGTTATTTTAATTTCAAACCTCATTGCACTTATTTTACAATACTGCGCATTAAAATTAGGCATCACAACAGGCAAGGACCTTGCACGTTCCTGCCGCGATTATTACCACCCTGTCGTGGCAGTTGGGCTTTGGGTTTTAGCCGAAATTGCTGTTATAGCAACCGATTTAGCAGAGGTAATAGGGTCAGCCATAGGATTACAATTGCTTTTTGGAATCCCCTTCTTGTGGGGAATTGGGCTTACCACCTGTGATGTGTTATTGCTCCTTCTTTTTACCCATCGCCATGCACGACAAATACAATTTTGTATTACACTCCTTATCGCAATAATTATGGGATGCTTCGGGACAATTATTTACTTAGTTCAACCATCCTGGATGCAGGTCGCAGTTGGCTTAGTGCCAAGCTTGAGAATTATTCAAGACCCCGATCTTTTATATATAGCCATCGGGATCTTAGGCGCAACGGTAATGCCCCATAATCTCTATTTACATTCTGCACTTGTTATTCCAAAAGCAGGTGAAAAAATAGAAAAAAAAGCGGCTATTTTTTACTCAATGCTTGATGTGAGCATCGCTCTGGCCTTTGCATTTTTAGTTAATGCAGCGATTCTGATTGTTGCAGCAACCCTGTTTTATAAAAATGGACTCTATCAGGTTACTGAGATTCAAGAGGCTTACTATCTCTTTACCCCATTGCTTCAAACAAATGTTGCAAGCTTTGTATTTGCGCTCGCCCTTTTAATTTCTGGGCAAAATTCCACAATAACGGGAACTTTGGCCGGGCAGATTATTATGGAAGGGTTTATGAATTTTTCTTTGCCTGCGTGGATGCGTAGGTTAATAGGGCGGCTCATTACAATTGTCCCAGCATTTATAGGTGTTATGATTTTCGGAGAATCTTGTATTTCATCGCTCATGATTTTCAGTCAAATTATATTAAGCCTGCAGCTCCCCTTTGCGGTTTTTCCACTTTTAGAATTTACCAGCAACACTCAGATTATGGGGCACTTTGCCAATGGCCGGTTACTCAAAGCAGCTGCCTATAGCGCTGCTTTTATAATCGTAATTTTGAACTTTTTACTTATCTATTTTTTTATGAAAACATAAACTTTGCGACTATTCACTAGAGCAGCGGTATTGAAAATCATTTGAATGAGCTAGCATCTCGCGCTACACTCGATTTTGTTAATTTCTCATGAAGGGGTTTCATTATGGTCAATCTATTTGCTATCGCGCTCTTATATGTGGGCGATACAGTCTTATTGCTTCATCGTCACAATACAGATTTTGGTAACGGGCTATTTGGTCTACCCGGTGGCAAAGTTGAGCAAGGCGAAACAGCGCGTCAAGCTATCAGCCGAGAAATAGAAGAAAAATTAGATTTGAGGGTCAAAAGAAGTGAACTGTTTTCTCAACTTAAAAATAACGTCTCAAATATTATCGTGGGGGATAAGTCAGGGTGGGAACTCAAATATGTTTCTAGAGGCATGTTGCTAAACCATTTACATATTTTACGTGAACTGGGCAAAATAACGAGCAAAACAATGGATCATGTTGAAACTGAATATGGTACAAGTATGCGCCCAGGAAATATAGATGAATTATGCAAGAAGTATTATCCAGAACAAAAAAATGATTAATCCCATTTACCATCCATGCTCTGAGTAATATATATCACGTTTTATGCATTCAATGGCTTGCTTATCTGCCGACGACAAACAAAGACCGACCTCTTCGTTCACCTTGCGGACGATAGCGTCTAAAGCAGCTTCACCGGCATTTACCCTGCCGCCCGCTAAGCTATATGAGCCATCTCCAAAGCCGGTATTAATACGGCGGAAAAGTAATATATCGTGAGCTGCATAAAGAAAAGCGCGAACGCATAAATTTACCAAAAAGATTTACTCAAAAAAATTAAGATACACTTGATTCTTTCACCCATATATCACTCGGCCAATTGTAAGTAACTACAGCGCCTGACTTTGTATAACCAATTTAATTAATCAAGTCCGACGCGGCGTAAGTATAACCTTAAAGACATAGGGCGAAGCTGCTGAGTCTGAGGGCGAAAAGGTATTTGGCAGCGTACTCTGTATTCCGCCTATTATATAACCGATAATCGTTGGACAGGCGATCTGGGCTAAATTTATAACGCCATTGGTGTATGTGGGGACCCCAGGAACCGGCATAAATTGACCACTCGCGCCGAAAAGCAGTGTATTGCCGGGGTTTGAGCCCGTTGACGCTATAATTGGATACTGATTAGGGGATAAATATTGTGTGAAAGCTCCCCGCTTATTACGTTTTACTATAGTTACTTGATTGGTAAAAGGGAGTTCTGGGTCAGAGAGAAATTCGCCATTTTGGAAAAATTCATAGGTAATGCCTCCAAATAAGATGATGTAGTTATTCCCACTTTTTGATAGCAACTCGACATGCGGACAAATATAATTGTTCATGCCCTGCTTAAAAGTAGTTGCGAGGCTGGGGTCTGCTATATGCGTGTAACCATTTGCTGCAATATCGACAGGCACCGTCCACACGCCATTCGAGGGAGTAAACACTCCCGAAAGCGCTACAAAGGCTGCTAACTTTTCTTTATTTTTTATTTTTACAATCGGAGCAACATTAAGATCTCTTCTGCGATAGCTTGAATCTGCTTCTGCTGGATTTAAAACTTCTACGCCGAGAGATGTGCCATTATCAAGTATATAAAATCTGCGTACCTGGTAGGTATAATCCCCTGTAGATGATGGGGTGTAAAAACCATCAAAATTTTGGCCAAACATCAGTAACGTCGGATTTTTACCAAACTGGGACATGTGCCCACCAGTTACTTGAAACACTGGGTTTGAAATTTGGCGAATATATTCAGACGCGGTGCAGGCGCATTCTGGATGAGTCGCCCAATGCATAAGACCAGAAACATTTATTGCACTTAATATATCTTTGGTAGAAAAATTACCTGTTGCAGTATCCACGCCATAACCACCGGTAATATAAAGTGTGTTACCCTTTTGATAAAATTGGCAAGCGGTAACAGAAAGGGAATCAATTTGAGCTTGCGTAAGCCCTGAAGATGGGTCATACAAAGAGCGAGTTGCTACCGTTTGCGCATATGGGTCAATAACAAAGACGGTAGTATTCTGTTCATCTGGGGGAAAATTATTATCACCTGGATCGAAGCCATGGAGCCCATTTATCCGGCCTGCAATAAAAAGATATTTCCCTTTATGTTGTGCCGCTGCTGCTGACTGAATGCCCTGCGGCAATGTAAATCCGGCCAACTCGATGGATATATCAAAAGGGAGAGGTTCATCAACTAAGATTGGTGTTAAATCTGCTGTTTGATTATCGGCAAACGCTATGTTTATTATTAAAAAGAGCCCTAACACTATTTTTTCCATATACGCATTCCCTTAAAAATTATCACGGTACCAACCCAATTCATTATAAATTTGCTTGAAACCTATTCACAAGGGAAGCAGTATTTGAATGCGCCGAGATCTCGTGCTACACTCGATTTTGTTAATTTTTTATGAAGGGGTTTCATTATGGTCAATCTATTTGCTATCGCGCTCTTATATGTGGGCGATACTGTCTTATTGCTTCATCGTCACAATACAGATTTTGGCAATGGCCTATTTGGATTACCCGGTGGCAAAGTTGAACAAGGCGAAACAGCGCGTCAAGCTATCAGCCGAGAAATAGAAGAAGAATTAGGGCTACATATCCCTGCGTCAACTTTTGAGTTAGTGCATACATTTCACCGCAAGGGAACAGAAACTGAATTTGTCGCTCTCTGTTTTAAGGCTGATATCACTGGCCTGCATCCGGTAAACAATGAGCCAGAAAAGCATGACGATATGGCATTTTTCAATATCAGCAAACTCCCAGAAAATATTATACCCGCACATGCACAAGCTATAAAGGCCATTGCACAAAATATCAATTATTCAGAACATGGGTGGTAATATGAACAAAACTCTATTAATTTCTTGCCTATTATTCGCACTCCCGCTGAAATCGGCCGAAATACCTCAGCACATTAAAACATTACTTTTAGGTTTAAGTAAGGCAGACCCGCGATCAACCGGTTTTTTCGAGCGTAGAGAATATGGTTACCATGGAGACATGGTGCCAATTTATGCTGTACGTAATAAGTCCAATGACCAGCAAATCGGCTGCATAATAACAAACGCTCAGCCGGTAATATGGGGCGGCCTTTCATCAACGTCAAGGTGCGAGCCTACGAATCATATCTTCCTAGACGAAGGCCTCACGCAATACAGCGCAAAAATCAAAACCCAAGATCAATCTATTCTTGCTTGCGTCGCAGAAAATAATGAAAAAATAGTTATAGCATGGACATATCCATTTTTTACCATGATAAATCTATACGCTACACTTGCTGATGTCGATAGTGTTAAACAGGGCAAAGATATTGATCTATCCGGGAGTAAGTTTAATAAAACGGGAATCGAATTAAAAGATTAATACTCTATCGGTTTCTCTTGCATTATATTGTTTGTGGCGACGTAATAATATAGACTGAAATATATATGCAAAACGAAAGGACTCTTATGAAAGCAATAGAGTTTATCACCAAAGCAAAAAATGGGGTTATCGAAATTCCAAAAGAATATCAGGAACAACTTCAAGACCAATTTCGAGTTATTATTCTTCAAGAAGTAGCGCCTTCAGAAAAAAAGTCTGCCTCTAAAAAACGCACTTTAAGCGATGCAAAAATTAAAACAAAAGGCTTTAAATTCGATCGAGATGAAGCAAATGCCCGATAGAGTTTTTATTGATAGCAATATACTCATTTATGCCTATTCAGTGGATGAACCAAGCAAGCAAAATATTGCCAGAAAGATTTTCTATACACATGATGTACTGGTTATCAGCACCCAGACCATCAATGCTCGATTCTAAAGAAATTTCTTTACTTATTGATGAGTTTTTCAAAGTATTCACAGTCAAAACGATTACCCAGCAAACTATTCAAAACGCTCTATCTCTGCGAGACAAATATCATTATTCTTATTTTGATTGTCTTATGTTATCATCTGCACTTTTGAGCGATTGCTCTATTCTATATTCAGAAGATATGCATCATTCACATACTCTTGAAAATACTTTGAAGATTATAGATCCATTTCATGGCTAGTGCCATAAATCTGCCCATTTTTACTTGCACCCTATTTTATATATAGGATAAATATCAATAACAGTTGATTCGTAAGGATGAGCTGTCTTTATTGTCTCAATAACCACCTCAAGATGTTCCTTTAAGACGACAGTCTCGATTCTCTCTTCGATAACTTCTTCAAGAATGCCGGGAGCGCCAATATGAGGATGAGCATCTGAATTCGGCATAAAACGACCAATGCCTTTAGTAGAAAAGCTACAAAACGAATAGTTTTCAAACTTTCCTGCCCCGGCTTTCCCCATCGCTTCCCGTACATAATCTGCGTGAGTTTCAGGAACAGTGAAAACTATCGTCACATAATCCGATTGCTGTAAATTATTGATCATAAAGCTCTGCCCTTTGTTCTCTTCTGGGGTATTGTTGTGGCAATGGGTTATAAAAGATAGTAGATATAAAAATTTAATAAAATAATTAAGTGAACAAGAGACATGCATAAATATCTTCTTTTAAAATATGAGGATATTCCTTAAGAATTTCTTCAGTTGTTGCTCCCTGAGCGAGTAAACCCAGAATTTGTTGCACAGTTATGCGAGTACCCTTGATCACCGGCTTACCAACCATGATTTTAGGGTCAATAATAATTTTAGATAAAAGATTTTTCATACTATCACTTTCATTGAGAATTTATATACCTATAAGTCTGCCCAATTAATTTCTGGTAAATGGTGCGCTTTTAAAAATTCATTTGCTTTTGAAAAATGGCGACAGCCGAGAAAGCCTTTTATGGATAATGGTGACGGGTGTGCGGCTTTTAAAATCAAATGTCTTTCAGGGTCTATCTGAGCATGTAAGTGCTGCACCTTTTTTTGAGCATATGCTCCCCACAACATAAAAACAGTTGGGTGCTTACGTTTAAGAAGCTGCTCAATAATAGCATCCGTAAATAATTCCCATCCATGCCCCGCATGGCTTGCAGGCTTGCCCTCTTCAACAGTCAGTATTGAGTTTAATAATAATACGCCCTGTTTTGTCCACCCGGTTAATGTGCCATTTTTGGCAATTGGTATGCCAATATCAGCATGTAATTCTTTAAAAATGTTTCTTAATGAGGGAGGTATAGGGATTCCAGCAGGCACGCTGAAACTGAGTCCATGCGCCTGGCCAGGACCATGGTAAGGGTCTTGCCCAACAATAACGACACTCACTTTATTAAAAGGCGTTGCTTTTAAGGCAGCAAAGATATTGTTCTTAGAAGGGTATATAGTTGCGCCTGCAGCTTCGCGTTCTTGCAGAAATTGCAATAACGCATCAATCTCTGGCCGCGTACAGACCTCTTGCAACGGGTTTTTCCAGGAATCCGGCAATGCGGCATAAAATTTTTCTTGTCTTGGGGTCATAATGAAATTACATTTTAAAAAATTTAAAGACTCTTGCCAGGATAACAAAAGCTCTGTTATTGACAAGATATGAGTAGTATTTACTTTATCCAACAAAAAAAATTATAATCATCAAAGATTTAAAACTACTCACCCGCAATTAAGATGAGGATTTCTATATGTCGTATACCATTGTAACATTGCCGGCTATGAAAATAATTGGCATGGCCAATAAAACTACCAATGATAATGAAAAAAGTGCTGCTGATATGCCGCAATTTTGGAACAGCTATTTAGCAAAAAATGTTGAAAAGAGTATCCCCCATAAACAAGAACCGCTTAAAAGAATATGTCTTTATACTGATTACAGCCCAGAGGGATATAGCGTCATTATCGGTGCATGCGTGGCAGAACTTGATAAAATACCTGAGGCATTGGTTGGCCGAGAAGTTCCAGCAGGAAAGTATGCAGTATTTACTATTACCGGTCCATTAGAGACAGCGGTGCTTAAAGCTTGGAAGCATGTTTGGTCTATAGCCGATTTACCACGAGCCTATACGCACGATTTTGAATTATATGAATATGATGGCGATACACTGCGTGATGCGAAAATTTACATCTCTCTGATTTAATCTGGCCCCAAACTGGCTTCTTGACCATTACGGTAATAATTTTTATCATTAAAGATAATGTTAAAGTTACTTAAAAGAAGGCCAGTTTGATGCACGCCATTATTGAAATAAAAAATTTAAAAAAGATATTTAATGCAGACAATAAATCTGTCATCGCTGTCGATGGTATAGACCTGGTGGTCCATGCGGGTGAGATTTTCGGTTTTCTTGGGCCTAATGGTGCCGGCATCGTACTGCGCCGCGCTTATTTTGCGTAACGAAGATGCGCTCGCACCGACTATTAACTTTTTCTTACTACCCATTCAGCTTCTTGCGGGTATCACCCTGCCGCTTACTTTAGCGCCACTCTGGCTGCAAAGAATTGCATTCTTTAACCCATTTGCCCATGCTGTATCTGCAGCACGTGCGCTTTTTGTGGGTGAATATTATAACTCCACTGTGTTGGGTGGCTATGCAGCGATGATCTGTATCACTCTCATAACTTTTTATTGTGCTACAAGATTGCTCAAAAAGACTCATGAATAAGTTAATCAAAGACTTTCATTTTTTTGCCCGTCTTAATTGATTTTGATAAACTTAAAAAAAACAAGTTTTGACTCTAAAGGGGCTTCATGTCAAACAACGAGCTAACAAAAATATCTATCTTTGATGGAGCACGTGTTCGTAAAATATTATTCAATAACGAATGGTATTTTTCAGTTGTCGATATATGCGCTGCGCTTGTAGAAAGTTCTAATTCTGGGGCATACTGGAGAAAGCTTAAACAACGATTAATTGCCGAAGGAAGTCAGGTCGTGACATTTTGTCACGCACTGAAACTAAAAGCCTCTGATGGTAAAAAATATGCGACTGACTGCGCCAATACCGAAGGCGTATTCCGCATTATTCAGTCTATTCCATCAGCTAAGGCTGAACCATTCAAGCAATGGCTCGCTAAAATTGGTAAAGAGCGCATTGATGAAATCGAAAACCCTGAACTGGGCATTGAGAGAGTTAAAAGTCTTTATGAAAAGAAAGGCTACCCCAAAGATTGGATTGAGAAGCGTCTCAAGGGAATGGCTGTTCGCCAGAAATTAACCGATGAATGGGAACACCGTGGGGCTAATAAATCAATCGATTATGCAATACTAACAAATGATATTATGCAAGGTGCTTTTGAATTAAAAGTAGAAGAGCACAAAAAGCTTAAAGGTCTTGAGAATCAAAATCTCCGGGATCATATGACCGATTTAGAACTTATTATTACCATGCTTGGTGAGGCAACCACTACACAAATTAGCCAGCAAAGAGATTCTCAAGGAATTTTTAAGCTCCGGCGCGACGCGAAAGATGGCGGCGCTGTGGCAGGAAGAACCCGTAAAGATATTGAAGTTCAAATCGGCACAAAAGTGATTTCAGAAGACAACTTTCTTACAAATAAAAAGAGTGTATCTAAAAAAATAGATAACTCGATTAAAGAATAAAGATCGCTTAAAAATTAAAAAATTTGGTATCCTGATTATACTAACAAGAAATTAAGGATACTAAATGATGAAAAATTTATTTTTTACGCCACTCTTATTATCTTTTTCTTTTTTATTTTCTCTCGATCAACCCATAAATGTAAAAAAACTCCAAAAATGGGTTATCCAGGCATCGTCTGTATCTATACACTCACCCAACGGCGAGATAGCACTTTCCAATATTGACAATAAAACCACGGTTTTAGATGTAAAAACAATGCTACAAGACAGTGAGCATTTGCCGCTAGATAAGCAAACTCTCTTAGCGCTCCCCAAATACTGTGTGCTCCTCGGCTCTTTATATAAAAAAACAAAGGCTATCAAAGATGCTGATCTTATTAAAAATATCATGTCGACTTACGATACAGACACTTTTGAGTTGCTGATTTCTGGCGATCGCCAGAAAATGGATTAGGCCTCTTTCTCCCATTCAAATAACTTGCGCTGTATCAGCAAATTACTGGGTTGCTCAGTAAAAGATATCCCGTTTGACACCATCTGACATTTTGAGCCACGTCTGAATGGCACTTGGAAAGTAACTATACTGAAACTACCTCAGCAAAGTCCTGCACCAGCAACTGCTTCTTTACTCTAATACAATAGGCATGTAGATAAGGCTGAACTCTTTTGCGTAGATAGAAAGTTCTTTGATGACCTCATCAGAAATTTCACCAGTTGTGGCGATTTTTTGATAAAGTTCAGCGTAGCTAAGCTTAATATAGGCAACAAATTGCAAAGAAAATTCGCGTATTTGAGAAACTCTAATCGCATCTAAAAAATTATACTTTAATAAAAAGAGCATCAAAACTTGATCCATGAATGAGAGCGTTGCATGTTCATGCTGCTTTAAAAGCTCAACAATACGCGCGCCACGTGCAAGACGCTCTTGCGAAACTACATCAAGCTCAGAACCAAACTGTGAGAATGCCAAAAGCTCATGATACTGTGCAAGTTCAATTTTTAATGCGCTCACCATTTTTTTCATAGCGCGTGTTTGAGCCGCACCTCCGACACGAGAGACTGAAAGCTCAACATTAACCGCCGGGCGCACACCACTATTAAAAAGCTTAGTGTCCAAAAATATCTGACCATCAGTTATTGATATGAGATTGGTGGGAATATAGGCAGTGATATCATCACTCTGCACCTCAGCAATAGGAAGCGCAGTTATAGAACCGCCTGAACTAAATTTACCCGCACGCTCTAAAAGCCGAGAATGTAAATAGAACACGTCTCCAGGATAAGCCTCGCGGCCGGGAGAACGACGCATTAATAAAGACATCTCGCGATACGCAATTGCATGGTTACTCAGATCGTCATATATAATTAACACATCTTTTTTTTGATCCTTAAAATATTCTGCGACAGTGCATCCAACATACGGCGCTAAATATTTATCCAAGGCCGGTTCACTTGCATCTGCACTAATAATAACAGTATACGAAAGCGCCCCATGCATCTGCAACGCATAGGCAAGTCGGGCAAGGTTCGCCTGGCGCTGGCCAATAGAGACATAAATACAGATAACGTCTTTATCCTTTTGATGCAAAATAGTATCCAAAACGATAGAGGTTTTACCTGTTGACCGGTTACCAATAATAAGCTCGCGCTGCCCACGCCCAATAGGGATGAGCGCGTCGATAGCTAAAATTCCCGTTTCAAGAGACTGGTTAATAGGAGTACGTTCGATAATACCCGGAATAGTGGTTTCAATCGGCCGATACTCTGCTACTTCTAAAGCGCCAAGACCATCGATTGGCTTGCCGATTGCACTCATAATGCGGCCCAACAACCCATTGCCGGCAGGCGTTTTAAATACAGCACCCGTTCTTTTGACCACTTCAAGCTCTGCAACAGGAATATGTGCATAGAGTAAAAAGATGGTCACTGAATCGTCATCTAAATCGAATATGATGCCTTTGTTGCCACCTTCAAATTCTACCAATTCGCCATATTTTGCTTGTGTAAGGCCATAAGCGGTACAATGCGCGTCGCCAACTTGCACCACCTTGCCAATCTCAGCAAACTCCGCTTGCCCGAATGAAAGCGATTGTTCAAAGAGTGATAGAATATCTGCGCTTTTAATATCCATATTTTTACCTATTTAATAATACTTTAATTTTTTGAGCTATAGACGATTCCCAAAGATAATCTTGAGAGATAATCCGTAACCCGGCGATCAATTGCGGGTCGACGCTAAATTCTGCATCAATATTTTTATCTGCTAACGCTTTAAAGCTTTCAATAATTTCTTGTTGCTCCTGCTCATTAATAGCATGCGATGTTGAAATAAGTGCATGCTGATAACCAATGGCAGCATAAAATCTTACTATAATAAGTTTAAGTATCTCGGGCAATAGCAAAATCCGCTCGTGATACACCAAAATAGTTATCAGTTTTTCGAGAGCCTGGCGCATTTGCATACGTGAAATGCAAGACTCATCAAACGCCCGCATGAAGAGCTCGATCTTGTTGCCGGCATCTAAAGCTGCATGATAGGCAAAAAAGGTTATCTGGTGATGTTCGTGCAAAAAAGAGAGATAGCATGAGACGCTTTCTCTATCGGCTGGTATAAATTGGCTATTATATGTCCGCAAAAATGCATGTGTATATTTTTTTACAATCTGGCGGC
Source organism: Candidatus Babelota bacterium (assembly GCA_003165355.1). Classification (GTDB taxonomy): domain Bacteria; phylum Babelota; class Babeliae; order Babelales; family Babelaceae; genus BOG-1370. Next base: position 11,406 of record PLTG01000060.1, on the reverse strand, counting down.
GCGGAGTCTTCATGCTTTATCCGCGCGTTGCGACTGCTCATGCAATCTCTTTATAGCCTTTTGTATATAGTGGCGATCATTCTCCTGAAAATAGGCTGAAAGATCTTGAGTGACCTGCTTGATGGCTTCTGGGGCGATTTGTACGTATTCATTTTCAAGAGCACGCTGTTGCGCTCTGTGCTCTTGCTGCTCTTGGAATTTAATTTGCATTAGAGCGAGATATTCACGCTTTTCGAGCGCAATCTTTTGATGAACCACTTCGGCATCTTTATTTTGATGCAAGATCTTTTGAAATACTGCGGTTATATAATCAATTTGAGTGGTAAAGTGTTGCAATGTCTGCTGCATGGTTAAAAGCCGCTGTTTTAGCTGCGCTTTTTGCATGAGATCGTTTTGACGCTCTTGCAATAAATAGGGGAATATGTAGTTGCGGTAGACCCAAGAGCCTATAAAGATATAGATGCTGTAATTTATAATCAAAAAAATGATATCGATACTATTCATTGATTATCCACTGCTTAAGTTTTTGAGCCACTTCATTGATCAGCTCTTTTTTAGACTCAACCACCCTCTGAACCAAAGGCCTATTTTTTTCTTCTTGCGGCCGAGCTGGCTGCCAAGAGGAAACGGGAAAGCTTGCCTTAAGTTCTTGTTGCATGTCAGCAAAAAGAATCTTTTTACTCTGCCGCTCATGACTAAGTTCATGCTCATTACCTTGAATAATCTGCTGCATCTGTTTTTTTTCTAGCTGTATATGCTTAAGATGGCTGTATGCGGGCCTTAAAAAAAATTTTGACAATATCCAATAGGCACACGCAAAATTAACCAACTGAACAACGAGCGTTAAATCAAGAAGCGAAGACATAATAGATCAAAGCAACAGCGATGCCCACACATGCCAACGATGAAGTTTCTATAATCGCCAGAGAAGTAATCAATACAGGAAAAAGTTTTCCGCTACTTTCTGGATATTTAGCAACATTTTCACATGCCTTGGAGCCTACCAGACCTTGTGAAAGGGCCGGCCCCATTGTACCGATTGCAACGGTAAATGCAGCACCTAGCAATGCCGCGATTTTTACATAAGAGACAAATTCTTCCATAACGCACCTTATATAAAGTATACTTCCCATAATCTCTATAGATTAACTATAAACCCTTTAGAGGTAAAAATCGATCTTTTATGTCAATTTTTTTAATTTTTTGTAAAAAGATAAAAAAGGTGATAGGCTCAAGATTCCTTCTGAATCGTTACTTTCTGAGTAACTTACCCGATATATTCGCATCCTAAACTTTGTAAAGAATGTATGAAAATAAAAAAAATTATACTATTATTGTGCTGTCTGACAACTTTAACAACCTACCCACAGCAGCTTTCTTTAGATGAAATTGGCTTTGATGACTTTCTCTCAGATGAGCCGGCAGACTATAGCCAAGAGATCGAGCAGCTTGTGCATCAAACACGTCTACCCAGCTGTGAATTTAGTACGCAAAATTTAGTTACTCTCGCAGTTACTGGTAATGTACTACCGGCACTCTTACAATTTAATGCCTATAAGTTTACCCATCCACCCGTCATACGAAATTTACATGATTTACCAAGCTTGCGTCCCTGGTATGGTTGTGATGATGCCCTCTGTATGTATGGAACCCTTTTCTATAATCAAATGTTTCATGCAAATTTTACCAAGTGCGGTACGCATATCACCGATTATCTAAATGTTGCAGAAGATGACGCATTAATCGGCGAGCTTGAAAGCCTTATACCCTTTGTTCCGGAAGTTCTTCCTCTTTTTAATCAAGCGCGCTTGCAGCAACGTCGACTTGGGATCATGCTCGGGGCCTCAAAATGCTTTGGCAATTTACGCTTCAATGTCGCTGTGCCGCTTTTTTACCAAGAGCTTAATTTCTACCTTACTCAAGATCAAGTTGATGCGCTTAATGGAGCGGCGTTCTTTGGCGCAGATCAACCAATACCTATTCCAGATAATCCACAAAATGAAGGCTTTTCTGTTTTTGACCCGAACACCTTTATCGAACGCCATTTACTGAGTGATAAAGTGGGCCTTGGCGATATCCGCCTCTATCTCGATTACATGCTTTTTGATGACACCTGCTGTCCAGTACGACTGGGTGGCCAGGTGACCTTACCGAATAATACCGTCATTCGCCACTCTATTTTAGGCAGTAACTTTGATAAATGTTATCCGGGGCCAGGCTTAAGCTTCAATCAACTACTGACCTTGCAATGTATTTCTGATCAAATGAGTGATGACCCTCTGATTTTGCAGGCAAAAAATGACTTGGCAGCATTGGGTCAAAGTTATGCGCTTCAATTTCTGGATCGCTTAAGTTCCACGGTTATACAAAATTCGCTTGGGCAACGGCAGGTCAGTTATGGTTTTTTAGGTGAGGCATTTGTTGCGCTGACAAACTATACAAATCTCTGCGTATTCTTCGAATGGGACCAGTTTGTCAAAGGGCATGAAGATCGGGCTGTAAGACTGGCTATAACGCCAAGCGAATCGCTTGAGCGCGATTACACCAACCCAGCCCTTGCACAAGATAACTTAACCTTTTTACAACAGCGTCTTATTAATATACTCTTTCCGCCCATTGCCAACCTTACAGTAAAACAGGGTGATATTATTAAAGCCCGTTTTTATACGCAGACCAATTGGCGTGTGTTTCAATGGAATGTTGGGTACGATTTATGGTATCAAGATAAAGAACGGGTATTAACGTGCAACACCTGCGCATTACCAACAGCACAACTTGATATCAAAACTGCGGGTAAACCTGCCGCATTGCAGGGCAAAATATTTGGAGGGTTCAACGTTCAAAGACATCCTGAATATTATGAAACATTTGGTTGGCGAGCCGGCCTAAAAGGAGAAGCGACCGTTAATAACTATGGAATCGGTAAAGATTGGCTTGTCGGCATGGACTTTGTTGCAGACTTTTAAATTTCTAAAGGAAACAGGAATATGAATAAAATTTTTTTTCTTATTGCGCTCTTGTATTGCATCCCCATTTTTAGTGATCGACAAAACGCGAAAATGGGCATGGCCATCGACTTTCCTGGGCTTTCAGCGCTCGATCATACTGGCATGATCCATATCGGCAATATTGACGATTTCAGAACCAAAACAGAACACATGATCAACCATAAGCTTGATAAAGTAAATGCTATGCCTGATTATGTTCTACTTGAACAACAAGGTCAATTGACACCAGAATTCACCGAAAGAGTCATTAATTATTACACTCAGCATTTTCTGAAAATATCGCAAAAATACTTTAAGGAAATTCGCCACTTAAAACCAATACTCATGAAACTTATCTCCACCTGGGCACAGCAGCGCGGCCTCCAAGATTCATTGGTTCTTCTTTGGGCAGGTATTGAACCGGGAAAAGAGGAACAGTTTGTCAAGGATTATGCGCCAACCATTAAATCTTTTTATACATTTTTGGGCGATATTGATATGCTCTTATTAGATATAATGCATAGCTGTCCAAAAACATATGCCCATTATCTTGAATGTAAAAAACTTATTGAAGAAAAACACCAACAGCATGCATAGCGAAACCCAGGCGCCTTCGGTTAAAATTGCAGGGACCATAGACCGATTTATCTTTACTAACCAGGAAAATGGTTACACTGTCTGTGTTCTGACCATAGACAAGCAGCAGGCTATTACCGCCTCTGGCATCTTGCCCCATACTGCCGTCGGCCAAGAAGTCGAACTTATTGGCAGCTGGGTAATGCACAAAAAATTCGGGCGCCAATTTGCTATCACACAGTGCATCCAAAAAGTCCCCAGCACGCTTACTGGACTTAAAAAATATCTCGGCTCGGGACTTATCAAAGGCATCGGCGCATCTTATGCAGAAAAGCTCGTGGACCATTTTGGAACTACTATATTAACGGTCATAGAAACAGAACCTGAACGATTACAAGAGGTTGCCGGTATCGGCGGTAAACGCGTAGAGCTTATCACTAAATCATTTATTGAGCATAAGGATGTTGCCCATATCATGGTTTTCTTGCAAGGTTACGGTATATCCCCGGCCTATGCAGCTAAAATTTATAAACAATATCGCGGCAGAACCGTCGATATTCTAAAAGAAAACCCCTATCGCCTGGCTGATGAGGTCTGGGGCATAGGGTTTAAGCTTGCTGATGAAATTGCGCAAAAACTGGGGTTTCATAAAGACACGCCAAAACGCATAAATGCGGGCATTATCTACGCACTGCAACTCTGTGCGCAAGCGGGCCATAGCTATCGAGAAAAGCATGAGTTGCTCGATAAAGCAGCAGAACTTTTAGAGATCGAACGTGATCTTCTTACAGAATCGCTGAACGACTTGATCCTGCAAGAAAGAATAAAACTGGTACAATTTCAAGAAAAAGAATATTGCGCCCTTATGGCGCATTATCAAGCGGAGCGTTCCGTCGCCCAAAAATTGCGCGATCTGTTGCACTATCCCCATGCGCAGCAAACTGATGTCAGTAGAATTTACACTTCATTGTTGACCCAAAAGCCAGGGGAGATAACTCTTAACGAAGATCAACAAAAGAGTATTTTACACATATTTCAGCATAAAGTTACCGTAATAACGGGCGGCCCGGGAACGGGAAAGACTACTCTCATACGAAAACTTATTTCAATTTTGGATCAAGAAAAAATAAATTATAAACTTGCTGCCCCTACTGGTCGCGCCGCAAAAAGAATCAGCGAGCAGACGGGTAAATTTGCTACAACCTTGCATAGGCTTCTCGAAATCGATCCGCAAACGTTCACTTTTGTGCATAATGAATCAAATGCACTCAAGCTGCAGATGCTCATTGTTGATGAAAGCTCTATGATCGATATCTTTCTTGCCAACGCACTATTGAAAGCACTGCCTGCTCATGCGACGGTGGTCTTTCTTGGAGATATTGACCAACTGCCTTCAGTTGGTCCAGGAAATTTCCTTGCAGACTGCCTGGCAAGCACCACCATTACTCAGGTGAGGCTTACCCATATATTTAGGCAGGCACAAAACAGCCTTATAACACTTAATGCTCACCGCATAATCACGGGACAAGCCCCGATAAAATATAGCCCAGAAGCGCGTAATGATTTTATATTTATTCATGAAGACGACCCAGAAAATCTGTTTAAGCAGATCACCGAATGTTATAAAACGCACCTTAAAATTCATAATATCCCTCAAGAAAATAGTGCGCTTTTGACCCCTATGAACCGGGGCATCGCGGGCAATTTCACCTTGAACCATAATTTACAAGAATTTTTAAATGGCGGTCAAGGCACCGCCCTCACGCGAGGGAATACCACGTTTAAAGTGCGCGATAAAGTTATGCAGATTCGAAATAATTATGAAAAAATGGTATTTAATGGTGACTGCGGCACCATACATGATATTAATCATACAGATGAAATGTTGACGGTTATTTTTCAAGATAAACAAGTTATCTATGATTTTGATGAAGTGCATGAATTAATTTTAGCCTACAGCATGACTATTCATAAGAGCCAAGGCTCCGAATATGATGCGGTGATTATCCCGTTATTTATGCAGCATTATACTCTCTTGGCCCGCAATCTCATTTATACGGCGATAACGCGTGCAAAAAAATTATGCATTATCATTGGGCAACCGAAGGCGGTCCATTGCGCATTGGCACAAGCGCGCGTTGTACAGCGCATGACGTTCTTAACCCAATTTTTAGACGGCAAGCTGCTTTAAGTTTATGAAAAAATTGATTATCCCTTTGGCATTAGCAACTTTTTTTGCCGGCGCACTCTGGTACGCTTTTCATAGCCAAATTATTATCTTTAGCTTTCCCGCATTGGCAGAATATTCTTTCCAACAAGCTCAAGAAAAAACTATCTCGCTCTACTGGTTTAAAGATCATCAAAAAATAACTGAAAAGAATGATATCATCTGGCCATCTTCCATGCCAGAAAATATTACCGCAGTTATTTCTGCATGGCTCGCACTCGCGCAAGAAGAAAATTTAATAGACAGGCGGGTAAAGCTCCAACATGTCTCATTAACTGCAAACAAGAATGAGCTCTTTGTTTCATTTTCGCACACGCTCTTTGGCCACCATCTTTCTATCATAAAAAAATGGGAATCCATAGAAGGGCTCTTGTTAACGCTCAAGCCACTCTTCCCTGAGATGTGCTGGATACGTTTTCTTGTCCAAGATGCGCCGCTTAATGATGACCATATCGATTTTTCAGCAAGTCTCCCGGTAGCACCCTTCTTATCTATTTTTAATCCGGTTGGCTCGACCGCTGTGCATAACCAGGGAGTATCGACGATAGTGATTCACCCTTTCGGGGATAAAACAGTGACGGGGAAAATAATTGCACAGGAATTTGAGCGCAAAATAATGCGGCAGATGGCGGTGAAAATAAAAGAGATTCTCGAATCTACCGGCAAATTTCGGGTGTATATCACCCATGAAATTGGTCAACCCAGTGACCGTGAGCAGAATGCCACTTTTGCAAATCGGCTCGCGGCAGACTTGTATATAGATTTGGTAGGTTTTGAAAGTAAAAAAGTAGTCTCTGAGATTCAATGCTTTTTTCCGCTTTATGACCCGGCTACCGATTTTTGGGCAAAAAAAAGAGATACTCTTTCTCTCACACCGATCCATAAAGCTTTTTTAAAAAATTGTAACCGGTCGTTAACTGCATGCAGCCAATTTTCAAAAAATCTTAAGCAGTGCTCAGAACAAAGAATGATAATTAATCCCTATTTTGGTTTGCCCTTGCGGCGGTGGGTGGGAATCGAGGTTCCGAGTATGGTCATAGAATGCGGCATGCAAAAGCCCGAGCAAGTTACACAGATAGCCTGCGTAATCGCCCAGGCTTTAGAAAAAACTATTTTTTAATTAATGCACCCACACCAATTAATGCAGCCCCTGCGCATAATGCGATAAAGCCATTCGATTTTTTATCAGCATCGCAACTGTCTTCGCACAAAGTTACTATACCAGTTAAAATTGCCGCTACACCAAGAACCATGGTGAGTCCGCTGGCAGCTTCAGTCGCATTAAAACGCGCCGGCTTTTCCAAAAAAATCACAGCTGTATCTGCATGCGCTGCTTGCTGAAATCCAAAGGCTAACGCCATCAGTAGTATCATATTTCTTTTCATAATATCTTCACTTTCCTTGAGATTAACGGACCAAATATTTAAGATATTACTATATAGATTTATTTGTATCAATTGTACGTTATATTCGTACCAAAGGAGAATCATGATTCATATATCTAAAAATAATGGCCCCATACTAAAAGGGATATTTTATCTCGTTCTAGGTATTGTATTAGGTTTGAGCGCTTTAGGCTTAGGCCATATCACTTTTATGAAATATCTGCTTTTTGGCGCGGCTGGTTACTTTATCGCATGCGGATTTTATTTTTCCGGCCTTTACCATACCGTTATGTCTCATATGAATATGAAAAAGTAATTTAAAAAGGATTATGTTATGAACACACCACTTAAAGGGTACCTCTATTTTGCCATTGCAGCGATACTTCTTTTAATCGCTATGCCGACTATTTTAAACATAGTTTTAATTTTTATTGCTGCTGCATTTATTATCTCAGGGCTTTCTTTATTGAAAGACAACCTACATCACAAGAAACACTAATTCTGGGCCTTAACCGGCCCTTTTTTTATTGGTAGCTCGTGATAAAATAGAAGACGCTCTCATATTAGTTTTTTTTGAAATAAGGCAAACTCGCGATGAAAAATTACTTTTTTATTCTTCTATTGGCTATCACAACCTATACCGCTTGCAGCGAACAATCGACTCGACCTACTCAATCGTCGCAAGTCAAAGATATTGGTTTCATTGACCCCCGAGACCCTTATTTCGCATTTGTTGATTTCAAGCCATCTTGTCTAAATGAAGAAATACAGCTCAATACAGAATCAAAAGAGACGCTCTTGAAGCAACTCACCGAGAACGAAACTCTCGAAACCATACTCTATTACGTTACTCAAGAAACATTACACCCCTTTAACAGTACTCAGATTTTAAAAAATAGAGCGATAAAATTCACCAATAGTAAAAATGATATCGTAACCTACGGCTTTAACGCTTTTTCTCATTGGGCGGAAGTACGATTTACTAAAAATAGTAAAATATTCGAGTTAGCATTGAAAAAATATCCCGATGCAGATTTTACTCTTGAATCTTATCCCCACGAAGAAGATAAAAAGCTTGGTATTGCTTTAACATTAGCATTCTGTAAGGCATTGAAGGTCAAAACGCTGTCCCACACCCCTGGCTTTCAAGAAAAGGCGAAGGAGCCTGTCGATTTACTCAAGCAGTATGGATTTAAGCAGATAGATGGCAAGCTGTCTTTAGATCTAAATTAATAGTTAAGCATCATGCTTGTTGAAGCAAAAAATTCCAGCGTCATATGCTGAGCATACTATGCATACTTGCAATACAAAATGTCCCTATAGAATAAAAAATCGAGGAAAAACTCCTGCCGAGATTCGCCAAAGGCATATCGAGAGCAGTATTTTTTCCAGCATCACGCAGTGACGACCAGGGGTTAAGGGGATTTGTCGCAAAAGCCCCTTAGCGCGCGGCACTGTGATAAATTCAAAATATTTTATTTATTCAAATGCTGATGCAGCTTCTGAGCAAGTTGTTCAGGCGCTTTACCAGAGCCTTGAAAATGTCTCTGTGTCCCACCGCCTTTAATACCCTGCGCTTTAAGCCATTCTGACAAACTCTTCATATCGACAGTCTTTTCATCAACAGAACTTCCAACAAACAGATGCGTTTTATCGCCAGCATGACTTTCTAAAAGAACCAGCCCCGGTTGCTTATTCAGTAATGTTTCAGCGTATTCTTTTAAATCTACCAGTGTAGTATCAGGCAGCTGCATATGCATAAAGCGGGTGCCATTTTTGAGCGCCAAACTTTGCTCAATAACTGCAGGAATCTTCGTGGCAAAAAGCTCTTTTTTCAGCTGCTTGATAGTTCGCACTGCTTCTTGTAAATCATGCTTTTGCGTCTGAATAGCAGTGGTTAATTGTGCGCTTGGTATTTTAAGTTCATGAGAAATCGATTTGATGGTATTAAAATCATACTGAAAAAGTTCCAATGCCTTAAGGCCCGTAAGCGCAACAATACGTCTATTGCCCGCCGAAAGGGCACTATTTTCAGTTATTTTAAAACTGCCAATATCACCAGTAGCACGCACATGAGTACCGCCACATAACTCAGCTGAAAACCCAGGAATTTGTACCACTCGTACATCTTCAGGGTTATATTTCTCACCAAAAAATGCGATAACTCCGGCGTCAACGGCAGCTTTATACGTGGTATTTGTTATAGAAAGAGTGATATTTTCTAATATTTTAGCATTAACAATATCTTCAATACGCGTAATTTCTTCAAGTGTTAATGGCGCATGGTGCGTGAAGTCAAATCGTAAATAATCGGGTGTAACTAACGACCCAGATTGTTTTACATGCTTACCTATCACTATCTGCAAGGCAGCCTGCAGAAGATGCGTTGCGGTATGATTTTTCATGGTCGCTAACCGCACTTGCTGGTCAACTGAAAGAGTAATCGCTTGATCAATTTCAAGCTGCGTAGGCGCAATACATTCAAAGGCGATCGCTTTATTAATTTTTTTTATATCACGGATCTCTGCTTGTCTATGGCCAACCATCATAAGCGCAGTGTCATTAATCTGGCCGCCACATTCGACATAAAGCGGCGATTTTTCAGTCACCACCCAACAAATTTCACCTTCAGGCACTTCAGTAACCACCTGGCCATTAAAAATAAGAGCCGTAATACGTGTAGGTGTTATCAATTCTGTGTACCCTACGAAATCGGTCTTAAGAGCATCTGGAAGCGTAATTTCTTGCGGCGCGGCAACCTTTTTCCCTGACTGTAACCGCTGCTGTTCCATAGCGTGCTTAAAGCCAACGGTATCAACCGTAAACTGATGCTCTTGTGCAATCACTTGGGTCAGTTCCAGAGGGAAACCATACGTGTCATAAAGCTTAAACGCTTGCTCGCCAGTAATAGTCCGGCTGCTCGATTGCGTAGAAAAATATTTTTTTAAGATTGATTGCCCATTAATAAGATTTAAAGAGAATTTTTCAATCTCTGAAGTGAGCAGCTGTTTGATCAATAAGCGCGCAGAGATAAGTTCAGGATAGAGCTGACCAAATTCGTTAACTACCACTTGTGAAAGCTCAGGGAAAATATTTTTATCGCTTAATTTTTGAGCGAAAAGCGCAGCTCTTCTAATAATTTTACGCAGAACATAGCCCCGCCCTTCGTTGGAAGGGGTGCATCCGTCAGCTATAGCACATGAAGTTGACCTAATGTGGTCCGCGAGCACGCGAAAAGCGGCTTGTATCTCGGCAGGAGAAGTCTCGTAGGTTAACCCCGTAAGTCTCTCAGTCTCTGCAATAAGCGGCGCGAAAAGGTCCGTATCATAAACCGTGTCTTTGTTTTGCACAACAGCGCAAAGTCGTTCAAGACCCATACCAGTATCAACACCCGTTTGAGCTAATGGCATATCTGTGCCATCTGGTTGGCGATTGTATTGCATGAAAACCAGATTCCAAATCTCTAAAAATCTATCACATGAGCAACCGGGCGCGCACTGAGCATTTGAGCATGTACTTGAGTCTGCACCGCGATCAACATAAATCTCTGTGCAGGGTCCACATGGCCCCGTGTCGCCCATCTGCCAGAAATTATCCGCTTCGCCAAGCCGCACAATTCTGTCTTCAGGCAATCCAATAGTATCGCGCCATATTTCGTATGCTTGATCATCCAGCTTGTAAACACTCGCGTAGAGTAATTCTGGGTTAAGATTGATCTCTTTGGTTAAAAATTCCCACGCAAACTGGATAGCCTCTTTTTTAAAATAGTCGCCAAACGAGAAGTTGCCCATCATTTCAAAAAAGGTCAGATGCCTTTTGGTGAACCCCACGTTATCTAAGTCATTATGCTTGCCACCGGCACGTATACATTTTTGAATACTTACCGCGCGGGTATATGAACGCTTTTCTAGCCCAAGAAAGAGATCTTTAAATTGATTCATGCCCGCGTTGGCAAAAAGCAATGTTGGGTCTTGCGCCGGTATCAGGCTCGAGCTTGATACTTGAGTGTGTTGCTGTTTTTTGAAGTAATTGAAAAATTTTTGACGTATTTCTAATGATTTCATTTCTTTAAACACCAATAGGTTAATCATACTTTGAGTTCCTTTAAGGATAACTTTAAATTCATAAAAACGTAATAGGCTTACATAATATCAGGGAGATTTTTATATATTATTGCAAATTGAAATAAATAATGAGATACTTAAAATGAATTTCTTTAAAAGTGAGTAGC
>PLTG01000054.1 GCA_003165355.1 Candidatus Babelota bacterium | reverse complement strand
GTAGAAAGCGAATCGATGGTCCGAGTTGTTTGGCCAAGCCCATTTGCGTCGATAATGGCTACGAGATTATTTAAGTTATAGTAGCGTGCCAGTTCAGCCGCTTCCCAGACTGAGCCTTCTGTCGTTTCACTGTCACCCATAAGGACAAAACAGCGGCTGTCGCTCTGAATAAGTTTGCTGGCAAGAAGCTCGCCTACAGCGGCAGAAAGCCCTTGGCCTAATGAACCGGTAGCTAAAGGGGTGTAGGGGAATCTTGAAGTAGGGTGACCCTCCAAAGGGGAGCCAAATTGACGCAGCGTGAAAAGTTCTTCTTCGCTTATGCAACCAAGCAGATGATAGACTGCATAAAGAGCGGGGGCTGCGTGGCCCTTAGAGAGAATGAAACGGTCCTGCGGACGCAGGGTATTGAAAAAAAGTGCGCTTAAAATATCTGCTGCTGAAAGGCATGAGGTCGGGTGGCCCGAACCTGCCCTGGTTGTGCTGATAATGGATAATTTACGGATCTGGTAGGCAATATATTCTAGATGGGCGTTATTTGAACTCATGGTTTTTCCTCGCTATAAACTTTAAGTACTAATGTACTAAAGCCGATAAGGAAAAACCAAGAATTTAGAGAGTATTAATGGTCCATTTTGTAGTTATAGGTGCTCGGGCTGCCGTCTTGAGTATATCTATTGTCATTAACATTCTCAGAAGGGCGTGTTGGTAGCCCGGTGCGGCTATCGATAACAATGCGGTGTTGCTCGGATGCTATATTCAAGCCCGCATCTATTACATTGGCGTAGGCTGATGCCGAGATCAGCGCAAAAGCGAATATAAGTTTATTTGAATTTTTCATAAAAACCTCTTTTAAAGTATTCTCTGTTCCACATAGTTAAAACCGCTTAAAAAATTTTCTCGACGGCTATAATCATTTCCCGAATATCCTCTATCATACCGGTGCTGGTAATCAAAAGTATGCTCGTCTGGCCGCTCGACAGGCAAAAGGTCCGGGGCCTTTTTGGCACCCCAGACCACAGTGCTTGATACGATAAGAATAAAACTTATGAGTATCTTTTTCATGATTTATCTTTATCGATTAGTAGCGATTATCGCGATGATGGCTGAACGGATGGCCTAATAAACCATGGCGCTCGTAACCATCATCATAATAGTCTGGGCCTACGACAGGTCCGCCTAAGACTTCACCGGGCACGTTTAAAGCATCTTGCGTAAGATCCTCTGCGGCGCCAAAAGTTCTATTTACAATACCCGCATTGATTGTTTGGGTTGCTACCAAAAGTGTGATAGCGCTTAGTACTATTTTTTTCATTAGTAAGTTCCTTTCTCATATTGAGTTCTTTTATATATAGTTTAATTTTAGCAAGATGGTATCTTATAAATCAATAGTTTTTCGAAAAACATCTTATTTTAGGTTAGGGTTTATGATTTCGAAATGGATAGCCCACGCTCTGGTGCTCCAGCTTTTTCTGGTGAGTTTAAGTTTCCCTGTGCTTGTCTGCTGGGGTATAGGCTTTTCACCCCTTATTTTTTTGGGGAATATTATCTTCACGCCACTATTGACCCTATTTTTGGCTCTCTCAGGGTCTATTTTTATTTTGGAGTTTTTTTGCATTCCGGCAGATTTTCTCTGTTGGCTTCTTGATGGGCTCACTTTTTTATGGGTTCGAGTGATGGCTTTGGCGCCACATATGCCATTAGTTGGTGGTCCTCAAGCGCCGTGGTGGGTCCTCATGCTGATGCCTTTGGGAGCCTGGGTGATTGTGCGAACCTATGGATTTAAAGACATTTACACGACACTTTTCTTTCTGGCTCTCTGGGTGGGGATAGTTTTTGGTGGGGTGAAATGGTATTTTACTCCACAAGAAAAAGAGATCATTTTACTGTGTGGATCCAAAAAGATTCATGCGCACCTGCGTAATAGAAAAGTCACACTTACTGATAGTGAATGTGCGCTCAACTCACGCGCTTTTACCCAGACATGGCTTGATTATACTTTGTCGCCTACTCTGATGAAGCATTTTGGGTCTGCGGCAGTCGACACGCTGATTATTGCTAAGGCTACTCCTAAGATGGTGAGTCAGGCAAAGAGGCTTTGTGGGTATTGTTCGTGCCAGAACCTGCGGGATCTTGCGGGAAATGAGTTGCAGATATAGGCGATTTTTGTATGCTGAAAGACCGCAGGTATAAACGTTAATTTAAGGATAAGTATGGAAAAACAGATAGAGAGCATAAAGCAGCCGACAGAGGCTCTTGAAATAGCTGCCACAATATTAGCAAGCGCCGATCCGCTGCAAGATGGCATCAGCCGCGTAGAATTGATCCGAGTGTCGGGCTCTGATCTTGATGTGGTAAACGCAGCGCGCGTTTCTTATGGCAAAGTGACCACTCAGGTAACACCGCGTGATGAGCAGCTGATCAATTATTTAATGGAGCATGATCATACCAGCCCCTTCGAGCACAACCAGCTCTCTTTCAGAATAAAGGCGCCTATTTTTGTCGTCAGGCAATGGATGCGCCATCGTATGAATTCTTATAATGAGATAAGCTATCGTTATGTAAAGTCGGCATTAGAATTTTATGTGCCTACCGTCTGGCGGGATCAGGACCATAAAAATAGACAGGGTTCTGTCGGCGGCGCGGTCAATCCCGAATATACTCAAAAGTTTAATGAAGCTCTTGAGAAAGTGACGCAGATCTACGAAGAATTACTCAGTCAGGATGTGTGCCGTGAGCAAGCTCGCGGGATATTGCCTCTCTGTACCTATTCTGAGTTTATATTTACGACCAATCTCCATTCATTGATGCATTTTATCCGCTTACGGACTCATCCAGGCGCTCAATATGAAATCAGGGTCTATGCTCAGGCTATGCTTGAAATGGCGGAAGTCTACTTCCCCGCATCATTAAAGGCATTCAGGAAGAAATATATGCACCAAGAAGGAGCTTGACATTTCAAGGGGATAATCCATAATTAAAAATGCTTATTATCTTAAGCCATGAGCGAACGCTCATAAAGTAGTGAGCTGAGACTCACCAATTTTGTACCTAGCCAGCAGGCTCAGGTGGATTCAAAAAGTAAAAATTTACCATTCTTTTTAGTGCAAGGAAATTGCGGTGGCAACAAGTAAACAAGGCGGTTCGACTTCCAATGGGCGCGACAGTATCGGTAAGCGTCTCGGTGTTAAATTATTTGACGGTCAACGTGTAAGCGGCGGCGAAATTATCGTTCGTCAACGTGGAACACGTATTCATCCAGGTAAAAATGTAGGAATCGGCAGCGATGATACTATTTTTGCAATGGGTGGCGGACTTGTTAAATTTCATTTTGGTCAACAAGGACGTAAATACGTATCTGTTCTTTAACACTTGGAGAGTGTGATGATAGATTTTCTTAAATATCGATGGGTCTTTGCGACGATTTCGGTAATGTTCTTTTTAAGTTTTTTAGGTGGCTACTTCTATAAGGCAAAAATAAGCCCTACGGGGAATGCTTTTGTGTATAGCGTAGAGTTTACCGGTGGTCTTGAGGTGCTTTACAGTCTTTCGCAGCCGGTTGCTAGCGAGAAGATTTCTGAAATACTCGAACGGCGCGCAATTTCAGGTGTGGTGGTAAGAACGTTTACCGACACGGCTGATGTGATTGTGCGTGTTCCTCTGCGCTCGCTTGATAGTTCGGTTGAAAAAATGGCTGAATCAATGCGTGACGTATTGCAGGAAGAGTTGCCGGGCGTAACGGTTGATATTCAAAAGACGGATGCGATAACAGCGGGCGTTGGTGAGACCATGCGCTGGAAGTCTATTCAGGCGATTGTGGTAGGCCTTTTATTAATGCTTATCTATATTGCATGGCGCTTCTGGTCATTTGCCTTTGCGGCGGGTGCGGTATTTGCGCTGTTCCATGATGTTATCGTGATTTTGTCGTTTTTCTTGTTTTTTAATTTTGAAATTTCATTGAACGTAATCGGCGCTGTGTTGGCAGTGTTGGGATATTCGATTAACGATACTATTGTTATATTTTCTCGTATCAGAGAGAATATTGTCCGGTTGCCGGGCAAGTCGATCCACGATATCGTCAATATCAGCTTGAATGAAACGTTACGAAGAACTTTGCTCACAAGCTTTGCAACTGCATTAGTGGTTGTTCCGCTCGCCATATTTGGCGGTGAGGTATTGCGCACATTGTCGTTTGCGCTTTTAATTGGTTTTATTTTTGGCACCTACTCATCGATTTATATTGCAAGCCCGGTGATGATGCTTTTGTATAAAAGCAAAAACAAATAGCGAGCTTTGCTAGAAGCTCTTGAGCTTGTATCTGAAAATATTTTACGGTAATTAATACAAAGAGAGCACGATTTAATGCGCTCTCTTTATCTTTAATCATGAATTTATATAATTTTTAATGTTATTTTTTTAATAAGGAGTTTTTTGCATGAGAGATCAAGCTTTAAGGGAGATGAGTCTTGTTGATTTGCATGCTTATGCACGTAAACTCGGTATTATCGGTTCAGGGTTGATGACAAAGGACGTTATCGTTAATAAGATAATCGAACTTGAACAAAATCCTGAAAAAGAGATCGAAGTTGAAGGTGTTTTAGAACGGTTACCCGATGGATTCGGTTTTCTACGTTCAAGCGCTTACGACTACGTTTCTGGTCCTGATGATATTTATGTCTCCCCTTCTCAGATCCGTCGCTTTTATTTACGCACGGGTGATATCGTTAACGGTGTGATCCGTAAACCAAAAGATGGCGAAAAATATTTCGCACTCTTAAAAGTGAACCATGTAAACGGTCAAAACCCCGCCCTTTTAAGTGACCGTCCTCATTTTGATAGATTGTCTCCTTTACACCCTGAGAAAAAATTTGTTTTTGAGTCTACACCCGGTTTTGTGTCTACCCGCATAATCGATCTATTCTCCCCCGTGGGTAAAGGTCAGCGTGGGCTTATCGTTGCGCCCCCAAAGACAGGTAAAACGGTACTTCTTAAAGAAATTGCTCAAACCATCGCCGTCAATCATCCTGAAGTATCCTTGATGGTTCTTTTAATCGATGAACGGCCTGAAGAGGTTGCCGACATGCGTCGCGGCGTTAAGGGCAAGAACGTTGAAGTGATCAGCTCTACGTTTGATGAATCTGCAGAACGACATGTTCAGGTTGCAGATATTGTTCTTGAAAAGGCAAAGCGCCTGGTTGAAGCTGGAAAAGATGTGGCGATTGTGCTTGATTCTATTACTCGTCTTGCCCGTGCCTATAACACCGTCGCTCCGGCTTCTGGTAAAATCTTAACCGGTGGTATTGATGCCAATGCGTTACAGCGCCCAAAGCGCTTTTTTGGTGCGGCACGAAACACCGAAGAGGGTGGCTCTTTAACTATTATTGCTACGGCGTTAATTGAGACTGGCTCTCGCATGGATGAAGTTATCTTTGAAGAGTTTAAAGGTACCGGTAACATGGAGATGCACTTGAGCCGTAAATTGGCGAACTTGCGTATATTCCCTGCGTTTGATCTTTTACTTTCTGGTACCCGTCGTGAAGAGTTATTGCTCTCTGAGGCTGAACTTAACCGCGTACGTATCTTGCGTAAATTCCTGTCGACTATGAATACTACTGAAGGCATGGAGATTTTGATTGATAAGATCAAAAAATGCAAAACCAATGAAGAGTTTTTGGATTCCATGAGTAAGAAAAACGGCCCTTCGCCAGCAGCATCTAATCAGCCGATAGATCAACGATTGTAAAAAAACGAATAAAAAAAGAATAAAATCATAGGGATATATTTTATGAATAAAAGTGTAATTTTAGGCTTAATGAGCTTCTCACTGTTTTTAAACACTGATGTTATTGCTCGTGTAGAAATTAACAAAGAGATGCATCCAGAAAAGATAATTTTCTTAATGGATGAAGCCTTGGAGAATGATGACTTTTCCTACGCGATGCAACTGATGGCGCGATTTACCATTCGTGTAGCTATGGATGCGAAATGCTGTAAGGATCTTTCCGCCGGGGCTGCTATGGATATGCTCACTATTCGGCTCACTATTCGTCAAATGACTAATCCAAAATTTGCTGGAATTAGGCAACATGTATCAGAAAAAGAGATCAAAACTATAGTTCACGAAGAGCTTTCTCTTGTAGAAAAAGAATTAAATGAGAATAATTTGCCCAATCCACGCTGGATAGCTCAATATGGTATGAATAAATATTTTGGGGATTCTTCAGAAAAAGAACTTTTTCTTTCAATGGTACAGTGTCATGAAGAACAACGTAAAATACTTGCTGCCATGAAAGAAAGCCTAGAAAAAAGTTCAAATGAATAAACTCTTAGTTTGATGCGCAGAGGCGCGTTATTTTCCCAATGTGAGAGAATTTATGAAATTAAAATTGTTTTTTGTACTTATGCTCGTTTCGCTTAATACTCATGCTCGCAGTGTAGAGCCAGAAAAAAGCCCTTCTTTTGCGAAAAGTGCCGCATTAGTTGGAACCAGTGTTGCAAGTTTATATTTTACGCAGGATTATTTAAGATCTGCTGCAATTAATTTTGGACTGCGTCTTATAGATGTAGCTGAATATCCAAGGGATTACTGCACATGGCGCAGTGTAAATGACCTTGTAAGTCGTCAAACCCGAACAGCAATATTTGCTCTTTTGATATCATTAGGTTGCTATCAAGTGGTAAAAATGACCGTACAGTCGCTTAGAGAAGATTTTCGTCCGCAAAGCGACCGATAAAATCTTTAAACCTATATGTTAAAGAGCGCTCGAATTCTAAAGATTTAGCAGTTATGCCCGATAAATCTATAAAAATTGCCAAAAATATCGATTTGGCGCTTACTACTTAAAACAGTTAATATATATCTAAAGAGAGATCAGAATATTCATTTTTCTGCGCTTTATAGTTTGCAACAAAGGCAATCATGGCAGCATTGTCAGTGCAGTAACGGGGCGAGGGGAAATAGAACTCTTTTTTGCGTTTTGCCATAGTATCTTTAAATCTATTTTTTAAATAACTGTTGCACGCAACGCCACCAACAAACGCAAGCGCTTTTGCTTCAGGGTGCTGTTTAAACGCACGTTCAATGGTCCGCTCAAAGATGTCCCCGATGCATACCAAAAGCGAGCTGGCAACTTGTTGCTGCAAGTGCACGTCACCGTGGGCAAGAAACTTTTTGTCTTTAAGGTTATATAAATCTTTTTTCACCAAATCGTATAATACTGCTGTCTTTAATCCAGAAAAACTAAAATCTAATGTTGTGTGGTTCTTTAAGCGTGGGTAGTTAAAAAAGTCTTCAAAATCAACCTGCGCCGCTAATTTTTCAATCACCGGGCCACCGGGGTAGGGCAACCCGATCAGTTTTGCCACTTTATCAAAGGCTTCGCCAGCAGCGTCGTCAGTAGTTTGGCCAATAACTTGGTAATCGCCAAACCCCGTTACATAATAAAGTGCTGTGTGGCCGCCAGATGCCGTCAAGCATATGAAGGGAAATGGTATATCATTTTCTATGCAGGCAGAAAAGACATGCCCCTCCAAATGATTTACCCCAATAATATTTTTATTAAGAGCGCCGGCAAGCGCTTTGGCAAACGACACGCCAATTAATAACGATCCAGGCAACCCCGGCCGTTGAGTAACTGCGAAAGTTTCTATATCTTCAAGCGCGACTCCAGCTTTATCAAGCGCTTGTTGGACGATGGGGTTTATCTTTTCTATATGTGAACGAGACGCTATCTCAGGAACAACGCCCCCATATTTGGCATGTAGGTCTATCTGAGAAAAGAGCTCATTTGAAAGTACTCCCGCGTCAGACCCATATACTGCAGCGGCAGTTTCATCGCATGAGCTTTCAATTGCTAAGATAAGTTTTTGCATATCGATATTCTCAGTAACCACGGGCTAATTTAACTTTATTGCCCTGCTTTACCAGTTGAGTGGCAGGGGAAAAGCTACTACTCACATCCAAATGCGCAAGAATCGAGCGGGTTAATGTTGCATCCCGTTTTTCTTTTTCTTCTGGCGAAAGATTTTTCTTCAAAATCAGGGTAGGCAGATGAATCACACTGATGGAAGATTCTTGCGGGTTTTTGCTCTCAATTTTTTCAACAAATTCCGGTGGATAGCAGATGATTAATGCATTGTTGGGTATGCGCGGTGGTAGGCTTTCTTCGGGACGCTTTTTTATGGACCATACAATTTTTGTCCCTTCGGTTGTCCAAGAGATATCGTACCAGTCACAAGGTACTTCAGGAATTCTTTCTAAGTGCGGTATTTCTCCAGTAGACATTTTTGGATGCTCTGCCGTGATAATTAATTCAAAAGAGTTTACCCGTTCAGACTCTTGCAGGAAGGCGATCCCGTAGCTGAGATCTATAACATTCCCCTTATAGGTGCCCTTAAGATGGACCGGGTCATTGATATCATACTCCGATTTGACTACGTAGGTATACGTTTGCGAAAAAGCGTATAAAGAAAAATCACTGACGACGATTAAGGCTAATAAAAAAAAGTTTTTTATAGAAATTTGATTACGCATACGATTTCTCCGGTTTAGGAATCTAGTAGTTTATGGATCAAGTGTCGTATTCTGTATGTTAGAATACCTAATTTTTAGGGATAAACCTAGGGGGATTGATGAAAATTTTTTTTCAAAACTTATTACACAAGTTCCTATCAATTGAGCGTGATCCAAAAAGACTTGCCTATGCTACGTGCCTTGGTCTTTTTATCGGCTTTTCTCCCTTTTTATTATTTCAAACTCCCCTTATTTTTATCTTGGGCTACCTGTTACGCCTGCCCATTCCGATTATCTTTAGTGTGGTTTATCTTATCAACAATCCTTTTTTTACCACAATTCCTATCATTATTGCAAACTATCTGACAGGATATATTATTTTTACCTATTTTATCCCCTGGAACCTCTGTGTGTATAATCCTTCATGGTTTGCCTGGATGGAGAAAAAGATCGGCCCCTCGATCAACCATTACTTAGGCATAAAAGATATCTGTTTTTGGTATTTTATGGTCGGCGGCGTAGTTTTTGCTATACTATTTAGTGTGCCCTTTTATCCGCTCTTTAAACGTTTTTATATGAAACTCATTACACATGAAAATAATAGCCCAAAATAAAAAAGCTTTCCATGATTACGATGTCTTAGAGACCTATGAGACAGGGATGGTTCTTAAGGGAGACGAAGTCAAATCACTCCGTGCGGGCCATGTGCAACTGGTCGGGGCTTTCGGTTCTATACACAATTCAGAATTGTTTTTAATTAACTGTCAGATAGCGCCCTATAGCCATGCCTATCAAAAGCTCGAAGAGATGACCAAACGAAGCAGAAAACTCCTGGTTCACAAAAAACAGCTTGAAAGAATCATCATGGAAGTGGCCAAGAAGGGGGTTACCCTGGTGCCGCTTAAGATCTATTTTAACGAAAAAGGGCTGGTTAAGCTCGAATTGGCCTTATGTAAGCATAAAAAGGCGCACCAGCGCAAAGAAGAGATCAAAGAGCGTGATATTGCCCGCGAAACGCGGCGTGAATTGCGCGGAAAGTATGATGCCTAGGGCGCATAAAGACAGCAATGGGTCGGGCTTATTGACACTTTGCAAAGTTTTTGATACGCTATAATTAATTGAAATATTCGGGGGCGTACTGGCNNCGGGGGCGTACTGGCTTCGACCCGACTTCGCTTTGTGGTATAAAGTTTTGATGGTAATATCAGAGCTACGACGGGCAGGCTGTGGTGTTGACATTACGTGCATCCCATCTTGAAATATTCGGGGGCGTACTGGCNNTTCGGGGGCGTACTGGCTTCGACGTGGTGTTGAGGTTTTAAAGAGCATGTCGAGCGTTAACTAAGTGCTCGTTAAACAATTGGTTAAACAATAAACGACAATCAATACGTTGGTGTCAACGCTCAGCCTTGTTTTGCTTAATTGCTTAACTAGTTGAAGCGACCTTGTTTAATTGGCGTGTCTACCAGTCGATTAAACACGTATAATCCAGATAGAATGTTACGTAAGACTTTTTTGTCGTGTAGCGTAACAATTACTGTAACAGACGTGTATGTATTTTTTTGTTATTGGAAGAGCATATACGTATAAGCAATAACTAAACATGTAGCGCTTTGATTCTGATGCGTTGCGGACATGGGTTCGATTCCCATCGCCTCCACCANNCCGGCTTGGCACGCTACGTCTGGCTACCGCCACCCAATCTCTTACTTTTCCTGCGGCTTCACGGCTTGAAGCCTTTTTTGGAAAAACTGATCAAATGTTCTGCGATCTTCGTGAAATTGTCCCAATGGTTCTTTTTGATGGTATGTTGTCATCTGTTTTTTTAAAACCAAAATTCTTAAACTCTCTTCTTTTTTGCAGGGAAATTGCATCGAATGAGCCTGCGTAAAAATCAAAAATAATAAGCTTTTGAGTATCAACGATTTCATTTGTTATCCCCTTTCTGTCTCCATGCTATTGACTCTTGCATGATTCCACAGTAATTTTACTATACATTTTTGTCCCTCTTTATAACAAGGATTTTTATGAAAACATTACGTTTATCATTGCTTATGCCGGTATTAATGCTAACCTCAACAGCCATTGTTTGTATGGCTCCTGCAGCAAAATCTGCGGGACCTGCAGAACTTCCCTTTGTAAAGCTTGATGTGAAAAAAATCATTGATCCACAAGATCCATCAAAATCACAATCAACAGAATGGAAAGATGCCATGGAATCATTCCAGAAGAATTTAGAAAAAGAGCAAAAACCATTACAAGATTTGCAAGCAAAAGTTCAAGCAAAACAAGTAGAGCTTGAAGCGAAAACCAAAAAAGGCGAAAAGCTTACTGAAGCAGAACAATCAAGCATTATGACTATGTTCCAAGAATTGCAATCAAAAACGCAACAACTTCAAGCAAAAGCAGAAGCTCAATTTGCTCAATTAACAAAAGAATTCCAAGAAAAAATCCAAACAACTGCAGAAGTTGTTGCAGGCGGCAAACCAGTTCTTTATTCAGATGTCTTTATCTCTTCTAAAGGCGTTAAAGACATAACCGCAGAAACAATAGCTGAATTGAATAAAAAACATGCAGCTGACAAGCGCGCAAAAAAAATGACTTCAGAAACTCCAAAAGCTAAAGCATAATAGCGTATATGAAGTTACCGATTAAACTTATTATTGGCCTGGGAAATCCAGGCCAATCTTTTTACTACCATCGCCATTCCATTGGCTTTCGTGTTCTTGATGCCTTGGCAGAAAAATATCATGCCCATTGGCAAGAGAGACAGAACATGGAGATGACCCAGGTTCCCTTGGGGGACAGCAATGTCTACCTGGTCAAGCCGCAAACCTATATGAATAATTCCGGCGCTGTGCTTTCGTTTTTTACTAAAAAAGGCATAAAGGCAGAAGATATTCTCGTGGTGCACGATGAGCTTGAGATACCTTTTGGAAAAGTGACCCTTAAACAAGGGGGTAGCGCCCGTGGTCACAATGGCCTTAAATCGATCATCTCTGTTATTGGTGATAACTTTCACCGGCTTCGTGTGGGTATCGGCCGCCCAGAGAATCGTGAGGATGTCCCTGATTACGTATTAAGTAACTTCCCTGAGGGGGAGCCCAAAGTTACTGAAATTATTCAAAAAGCGCTCGATATACTTTCTTGACACCATCTTGGATTTTTGACCATACTGAAATTAAACATGGTGGATTTTTAACCAAAATTCAGTGGGATCATGCTGGAATTTTAACCAAAGGTGTTAATGAAAAGATTTATTGATGCTCAATTATTGGCATGGTCTCAGCAAAAGGGCTTTAAGCCACTTCTTTTGCGGGGCGCCCGCCAGGTTGGAAAAACCTATGCCGTGCGGGAACTCGGCAAGAATTTTGAGAATTTTATAGAGATTAACTTAGAACTTAACCCTAAGGCACGCGGGATCTTTACCGCGGATCTATATCCTCAGCGTATTATTCGAGAAATAATGTATCTGACTAAGCAAGAAGTAGTTCCGGGTAAAACACTTTTATTTTTTGATGAAGTACAAGCGGAGCCTCTGGCGATACAGGCGTTGCGCTATTTTTATGAAATGATGCCGGAATTGCATGTAGTTGCGGCCGGCTCGTTATTGGATTTTGCAATAGAATCGGTTGGAGTTCCTGTAGGACGCGTTGAATTTCTTTATATGTATCCCTTGTCTTTTTTAGAATTCATTTATGCGTCGGGGGAATCAATACTCATAAAAGCACTCGTGCAACATCAAGTTGACCAACCGTTTAGTACCATAGCACACGAGAGACTGTTGCAATTAATAAAAGAATTTCTTGCTATTGGTGGCATGCCGGAGGTTGTGTATGCATGGCTACAAGAAAAAAATGCTGCAAAATGTTTAAAGATACAACAGACATTGATACAGGGGTATCGACAAGATTTTAATAAATATGCTAAAAAAAATCAGGTTAAATATCTTGACCTATTGTTTGATAATATTCCACTACAATTGGGTAGAAAATTTAAATATAGTGCCATTCCGGGGGAATTTAGAAAAAGGGAGCTCTCCCCTTGTATCGATTTACTCGCTACTGCAGGCGTTATACATAAAATATATAGCACTGCAGCTCAAGGCTTGCCTCTGGGGGCTCAAAGAGATCCAGATGAATTTAAAATTATTTTTCTTGATGTGGCATTGGCGCAAGCAGTTCTTGGATTGGATATTACTGAATGGTTATTGAGCGCTGAACAACCATTAATTAATAAAGGCGAAATAGTGGAGGCCTTTATTGGTCAAGAACTTCTAGCCTATTCTGAGCCATTTCAAAAGCAGCAGCTCTATTATTGGTTAAGGGATGAGCGTACAGCTGAAGCTGAAGTTGATTATGTTACTGTGCTTAAACAAGCAATTATACCTATTGAAGTAAAAAGCGGACTTGGAAGCACCTTAAAAAGCATGCATATATTTTTGGAAAAGCATCCTGGCTCACCCTACGGTCTAAGATTTTCTGCACAAAATTATTCTGTGTATGAAAATATCCATTCATACCCCTTATATGCAGTAAGCATGGCTATTAAGAGCGAATCGGCATATTTTTAGTATCATCACCCAATTCTGAGGTGACGCGCACGATGCGACTTGGCGATGCGATCTCAATGCCATTCTCTCTGAGCTTTTTCACCAGCTCAAGACGCACCTGAGAACTTATCTCCCATTGCTCTAAGACTTTGTCTGCAGTAAGATATCCACGCACTAAGAACTGATAGCCATTATCGACAAAATCGCTCAGCCATACAATAGGCGCAGGCGATTTTAAAATCATATAGTTATTATGTAAAACGCCTAATAAAATATCTTTTACGCGTTGCGGGTCTCTGGTATAGGCAACGGTAAGCATGATATCATTAAAGGCAAAATAGCTGCGAGAATAGTTCCAGTTTACCACGGGGTTGAGAATAATCTGCGAGTTGGGCACAATCACCGTCACGCTGTTTCTTTTACGCAAGACAACAGAACGTGGAGTGATATGGCGCACAATGCCAATAACGTCATCATTGATCTGGATCAAGTCACCTATCTTTACCGGGCGTTGGACCAAGATAATAAAATAAGAGAAAAAGTCGCGTAGTGGCTCTTGTAATGCAAAGCTGAGACCACCGATAATAATAGCAAACTTAGTAGTAAGCCCTTCAAGCCCCGCATTGGAAAGGCCGATAAAAATCGCTAATAAAATTATTGCATATTTAGTGAAGGCAGATATCGTATTCTGCACCCCGGCGCCCACCAGGAATGGGTCAAAGACACGTTTCAGCACAAATTGGTTAATTACATAGTTTAAGAATATGCCGCCCAATATGAACAGAATAATCTGTAACAGAGAATAGATAGTTACTGAGATCTCGCGGCCCGTTTCATCTTTAACCGCAGTCAGCTCGCGATGTAAAAAGTCGATAATATCTGCAAAGCCTATGCCATAGCCCCAAATAGAACCTATAGTAAAAACGAGTCCTATAAGAAAGACAGCAAATGATGCAACAATGAAGATACCATACCATAAGCGGCCGGAGCTAAAGCGCTCACGCATTGTTTCCCCCTCTTCATAATAGAAGAAAAGATTGGATGACATACGTTTAAGGCGACTATGAATCCATAAAAAGAGCGGAATAATCAACAAGGTCAAAAAGAAGCGGCTGAGTATATAAAGCACTTGCCGGCCGTAACCGACATAGGGGTTACTCATTACGATAATGGCTACCACGGCGAGCAAGAATACATAATAATATTTTTCAATATGTTCTTTTACCCACTGCCATAAAGGAGTATCCTGCGGAATAATGGAAAGGACCTGTTTTTTGCCAATTAATGATATTGCCCCAATTTGGATAACAATAAACATTAAAGCAAGTAATATCGTAGCTAAATCCGAGGAAGGTTCATCGGTTAAGATAGCAGCACGCAAGAAATTGAGAGTAACTAAACTATATAAGACGATTGAAATAACCGCGTAAAATCTATGTTCGTATGATCTGTTAATAATGGTGTAGTTGCGATATCTATTTTCCACCAAAATAAAAGCCATAAATTGATGCACTATATATAAAAGGAAGGGGATGGAAAAAAGCTCGACAAGAAGGCAGAGATAGTTGTCTTCTATAACCCGGCTTGCAAAAAGAAGATATATGAATGCCCACACAAAAAGGCTTTTCATATGTATCATGATAAATTTAATGCAGAGCGCAGCCCACAATCTTAAATAGACAATAAACCCGGCACCAGAAGTTCCTGTATGTAAAAATTGATAGAGATCGGGCAAAAAAAGGCGCAACAGCATATAAAAGACAAAGGGCAGAAAGAGATTGATCAAAAACATGATTAAATAGAGCGGGTCTTTGAGATACTCTATCCCGCTTGCCAGCGCCTGAGTGGTATGAGAAAGGGTGAAATATTCAAGCCCTGTTACATAGACACCATGCAGAAATCTTTGAAGATCAGGAATAATATTTCTGACCTGAAACCATTCAATAGATTGTTCTGAGCGTTTCCAAAAGCCTTTAGTAGTAAGTTCACTCAACATTGAGCTCACTCGTTTAAGCGAATCATCAATAACGGTGACCGTTGCCTGATATTTTTCGATCAATTTTGCGGTGATATCTATTTTTTGTCTGATATATTCTTCAGTCTCCTTAAGCGCTTTTTGGGCCTCTTGAAATGCAGAATCGTAATGTTTAAAGAGTACATACTTTTGCTCTTTAAGTGTCTCCATTAACGCTTTTACACTTTCAAGCGATTTATTAAGCCGCTGCAAGCTTGCAATAGCAGCCAGGCTGCTATCTGATACGGTACGCAGCTGGGTTACGAGTTCATTTTTGGTGCCTTCATAATCCTTAATAGAATCATTAATATCGCGGTCATTTTCTGAGCGGAACCTTCTGCTCATGAACTTGTACCATGATTTTATAATATCGACTTCTATAGAATCCCGCTTAAATTCTGCTTTTGAAAGATCGATGCTCGCTTGGTTAACCTCTTTGAGTGTTTCGGTAAGTGAGTCGTTGGTTAAAAGCGGATCAATTGCTGCGAGAATCATCCATTGAGTGGATGTTTTTGGCTGAAAGTTCCAATCACGCAACGCTTCAATATCGCTTGCCGAGAGGTTATAGGTTGCAACGATTTCAGCGATTTTTCTTTTGATCTCATTTTGCTCTTGTAAGATATAGGGGAGCACCTCTTGGCGCAAGCGATTGCGCTCAGCAAGCGATTGATTCCTTTTCTCTTCCAATGAGCTTTCAGCCCTTTTAACATCTTTAAGGGGTATAACGGTTGCATTTTTTACGCGGATATACTCTCTTTCCAGGATTTCAAGTTGGCTTTTTGCAATATTTACGTGCAGTTGCGAGAGCGAAAGGCGCATCTCCGCCTCTTTTAATTTGAGCTGCAGTAGATCTTTGCGTTGTGCTAAAAGCTTGCCCTGAATATCGATGAGGTCACCTTCCAACAAACTACTTTGTGGCTGTTGACTATAATTTTTCTGTTGGCGAACCTTTTCTTTAAGATCCCCTTGAATTTGTTCGATCGATTTTATATAACGGTCTATATCTGCCTGTAGCTTTTGTGCATTATTTTTATTTTCAGTCAGGCGGTTTTTGATATCAATTATTTTTTGATTCAATTGAGTGAGATATTCATAGCTATATGAAGCGCGCCCCTCTACTTTAAATTTATTAAAGTGGGGGTCAGACGCCACGCCATCGAGCGCCGTTTTCATCTCTTGATAGGCAGATTGCAATTGTTGCGTAACGCTGTCACGGTCGACCATGGTTTGTAATAATTGATTTAAAAAAGATATCTCTTTTGAGATCAGTTCTTTTTCATGCGAATTACTTGCATGCAGAAGACGATCTTTTTGAACCTGGATATCTGTAGTTATTTTTTCAAAATCTGATTTATATGAATTATTCTCTTGCTGTTTTAAAAATTCTTGATACTCAGTCAAAAATTTCTCGCGGTCTTTGTTAGGCGCGACAATCGGCCCGGGTTTTGTGGGGGAAAGAACGTTAATGACGGTATCAAACCCTAAAGAATAAAGCTGGGCGCACCATAATGCGCTAATAATGAGTAACTTTTTTTTCATAATACCATGGCTCCATAATCATTGTTCTGAGTCGATCTGCATGAGGATGCAAACGAATACATTCTTGTAACCACTGTATCATTTTTTTTTCAAGAAACACATACTTTTGTTCCTCAAGTTTATAATCTTGGTGAGATTGTAACAGGGAAAGAAACTGCCGATCTTGCATATTAATCGGTTCTGGATAGATGCCGACCAAGATAAAGAATTTACATAAAAAAAGCTTTTGAAAAAAGAACATATCTATATCATCAGACAATGGCTGATACATGATAAGTACATATGAAAAAATATTTTCAGCCTGTCCCCCTCGCGGCACAAAGAAATTGATCAGTTCCAAAAGATGGTGCAGGAACCAGATACTATTGATCGCCCACTGATGCGGCGTTGCGACAATCTCTACATACTTTGCCACTATCCGATTATTTACTGTCTGCGGTACGTAATGGATCAATGCGCTGCGGGGTATCTCGCGGATGCCCCTTTGCTTGGGTATACGGATTTCCAGTGTCCCGAGTTGTTGATCGAAAATGAGATAATTAAAATTTTGAGGCGATGCCGGCTGCAAAACAATTGCTTGATGTATTTTTTCCATTGTATAAGTGTACTTCATAATAACTTTATGAGTAAACAATATGCCTTATAATCCCCTTGCAGAAAAACAAAGAGCGTTCTATACTCAGTGCGCTTTTTTATCAATTTATCTATACAAAAGGAATTATTATGAACAAATCTCTCAAATTCTTTGCGGTTTCATTACTCTTTGTTTCTGCCTTACGCGCGGGCGATTCATATTCATCAAAAGCCATGAGCTTCCTTGGGTGGGTGGCAAGCCACTCAAAACAAGTAGGCATTGGCGCTTTTACCGGGGCTGTAACAACTCTTGGCTTTGAAGGTGCTGAAAAAGTATTTGGCGCATCAAGGACAGGAATCTTTGTTAAAGCCTGTAATGTGAACGAGGTGAAGCTTTTAATCACTCAAGGCGGAAACGTGGTGGTTTCAAATCAGTTGAATAGTTTTTTCAATCAAAACAGCGATGAATTAGATGCAGTAACTCTTATGGAAAGAACTGCGGGAAATATCATAGGTATGAAGATAGCACAAAGCTTTTTCCCAAAAGCAAAACAATCATAAAATTAATTTATTAATCAAAATAAAAA
Source organism: Candidatus Babelota bacterium (assembly GCA_003165355.1). GTDB lineage: Bacteria > Babelota > Babeliae > Babelales > Babelaceae > BOG-1370. The sequence continues at coordinate 37,244 of PLTG01000054.1, read as the reverse complement.
GGAAGTTTAATGAAGAAATCGTGTAAATTTTTAGCAATCGCGTTACTTTTTGTAGCAAGCTCAGCACATGCAGAAAAAGTCATGCGTCAAGCAGAATGTCCAGCAACTGAACTTACTGAATCTTTTGTACAAGGTTTTGTAGCAGGCGGACTTGCTGGCGGCATCATTGATCTTGCAAGAAGCTATGCCCCAGACTTAAAAGAAGACTACAAAATAGACTTATATACAAGCTTCGGCATTTGCCGCGACCAACTTACCGGCATGGGCAAAATAGTAGCTGCTATTTTAGGGGCGAAATTTATCTGTGACGGGCAATGTGAATCAGAAGATACTGATACCCCAGTATGCAACAAAGCGAACCTCACGGCCAAATTACTCGGTGCAGTGGTAGGGGCATGCGCTGTAAGTTATGCGCAAAAATTGTGCTCATCATGCAAATCGTCTGCAGTAGTAGCAAGTTAATTTTTGCATAAGAAGTAAAAAAAGGGGGAGCGATTTCGCGCCCCCTACTCGATATTTGATTAATTTTCAGGCTGGTCAACTCGTGTGGTAGGCCATGCCTTCTGCCGGCCCGAAGGCATTTCCTCTTTGGTGTATCCCAAAGGCATATCCCAGCGGTTTTGCTGTTCCACAGTTATCTCTTTTAATTTTATTATAACATCCGGATCTTGAATTGCCCCTTCAATTTTAACTTCTGGCTTCCAACCTGAATAAGTATTTTTATCAAGCGCTTCTTGAATCTGGTCCGGACTCAAATTAGTATTCATTATTGTAAGCGTTCCATTCGATTTATTGTAAGTAATTTTGGCATGAGGATCGATTTTTTTGAGCGTTTCTTGAGCTTTTTGAATTGAATTCAAGCCTGAGGTACCAAAATTACGCTGTACAAAATCTTGCATTGAATAATTTGTTCCCATATACGAGAAAAGTATTAGCCCGAACAAGAATTGCTTTTTTATATAATTCATCACATCTCCAATTTTAATAAGATTTAGCAATTATTTTAATAACATAATTCAAATATAGCATATTCAATATTTAGAAATCAAAAGTTAAAAAATATCATGAAAAGCGTTGAATTTTAGAGGAATTCCATGTTTAAGCTGCAAATTTGGTCTAGAGTATATGAAATTAGGGGAGTTTTTCGCTCCCCTTTTTAATTATTCTTTGGACAGCGCCAGTTTATTTAATTCAAGCTGTTGCTCAATAAAGCTTGCCGGCCACTCGGCTGAGATATCGACAATATCTTTGTTGTCATCAACCACCGGAATAAGGCGCGGAAATATCTCTGCTATCTCTACTAAATCTCCCTGCACGGCAAAACGATTAGCCTTGAGTATTTTAATATATTCCGGGTAGCGGATGCAGGTGCCATACGTTTTCATAAGCCTTTCAACGCCTTGCCCATCGGCCGTCGAGCTGCATCGTTGTACTTCAATTGCAAAATCTTTAACCGCCTGCATCGCTTTATTGATATCAGGTACGTTAAAACCAATAACGGTGTAGTCGGTACCGTTATGAGGATAAACCTCTTCGACAAGCTCCAGCCCGCCGTGGTCAAGCAAGTAATTTAAAATGGCCGTGTCTGCGCGCGCATGCGCTTGTACAATTTCGGCAGCGTCATCAGCCTGAACCATCAGCCTATTCAAGCCGCTGTGGGCCATATGTAGGATAAACCATTCAATAAGTTTTTCTTTGCCGATTTTAGCCGGCCATTCTTTATAAAGCCCGCTGGCAGCAAGTGCATCGAAATTAAAAATACTGGTATACAAAGCAAGAATCTCTGCGCGTAATTCTTCTAGTGCTCCCGAATAACCGCCAATAAATTCTGTACTATTGGCGCTGGTCACTTCAAGCGAATCGCCCAATGCATACGTTTTACCGCCGATAACCAACGGGTCTCCCTCAACAAAAATATGGAAAGCGTCTCTGCCGCTACCATGGCCCAGCGTTTCATGTAAAGCAACATGCACATCCCAGATATCATGGTTGAGCTTCGCATCGGCATCATGCACTTCAAGCCACTGAGCATGCTCGCGGATGTTGAAAAGGTTTCGTGCTAATGCTGGGTTCATCTGTTCGCCAAGCCCTTTGCCAAATTGATATATAATTTGCTTAGAGCCGTGCTCTGCCCGTATCTCTTGGTAATTAGGCAAGCAGTAGGCTGCAATAATCTTTACCGGGCCCGCATCGCCTGATGCAAATATCTTTGCATTGATCGACGCGTTAGGTATCGCTGTGGTGTCGTCTAGGTTTTGACGTTTAAATTCTTCCGGGAACGGAAGTTGCTGCTCCAGTGCTGGCAATAGGGCATTGAGCTTTTTCATGTCGACCACCTTGACCGTTACCTCGGCCTCAAACGCACCACGATATTGCAACGGATCGTGATATGTCTCCACAAATCCAAAATTAAAGTCGATGCGGCTGTGAGTTTTAAGCCATTCGAGAGAGAATTTTTTAAAATCATCCTCATCTCCCGTTTTCAAATAGGTGAGCATATGCTCAAGACTTTTAACGATATGTTTATCAAAAACGGCAGGATATTTTTGAGCATGCTTATAGGCGCGCTCAAGCCAATAATGCGCAACTTCAAGCTCTTGAGAATATTTTCCACCAATTTTGTATATCTGTGCCTGTGGAGTGCGCTTGCCCTTATTATGCTCAATATAAAAATGGGCATTAAGAGCAGTTTTAATTTCTGGTGCTAATGCGTCAAAGTCTGCTTGGGTAAAATCGGGACTGTAAATATTTCCGGCACTCTTTTCGATAGAGCCTTCCAGGGTAAGAGTTGGCTCGTAATCTGCTTCAAACATGGTTTGCTGCAATGATGCTACTACGTTTTTTGCATCAGAAACGTTAAGAGCATCAAGCGCCAGGGCTAAATTTTCAGGAGTCAATGTAGTTAGGTTAAGGCGCGCTGGAGTGCGCTTATGATTTTCAAACTCTTTCAAGAAATATTGGCCATGGTGTGCGCACAGATAGATAAGAAAAATCTCTGCATCACGCAGAAAACTTTCAACATCAAAAGACCCAGCGCATACATCCCGAACTTTTTGTTTATCATCAATAATTTGCTGGAATAGCTCGATCATTTTAACTGCGTGGCGATGCGTTTGGTCAGCCATGATGCGGTTGCCGGGAATACTTGCGCGCGTTATGTAATAGGCAAATACGCGCTCTTCTGGCGTAAGGTTATTCCATAATGCAGGTAACTGCGCATTATACTGCGTTGCAATTTCTTTATATGATTCAACGCTGATCGGGGCTTCTTGTAACTGTTTAATGGGGACACCTATGGAATAACTATTTTTACTTATCATAACTAACACAATACTTAAAATCTTTTTCACGCACTCTCCCTTGGATATTTTATACAGTAAATTTATACTCATATATACTAAAATATAATATCTTAAGGAAAAATTATGGATACCCTCTTATTTTTAATACTTTTTACGCTTTTTGGCGCACTTTATCTGATACTCGGCCTACGCGCTTCGAAAAATGTCACCTCAGCCACTGATTATTTTGTTGCCAATAGGCAGCTGGGGGTTTGGCAAATCACGTGTAATTTAATCGCCACTCAGCTAGGTGGCGGTATGCTCTTGGGGACAGCAGCGTCAGCTTATGCTACAGGGCTTTATGGCATATTATATACTCTGGGAATGGCGCTCGGGTTTATTATATTGGGGTGCGGGGCCGCAGCACGGTTGCAGCAGTTTAAGGTGACCACCACCGCAGAGCTTTTTGAGACGCGTTATCACTCGCCGCTTTTAAAAAAAATTGCTTCACTTCTTTCTATCGCTACACTGTTTGGCATTCTTGTGGCGCAGGTAGTTGGCTTTAAAAGCCTTCTTGCCTCTATCGGCCTGGGGGCCTGGTACATTAGCATACCTTTTTGGCTTTCAGTTGTTATGTATACAATGATCGGCGGGCTACGCTCTATCACTATTAATGATATGGTGCAACTCTGTATTATCACCAGCACCTTTGTGGGCATATTCTTTTATATTCTTATGCAACCAGATGCACTGAGTCTTTTGAATCTTGCTACGGTGCAGGGGCAGTTTGCAACGGAGACGTTCTCTTTTACCTCTATTTTTGGCATTATCTGCATGCCAGCGCTTTTTGCGCTTATCGAGCAGGATCTCGCGCAGCGCTTTTTTGCCAGCAAATCGGCACTTGTTGCAACGGCTTCTGCCTGTTATGCTGCCACTTTTATTTTACTTTTTTCAATTATACCGGTGTATCTCGGCATGCAAGCAAAGCTCAGTGGGCTGAGTATTCCTGATGGCGCGAGTCCACTTCTGGTTATATTAGAAAGCATGGTGCCCCCATTTTTCTTTGCATTGGCATTATGCGCTATTATCGCAGCTATAGTATCAACGGCTGACGCGCTCATGAACGGTATCAGCGCTAATATAACGCTCGATTTTAATCTTTCACGTTATATACCAGTGAACACCCTCAAGCTTTCCAAGATAATCACTCTTGTCGTCGGGCTGCTATCACTCGGTGCATCATATTATGTATCACAAAACGTTATTACGCTTTTAATTAATAGTTATGAGATTTCGGTAAGTTGCTTATTGGTGCCGCTTCTCTTTTGTTACTTTAAGCATACAGTATCTCGCCCTGCGGCCTATGCCTCCATCGTAGGTGGCTTTGCTGGCTTTTTATTGGGCAGAATTTTTATATTACCCATCCCAAAAGAGCTATTCGCATTAATCATCTCACTGATCAGTTACGTGGTAACAGAGAAAGTAACAAAAAATACTCGGAAAAAAATTCTTGCATCATGCATACTCATATTTTCAACCTGTTTTCAAATAACCCATGCCAATAGTACGTTCTATTCGCTTGCTCACGGATATTTTACCTTAACTCGCCATGTAAATACATTTATATCGCCGGTGTTGAGTACTGGATCACAAATTCATTATGCCTATCAAATGGGAAGAATGGTCGATGTTCCTCCGATTGTTATAAATTTTTGTCGTGCAAAATTACAAGAGCATGGTCTCAACCCTGGCGATGTAAAAATAAAAATTAAAGAAGATTGCGGCTTTATCGAAACGTTTGCAAAATATTGTATTGCATTTGCTCCAAAGGCAGCGGAAGAATTTAAAGATGCTTTGGAAAATCCAGATGATGCAGCAAATAAAAACATTATAAAGGTGTATTCGACTTTTATTGATCATGAGATTGCGCATCTGAAAGGTAATGATACCGTCAAGCGAGTGGCTTTTCTTGCAGTAGCAAGCTTGCTGAGCTATGGGTCGACATCGTACTTAATCAAATCATCGCCAATTAGTTTTGCATTCCAAAAGCCGACACAGATCAAGGAATTTTTTATTGCTTTAGGTGCTTATAGTGTTCTTAATATCACCAATGCCGCCGCGCTCAAATTTATTTACGCACGATATGCTCAATATCAAGAAAATAATGCCGATGCGTATGCCATAGCTTGTGCCACTGATCCTGAAGCATTACGCTACGCTGCTCGCTGCATAGAACTTAGCGATAATGCTATCTTAGATTTTCTCTGCGGCAATGACCAGATTATTACCGCTATCCCCACTATCAATCAATGGCACATGAAAGTGGTGCGCGACTATCTTGTAGAAGCGCATAAAGAAGAAAAATCTCCTGAAGAATTTCGTGAATGGTTAAAAAAGCAGACAAATACATTGATATATCTTAAATATGTCTGCGATCCAGAACATCCAAGTGGTATCGTGCGTGGGCAGAGGATGCGAGCGGCGGCAGACGCTTTAAGCTAGTTTTGTACTTTTGGTAAATAGGTCCTAATATCATTTTCCAATTTTGTTTTTTCACGCAACAATTCTTCTACCGCGTTATTTAAGCCAGACTTAAGCATGTCTTTCTGATGCTGTGGTAGCTGCGAGCGGGCGCTGATAGATTCACCTTTATAGGTATTTAAAGACCCAAATTTTTGAGCCATTTCCTTCGTGATGCCCATTTCATCAAGGCACATGAGGGTCTGCGTTGTTAAAACCATTAACATTAAATAGGTGTGATTAAAAGATTTCATAAAATTCTTCCTTCAGTAGTGTTTTGTCACAATTCTATCAATAATTTTATCTAATTCCTAAAAAGATAGGGCAATAATTTTTTAAAAAAATCTTTTCTTTAAATTCCTAAAGCGATAAACTTTCCTGAAGCATAAAGTCTATCGCTTTTTTAGGAGTGCGTCATGATATCAAAACGTTTTTTCGTACTATCTTTTTTGTTCGTGGTTTCGCTTATCGGTAATTTTCGCCAAGATAAAATTAAAAAAAGTGATCTTGTCGGTCACGCCCTTGAAGATGAGCAGGATTTTACTCTTTATAAATATGCGCATAAGTATCTTCTCAAAAAGAATAAAAAAGATTCAAAAGTGAGCCGATCCGTTGCTTCAAGAAACTAAACTTGACAGAGCATTTTTTAGATCACTATTATTATCTAATAATGGTCGTACAATAGCATAAAGCGGGTAGGAATATATAATATCTTCATGCTGCCCCTGGCCTGCCCATAACCGAATGCCATAGTGGGAATGGGGATGAGAATCTAAAAATACTCGCATACTCAAAATTCGTTTATTAACCCCTGCCTTCACTTCGATAGGAATTACTTGGTTTTGTTGCTGGATAAGATAATCAACCTCGGCGCTACTGCCACGGCTTTCTTTATGCCAATAAAAAAGAGATTCTTTCATGATAGGATCTGAATAGGCTAATAATTCCTGCCCAACAAATGCCTCAACGAGCTCACCTTTATTAATAAATGTCGCTAATGGGTCAATAAACCAAGGGGCTATATCAAGCTTTAATAATGCCTGGCTTAACCCCACATCAAGAAAAATAATCTTAAAATCTTCAAGGTCGGCTTGAGCCCCAATGGGGATACCCTGTCCCGCACTTCGCGTTACTTTATAAACAAGACCTGCCATTTCAAGCAATTCCAATGCCGGCGACAACTCCCTTTTTTGATATTCGCCGACTCGTGCGAACATAAATTTATTGGCAAGTTGATCTATAGCCTTCAAAAAAAGCAATTGTAGATATTTAATCTGATGTTTTTTAGCATACTTACCAAAATCTTGTTCATATGCATATACTAAATCAGCATGCACACGTTTTACTTCACGTGAATTCTGACTTTTAATCCATTGATTAACCGCCTCGGGCATGCCTCCGATTGCAAGATAAATTCCTAGAAAACCCATAATCTTTTCATGTAATGGATCGCTCAAGGGCTTATCAATATCATAATTTAAAATATTTTTTACCCATTGATCATGGCCCAAGGCAACTAAAAATTCTACAAATGAAACAGGATACATATATAAAGTGGTAACGCGTCCTACCGGCACCCCTACGTGTTCTATAGCAAAATCTAATAATGAACCTGCAGCAATAACATGCAATTCAGGCATCTGTTCATAAAAATAACGTAATAGGGTAATTGCTTGAGGAACATTTTGGATCTCATCAAAAAAAAGTAATGTAGATCCGGGATATATCTGCCGTTGTAAAAGCTCGGAAAGTTGTAGAAGTATCCTGCTGAGATCTAAATCTTTTTCTAAAATAGTACGAGCCGCCTGATTGGCTTCCAAATTTATCTCAATAAAATGTTTAAAAGTCTTGCCCAGTACTCGTACCGCATGGGTTTTCCCCACCTGCCGGGCGCCGCGCAACAAAAGCGGCTTCCTATTTGACCCATTTTTCCATTGAACTAAAAAATAATCAATCGTTCTTTTCATAACGCACATCCCCCCTTTTTTGCAGATAAATCATATATAGATTATCTATCTTATGTATAAAATTCAAGGCTTTTGATGTGGACTTATGCAGAAAAATCAAGGCTTGGGCCTTTAGACGTGGCGATCTTGTTCTCTTTATTTTTTCTTCATATAATCGCTAAGCTTATGGTGATAAGGGATACTATGCCTGAATTACCATCATGAAGATAAAAGTTTTAGGGGGAATAATTTTGAATTTTTTTGTTATGGCTCAACGTTATACGGCACTTATATGTTTTATACTTGCGCTTAATGCGTCAGAATTTCCCCCGGCCATCACTGATGATTTTAAAGCGCAAGGGGGCATGTCCATTAAAGACCCTCTATTACTCGAGTCTTTTGCCGATAGAGCATCAGAAAGCGCCCCTGAAAATCCATTCTTGCTTGTAGCGATTCCCGCGGCGCCGGTATATCATTTTTTTGATTCACGGCAATTGTACGCGTTCTGGGCTGAAAGAAACAAAGGGGATTATTTTGACCCTTTAAATAAAACTCTGGTGACGTCTCTCTTTGTATTTAAGTATAAAGGCGGCGATACTGAATTTCCCTTTGATCACGTTGAAACGCTTGATCATCAAGAATTAACAAAGCGTATGTATACAAAGACAGATTTCGATGAGTGGCTTGAAAAAAGCAAGAAGAGGGCTGCAACTTGGATTATGAGCCGATTAACAAAAAAGTTTACTAAACCGACCAGGCAAGACCTTAAGCAAATTTATCATATTATTGGAGCACCGGTTGATGAAGCAGAAGTGGAGGGTGAATACGTCTATATGTTCTTGAATAGTAACCCCGTTACTCGTTATCTAATTACTCGCGCTGACAGACGTTATACTGATGCACGATTACGTAATTTTATTGCAAGACGAGGATTTCCCTTTGACGAGCAAAAATTTCTGAATCGTTACAATCAGATCCAGACGGGCGTTGCGTATACCCCCATAACACTTACATTTTTGCATTTAGGACACACCGATCATTTTCAAATTTAATTGAGAGATATTATCATGCCAAAAAAAAATATCTTTGCGGATCTTTCGCCACAAGATCTTAAAAAATTAAAAAAAATTACGCAGCCAGATTTCATACAGCCCATGCTGGCTACACTGACTAAAGACTATTTTTCAAGTAGCGATTGGATATACGAACACAAATTTGACGGGGTGCGTTGCTTAGCCTTTAAAAAAAAGGGAAAAGTGAGGCTCATGTCACGCAATAACCATACTATGAATGCCGAATATCCTGAACTTGTTAAAGCGCTCGAGGCACAGAAGGCGGATGATTTTATTATTGATGGTGAAATTATCGCGCTTGATAAAAAGGGTGTCTCAGACTTTCAACTATTACAATCACGCATGAATTTAAAAAATAGCGACGCGGTAAAATTGCACGAGACTAAAACGCCCATTTATTATCGAATTTTCGATATCATGTACGTGGACGGCTATGATACACGCGACCTTCCGCTTTTGGCAAGAAAGTCGATACTTGAAAAACTGCTCAACTACACAAAAATGCTCACCTATTCGGACCATAGATCTCCCAATGGCATTGCCTATTTTAAAGAGGCCTGCAAAAAACATTGGGAAGGGTTAATCGCAAAACGAAGCGATAGTGTGTACACGGGCACGCGCTCGCCGTCATGGTTGAAATTCAAATGCGTTGTCGGACAAGAATTGGTGATAGGCGGCTATACGCAGCCGAAAGGCTCCCGCTCAGATTTTGGCGCGCTTCTAGTAGGGTACTATCAAGATGGCAAACTTATGTACGCGGGCAAAGTGGGTACCGGTTACAGCGAAGATGTTTTGAATTTTTTGGGTAAAAAACTTCGCGCACGTGAGGTTAAAACCTGTCCGTTTAGTAATTATACAGAATCAACTGCTGGAGTATATTGGGTAAAGCCAAACTTAGTGGGCGAATTTAAATTCGCTCAGTGGACACAAGCAAATAAATTACGGGTCGGCAGATACCAGGGATTGCGTGAAGATAAAGATGCAAAAGATGTGGTAAAAGAGACAGCAAAAAAATAGTATTATGCGCGTTTGCTTTTTGATGTCTTGATCCCCTTGGATGTCTCTGCCCACGCGACATCTTTTTGGTGATAGGGGCACCATCTTTTGTATTGTAATGGCGTGCCGCATGTTGTATGCACCAAGGTAAAACCGAGCGCATGTTTTAGAATCGCGCTATATAACTTTATAGGGATATTCACCAGACCAAAGGTTATTGAACCTTTCCAGATAATTTTCATGCAAACCCCCTTTACTGTCGCTCATGGTGAGTGCCCGCGCTTGAGCGGGTGTATCGAACCATGTGAAATATTTTACCAACCATAAGAGTAGTGTTTCTTTTTGGAAAATATCAACAGAAAAGCCGATCGCCTCAAAAAATAGTATAAAAAATATTGATTTTTGAGTGCATGACAGGGTAAACTAAAAGCACTAATCAATTTAAAGGTATATTTTATGAATAATTATGCGCTATTATTTCTTTTTTTAATGCCAATTTCGAGTAGCTGTTTTCAAAATGCTCCTCAAGAAGAACCATTCTGGATAAGGCAGAACCTTCAGTATGCCTATAATGCTTGTCAAAATGCCCCAGGACGACGCTCCCCCCTGGAATGTCAGCAAGATATTGCGGTATTTATTAGTTCTCTCCCTTCAAATTCATACCAAGCCCTTTATACCCTCAGTGAGGAAAATGATCAGGCAAAGCCGGCAACCGAGCAAGTGAGATGGTTTAATAAAAAAAATCCGCAATGGGAGGGTGTAAAAAGACTTTTCAATATACAGATTACATCCCCGGAAACGTATCTTCCTATTGAAAAAGAAAACATGAACATGGTTATTGTTGTTGGAAAAGAGCCGGATTTTTATCATGAAGGAGTGATAGATAGCATTTCGGTTCCGAAAAAATTGAAAAACAAAGGCTACGGGCTCGCTCTGATCAATTGGGGATGTTACAAAATAAAGCAGCTGCAACCACAGACAAACACTATATTTCTCTATGCCTCATTAGATGGAGATCAAGATGACATTGCCCAACGGATAGCACTCTTTTTGCGAGCAGGGTTTCGGCCTTTTCACAGACCTTATATCCCCGACGTAGGAACTATCATGAATATGATTTCTATCGATAAAAAAACCAAAAATGCTCACGCTAGAGCTATCTTTATGGCAAATGATCCCGGCCTCATTATGGTAAAATCGGTTTAGCAAGCAAGCTCAAGGCTTACTTTTCAAAGCGTTCTTTATCTCTACGCGGGGAATCTTGGTTGCTACCACTCTCTTTCAGTTCATCGATGCTGCGGCTTTTAAGATCTGCAAGCTCTCTGAGCATCTTATTAGTTATAGCATCCAGCGCTTGATTAAAATCATACTCTTCAACGCGAGAGACAGCCATGCCTCGTGGTTCAGTAACGACCAATTCCATAGTATACAGACGGTGCGTCGGCCCCTCAGCAGTAATTACCAGGTTGATAGAGACAAGCGGGTCTTCAAGAGAAATAAATTTATTTAATTTTTGTAGCTCTTTGTGGACAGCCTCTTCCATCATGGAGCTTTTTTCCATATTACGAAATGTTATATGTACATTCATGGTATCCCTTTCATTCTTCAAAACTATTTTTATTGCGTAATTTTTTAATAACTCCACGATGCATTTTAGTATCAACACGTGCAGCCTTTGCCGCTTGCGGCACGCGGGTCGCCATGCGTTTTTTAGGAACAATCAACGCCTTGCGTATCTTTTCTGCCATCGATTTTAATGCCATTTTTTTATTATGCTCTTGGCTGCGCGACGTGCTATTATGCACCAGAAGGTCTCCTTCTGTAGTCAGCTGCTTATGCAGATTTTGCATGATACGTGCTTTTTGCTCATCATTTAAAGCGTTACTGTTTTTTACGTTCCAGCGCACCGTAATTTTTGTATCAGTCTTATTAACATGCTGGCCGCCTGCCCCGCCGGATCTACTTGCAGTAATCTCAAGTTCTTGACTTGGAATGCTCAGAGTATCATTGATAATAATATCGTTATTCATGGTGCCAAAGTACGTTAAAAGTTTCGCCATTCGCGCCTAATGGGGTAGTGGTTGCTTTATATACCATAAGGGCATTTTGCATGTTGACGCTTTCATATGCCCAGTTACGATGGTTAATAGGGCCACGAATACCATTAATAGTTGCTGTGCATTGAGAAAAGTTAACCTGTTTGAAATCTGCCAGGGGCAAAATGCCATTCAGGTAGGGCGCTTCAGCAACCCATTCTGCGCATACACGTGCCGCTGTTTTTGACATAGTGTACATGGTCGGAACTACGGTGGTTACCTTTTTAGTCATATTGGTGATGGTCATTAAAAAAATATCATTGCCTTGGTAGACAACGCTTGCAAATATAGTATCACCAGGATTTATCGGGAAACCCACAATCTCGCAAGAGGCTAATGGGTACATCTCAAACCACGCATAATTTCTCTGTTGGCCGTTGCGCCATTCATGTGCCGTGCCGATTTGTTCAACCGAGTTGCTGCCGTACCCGTCTATACCTACCCATATTGAGCTGTAGGTCTTTGGTGAGCCGCTCGACTTAACGCTCGGTACTACCCATGTGCCATAGACGGCAGAAACAGTATTTTTGATTGGCCGTGCAAAATTTGACGCAGCAACATATCCGCACCAGTTATTACTACTGCCCCGTTTTTGCGGAATATAGGGGTGGCTGTAATGAAACAGATCACCAAATCGAGTGGGGGCCTCTTCCTGCTTAAAAGGGACAGCTCGTAATTTTATTTCACAATCGATAAATGTATATCCATCTTCATGCTCTGCAGCAGTCAGTGTGTAGAGCCATAAAAAAATAGTCAGAACGTATTTAGCCTTCATTTACCATCGGCCTTTCTTCTGCAGCTTCTTGATCTGCACGGTGTTTATCAATATCGCGTTGCTTACAATAGCAGTAGATTTCTGATGGATCATCGTTTACAAAAACTGGCTTATCACCTTTTACTTTATCGCGCGGCCCTGGTTTGTAGGCGCAATAACACTGGCAAGAATCTTTGAGATCTTTACAACGTTTTTCATTGTTGCCGCAGACCTCTTGTGGCATGCTCGCTTTTTTATTCCTGCGTGCATAAAGACTTGAAAGTGATAATAAACTGAGAGCTAAAAAGCATATATATTTTTTCATGTTCAATCCCATCACAGTAAAAAAGATTTAACTCTGTCTGTATGGTATAATAAAGTACATTGTTTAATCAACCATTATTATGAATAATCGAAAAACAGTGTGTCTATGAAAAATTTTGGGAAAAAATTTATCTTTATAACCGGCGGCGTTTTATCATCTTTGGGTAAAGGGCTTACCGGGGCATCAATCGGTGCGTTGCTCGAATGCATGGGCTACCGTGTCTCATTTTTAAAACTTGACCCTTACCTTAACGTAGACCCAGGAACGATGAGCCCTCATCAGCATGGGGAAGTATTTGTCACCACAGATGGTGCAGAGACAGATCTCGATCTTGGCCATTATGAACGCTTTACTCATGCGACATTGCGTGCTGAAAACAGCATTACTGCAGGAAAACTTTATGCGCAATTGATAGAAAAAGAACGCAAGGGCGATTTTTTGGGAAGCACTATTCAAATTGTACCCCATCTTACTGATGCCATAAAACAGGCAATCTATAACGCATCATCTTCAAGCGATTTTACCCTAGTAGAAATTGGTGGCACAGTAGGTGATATTGAAGGGCTGCCGTTCATTGAAGCAATCAGGCAAATGGGGTTATATGAAAACCGTAGCAATTGTTTGTATATACATTTGACCTATGTGCCATATCTTAAAATGGCTCAGGAGTTAAAAACTAAACCGACGCAGCATGCCGTAAAGGCATTAAGTTCGCTGGGTATACAACCAGACATTCTTATATGCCGTTCAGAGATCGCTTTATCGCAAGAGACAAAAGATAAAATTTCACTCTTTACTAATGTACAGGCATCTGCAATCATATCGGCCCCCGATCTTGAAACTATTTACGAACTGCCCCTCTATTTAGCAGAACAACAGCTGCCGCAAGTTATAGCGCGCTGCATGAGGCTTGATTACAAAGCTCCTGCACTTGAAAAATGGCAAACGATTGTTACTACGTTAAAGACATTAGACAAACATATTACCGTCGCCATTGTTGGTAAATATACGGCAACACAAGATGCCTATAAAAGTTTATATGAGGCGCTCTTGCATGCTCAAATAGCAACGCGTGTGAAGATAAAGATTGTCTGGGTAGATTCTGAGCAACTTACACAAGAGAATCATGCCTCCCAATTAAAAGATAGCAGTGCAATTATTGTGCCGGGAGGTTTTGGCGGTCGAGGCGTTGAGGGCAAAATTATTGCAGTTCGCTATGCGCGCGAAAACAATATCCCTTTTCTAGGTATCTGCTTAGGCATGCAGATTGCGGTGATTGAATTTGCACGAACCATGCTTAATCTGCCACTTGCTCACTCAACAGAATTTATGGAAACTTCACAACCGGTGATCGACGTTATGGCCGATCAGAAGTGGGTAACGCATAAAGGCGGCAGCATGCGATTAGGTGCGCAGACGTGTGCTATTAAGCCCGCTACTCTTGCACATGCTATTTACCAGCAGTCGCATATTTCAGAGCGTCACCGCCACCGTTATGAATTTAATAGCCGCTATGCTGACCGATTTGCGCAGGCAGGATTTATTATTTCAGGAAGCGATGCAACTAACAATTTACCAGAAATAATCGAGATCCCTGGGCATAAACATTTCATTGCGTGCCAGTTTCACCCGGAACTACAAAGTAAGCCATTCGCACCACATCCATTATTTGTTTCACTGATACAGGCAACATTATAAAGATATGATGCTAGGCGAGGATGCGTATTTTTGTTTAATTTATAGTGAATACATTCTTAAAAATGGTGCTGTAGCATACGGGTTGATAAGTGGGTTTTGAAGCTCTGCTAATGTTGAACAGCATATTGCTGCCGGATCTCCAGAATTATTAAGTCCACCGACCCAGTATTCGTTGCCAGGATATGAATTACCGTCCCATGCATAACAAGCAACAAGAAGCTTGCCAGAATCTTTTTCTGGCAATTTATCTGCTGGATTTGCTTTGGAATAGCGAATAGAAATCCCTTTTTTTTGAATAGCAAGCTTGCGATTGAACCAGAGAAATTCTATATCAGTTATTTCCGATAGGTTGAGCTCTTCAATAAGTTCTTTGTATACCTCTAGCATCCATTTTTCTTGGTCAGGAATAATTAACCAGACCCCTAGCCCAAGGCCCACAGTTCTGAGATATACTTTTTTGCCAGCTTCTTTTGCTCGAGCTTGCGCATCAAGTAAGAATGGCTCGATAGAAAGGCGTAGCCGTTTTTTATAAACATGTGTGTCAAAATAATAGCGTTTGCCGTTATGCTCGAAAGGGTGATATCTTCCTGTTTTGTCACGATGTGCTTCTTCGTAGGTGGGGAACTTTGCTCCATACAGTTTTTCCCACATGGTTAAGCGTGATTCTTTTTTATTTCCCAATCCATAACCATGGGCCTCAGTATTTTGCTCTGGGGTTATAATGATATGTTGCCATTCCATAACATTCGGTTTTTCAAAGCGCGCACCTACCAACCCTACATATATTCCCGTTTCTTGAAAGGTGCTGGGGTCGCCCTGATGAGCTTGATTGTTGCGCGTGCCATTATTAATAAAATAGGTCGGGGTGGACATACCTAATAATGCAGAAGCCTGCATTTCATCATATGATAAATAATTTCTTAGAATAAGGGGCATGCGCTCTCGCGCCGTGCCAATATACTCAAAGTCTCCCTTGCCACGTTGGCCATCTCGCAGAAGGTAACTATCATCTTCTAGATAGAAAGTGAGTGGCCGCTGTGTGAGAAGACGATTAATAAATGCTTCACGAGTAATATTTTTATAGAAAACTTGTTCTACTAATGTGCCATGTTCTTTTTTATACTTTAATAGATCATCAAGTAATTTACTTGTTTTGCTGTGTATGATGGGGTATGTTGCGCGAGCTTGTTCAGCAACAACCTGCTGCTTGGCAGGGTCGTTAGCGCATATTGCTTTAATTCTATTATTTTGTGTGGGAAATCGACCGCTATTTTTTTCAAAGTTATCTGAGTTTTGCAGCAGGGTATTATAGATTATTTTTTCTTGCTGGGTTTGTTGTTGTTCCGTATAAGCATAACTTAAACCACCAGCAGAAAGAGCTATCCCTGTTGCCCCGGCAGCATAACCAAATTTTTTATAGTCAGATGATTTTGCCTGTTCCTGCTGTTCTATCTTTTGGGGCATAGTAGACAATGCGCGTGAGGCCGTTGCAATACGTGGTGCTTGCACTACAGGGCGTGTAACCAGCGCGGCGCTTGGCCTGACTAAGCGCGTAGCCGCGCGCTGCATGCCATAAAGATATGCATTGGTAATCGTAAACAATATTAAAATTTTAAAAATAAAGTGCTTTGTCATGACCTTTTCCCCCGCCCACACCACAGAACTTATCCCCATTGTTCATTTTTAGATTAAATTAAAAATTTCAAAAATTCAATAAAAATAAAATTGTGCGAGAAAAAGGCCGGGTTTTGACCCAGCCTTTTTTATAATGACTTTTGTCACGTCAGATGGATTCCGGATCGCGGTCCGGAATGACACGTGGGGGAAAAAGTTATTTTTTCTTACGCAACATCGGTAAACCGGTGCGTTCGTTTTCCATAACTTCGTAACCAGCTGGTAAAGCGTCCAATGTATTTTTGCTTTCATCACCAGCAAAATAAAAGATAACTTGCTTGCGGTCGCCAGCTAATTTAACTTCTTTTGAATGGAGAAAATATGTTTTCCCGCTTTTTTTAGATTTGACGCTAAATGCCATAATAGTTAAACTCCGGTTTTTAATATAGGTAATAACACTAATAAAAATATCTCTAAAAATGTATACGTTTGTAAATAAAAAAAATTATTATTGATAAGTTGAGTTGAAAATCACTTATTCTTTCTGGGCAATGCCCCATGCTTGTAAAGCTTCTTTTTGGGTAAGTCGAGGGTTTATAGTGGAAAACAGCCTTGCTAAATGACCTCTATCTAAGAAAGTGGCTAATCTCAGAAAGAACAGATGCAATCGCTGTGGATTTTGATTCGCTAAAAAAATTGCAGCCTCTTGTCTGCACTGTTCTGCAAAATGCGTTTTAGCATATCGATCACCCTGAGCCAATGGGTCAAACATAAGATGCATATTGTTAATATAGTCTGTAAGTAATTGTTTTTCTTGCAGCAGATTAACGATCTGTCCTGAAACTTCTAAAGGAACATCAGTCTCTTTGAGGTTCTTAAACGCTAGCGATTTTATGCCGCATGTTTGTGTCCACCGATTAGTTTGTTGGTCATATTGGCAAATTATAGGAATTTGAGGATTGCTAGGGTTTCCCAAAAAAACGCAAAACTCTTTTAATTCAATTTCTCGGCTGACTTGGGTGTAGGCAGTGCCCTGTTTGTTTATGGCGTTAAGGGTTCTCTCTTTTAAAATTTGCCCGATCTGCTCACCGACATGCGCGGTATCATTGGTATAGGCAATCGCATATCCCCCATGATACGTATTATGCCCATTGGCAGCAAGAGACAGCGCATAGATCACGCTGAGTAGTAGGTATACTTTTTGTTTCATAATCAATCCTGACTTAAAAATATTAATAAGTGTTCTTGAGCATAACTATTTTATAAAAAATGTCATTAAAAACAGCATTAAAAAAGTGCTTTGTATATTAAGTTATACAAAGCACTCACTATTATTCAAAAATATATTATTAATCAATTACTTATTGCTACTATTGAACTACAAAATTAACGGTCTTGCCCGGAACATAGATAGTTTTTACTATCTTCTTGTCTTCCAGCCATTTGCCAATCGTCTCCTGCGCAAGTGTAACTAGAGCATCTTGTGTTTCAGTAGGCGTCACGACAATAGTGCCGCGCAGCTTGCCATTTACTTGGATAGCGATAGTTACTGTTGAAGCAACAATATAGGTCGGATCATAAACAGGCCACGAGCAATCTTGAAGTTTTTTGCCGAGTAAAACTTCTAGAAGCTCGCTCGCCATATGCGGCGCCATGCAAGAAAATGCAACGATCAATTTCTGTGCAGTTTCTGGTGAAAAGACCATATGCTGTTCAGTCATATCATTTAATAATTCCATAAAGGCTGCAAGTGCGGTGTTCGGCTTATAGATATCAATGCGTTCTTTGAAGTCTTGTAAGAATTTATTAACTCGTTCAAGCACTGCAATAGTATCGGTATTCGTGCTTGCAACAACACCCGGAGTCGTCAAATAGGTCCAGAGTCTGTGGGCAAAGCGTTTGATGCCAAGCAGACCCGTGTCCTGCCATTCGCAATCAAGTTCAGGCGGGCCCATAAAGAGAATATACATGCGTAACACATCAGAGCCATATTGTTTTACGATATCATCGGGGTTGACTACATTGCCCTTGGATTTAGACATTTTTTCAACTGCGCCCGATTTTTCAGAATATTTATTTACCATTCCCTGGTTAAAAAGGTGGGTGAACGGCTCATCAAACGACAAATAGCCAAGATCATGTAATACTTTTACGTAAAAGCGTGCATAGAGTAAATGCAAGATCGCATGTTCAATGCCGCCGACATATAAGTCTACTGGTAACCAGTATTGCATATCTTCTTCACTAAATGGCCCTTGTGCATAATGGGGATCAGGATAACGCAAAAAATACCAGGATGACCCGGCCCATTGTGGCATAGTGTTTGTTTCACGCTTGGCAGGCTCGCCACATTGTGGACAGGCAATGTTCACCCATTCTGGGATATCCGCTAAAGGTGATTCGCCCGTTCCAGTAGGTTGATATTTTTCAACAAGCGGCAATGTCACCGGTAATTGCTCTTCTGGTACAGGAACAACACCACAGGTAGGGCAGTGAATAATAGGAATCGGCTCGCCCCAATAACGTTGACGCGAAAAGAGCCAATCGCGCAATTTATACTCTGTTTGCGCCTCTGCATAGCCATGCTTTGTGCAATAATCGATAATCTCGTTACGAACCGTACCGGCAACTTTTCCCGCAAATGCTTCTGGTGCTTGTAATATCCCCTTTTGCATATCGGTATAGCATACCTCGAGGGTCTTGACGCGCTCAGCAAGAGCTAGATCTTCCGGCAATAATACAACTTTGAGCGGAATAGAATATTTTTTTGCAAAGACAAAATCGCGTTCGTCATGTGCAGAGCATTTTACGATGCCCGTTCCATAGTCTGCCAATGCAAAATTTGCCACCCAAATAGGTAGATCAGTTTTACTTACCGGATCAATAATATATCTCCCGGTAAAAATCCCGAGCGGCTCTTGTGCAAATGTTTCATGATCCCGTATACGCATCTCTACCATGCCGGTACAGAAATCTAAGATCTCTTTCTTGTTGGGTATGCCCTCAAGAAGAGTGGGTAAAAATTCATGGTCAGGAGCTATAACCACAAAAGTATCTGCGGCAAAGGCTTCAAAGTGCGCAGAATAGGTTTGAATGGTCAACTGAGTGTCTTTGACCGGCGCAGTGAATAAAAGCCCCTGTGATTTGCCGATCCAGTTTCGCTGCATCATCTTCACTTTTTCTGGCCATTCAAGCTTATCAAGACCAGAGAGTAATTTTTCTGCGTAGGCGGTAATACGTAAGATCCATTGGCGAATATTTTTAAGTTCAACTTTGCTGCCACAACGTTCACATAAGCCATTAACGACTTCTTCGTTGGCAAGGCCGGTTAGACACGATGGGCACCAATTAATCGGCTTTTCAGCTTGATAGGCAAGCCCTGCCTTATACATTTTAAGAAAGATCCATTGTGTCCATTTATAAAATTCAGGGTCGGTAGTGTTTAACTCTTTGGACCAATCGTAAAGAGCGGCGACCTCCTGAAGCTGGCGCTTAAAGACAGCGATATTTGCCGCGGTGCTTACCGTCGGCTGGATCCCTTTTTTAATGGCATCATTTTCTGCAGGAAGTCCGAAGGCGTCCCAACCCATAGGGTGTAATATATTGTAACCTTCAAGCCATTTTATGCGGGTATAGACATCTGAAAGTACATATCCCCGCCAGTGGCCTACATGCAACCCTGATCCAGATGGATAGGGGAACATATCCAGGCAATAATATTTTTTACCTGAACCGGTAGGCTTGGACATGCCAACAGGCGATTCCTGCCAGCTTTTTTGCCACTTTTTCTCGACTTCTTGGACATTATAATTCATAGGGACACGCTATATAGTTATAATTAAAATATTTTTCTTAAGTATACTATATTCTTAACGAACGATCTTTATTCTTTTAAATCTAGCTCAAAAATGTGGCTTGTTCCTTTCTCTTTGAATCCCTTTTCTGTAACGAGCGTGCGTCGTAGCTGGCCGCCGTGCAGATACTGAGGATCAATTTGTATTGAATGCGCTCCCATTTTACGGGCAAGAGCAACGGCAAGATCGAGCCCAATTTGTTCTTTTGTTTTATCATACATGATGGTTCCGCAATTAAAGCGTACTGCTTCAGGGAATTTATCTAAGTGGAGAATAATCTCAGTGCCTTCCATATCTAAGCGTAATGAGTCGTCAAGATACATTATATAAACATAAGGTAACAAATCACTGGGATTTTCATACATAATATGAAAGTTTCTACCTTGTATATTGGGCTCGAGACGTTCTTTGTGAAAAAAGTCGGCAGTAATCTCATTAACTGTATCCGAAAAAATATTGTTTTTGTTGCGTAAAAAAATGTTTGAAAGTTTAATGACCCGCTTTGGCTGACTATACTTATCATAATCATATTGTATATCATTTTCTTCTTCCTCCCATGCGCTTAATGTACGTATCCAATTTTTTGGCCAGTCGGCTTTAATTTCTTTAAGTTGAGGACATGTTCCATCATTCATGCTGTCAGTTGCACAACCCCATTTTTTTGCAAGGCGACTGCGCGCAATGTGTTGAATTGCATCAAGAATAGTTGAACCTTGCCTGTTATGAAAAATAGCGGCTTGGATGACGTCATTTTCGTAACGTAATGGGCGGGGGGTTTCTTGTCTATTTTTAAATTCACGCTCAAGGGTTTCCAATGGTTTATAAAGCCCCCAAAGCTCAGCGGTTGGGAGTTTTTTAAGGGTTTCTGTTTTCGCATCATCATGCAATTTGCTCATTATTTTAAGAAATCTACTCGTGCTGGGAAGAGCTTCTGTGAGCATGGCAGATTGTTTGGCAAGAGATGGGGTTTGTAAAGCGGGAGTCAATGCAGTGGGCGCAAAATAAGTAGAAGGCTTTTCAATAACTGAGGGTACATTTTTTGTTGTTCGCAGCCCCAGCGTATGCAGAGAAAACAGAGGGATGATGGGTAGTAATTGAGCCAAAAATAGTAAAAATATATTATTTTTCATCGAGTATTATCCTTTATATTATCTTTCACTTTATATTATAAGTTATATTATAAGGTATTCCATACTTAAAAATCAATTAAATTTATAACCCAACTCAATTTCTCGATCAGATAAGTCTGCTCGCTTCATCTGATGAATGGCGTTATACTGGTAAAGAAGTGCTTTAAAAAAAATTATTTTAGTAAAGGTTACCGTATGTCTTCCCTGCAAACAGTACAATCAGTTGCTCCCGCACATTATGACGAATTGATTTTGGTCATCAAACGTGCACTTTTTAAAGATATTGATACCTGGCACGGGCTGCAGGCGGTTGATTACGCCCCTTACGCAGAACTTATACATGACCATAAAGAATTCTTGCCACGTAGCCAGATGGAGATGGACCCTGTTTATAAGCAAATTATTCCCTACTTGGTCTTTACTCACGAAAATAAATATTTCCTGATGCAGCGCCAGGCTAAGGCAACAGAAACGCGCTTGCAAAGTAAATATAGCTTGGGAATCGGTGGCCATATTCGCCAAGAAGACATTCAAGGGTCAGACCTTACGGTTTGGGCACGCAGGGAATTTGATGAAGAGGTTACTTTTAAGGGCAACTACACTATCGAACCACTCGGTATCTTAAATGATGATTCTAATGAAGTGGGCAAAGTACATATCGGGTTTGTCTTTCTGCTGCACGGCGATAGCGCTGATATCCAGGTTCAATCTGAGCTTAAAAGTGGCACATTGCTGTCTTTAGATGAATGTATGAATTTCTATGATTCTATGGAAACCTGGACGCAGATTATAGTGGATTTTTTGAAAAATAGAAAATAATTTTAAATTATATTGCATATTCTCTCTCTTATCTGATACATTAAAGTTATAGTTAAATATAAAGATTATAAGGAGAGAGTATGATGAAAAGATTGCTAATTTTAGCCCTTCTGTCTTTAGGCACTACTTTCTGCCTGCATAGACCACAAACGTTGCTTGCGCCAAAATTGAAGACTTCGGTGAATGAGTATCAACCTTCGGCAAAAAACCTCGCTAGATTTATGCAAGACCCTGAAATAACGAACAACCCGATAATAAAAAATATAGTTATTTTGAGCTTACTGCATTGGGATGCACAAATAGCTTTTGCAGAAAGGATTCTTGAAAAAGACCCTGATATTTTACTGCAAATATACCGGATGTTAGAGATATTAAAAAATCAGCATGAACAGCGTGTTCAGGAGCCAGATTACCCCGAAACATCCTTAGAAAAATTACAGAGTATTCTCTTTACCGATAAAGCTGGCGACCAAATTATAGTAGCGATCCAATATGAAGCCCGCCGGATGTTGGCCAAGAAACTAAGCTGTACGCCTGGTAGTCTAGAAGATGGCACCTGCCAACCGCTCCAGCCTTTCAAAGATAAGCCCTATTTTGCAAAGAAAAACTGGCTAGAGATCCTTAAGGATTATAGCGCATATGAAAATTTATTTGGCGGAGATACTAAGGGAAGCTGGTCGGAGTTCGCGGATTTAACTGAAGATTCGTCTGAGCTTAAAGAATTTAACCTTTACAATAAAATTTATGCATCTATCAAGGATTACGTAAAGGAGAATGATGGCCAAATTGTTAAAAAATTAACGAATCGATTTTATGACCACTGGATCTTTCACTATAAAATTACCCTTTCGGGAGAGATATATGTTATCGGTATGTGGTATTGGAATGACAAGTTCACTATTAAGAACATGAACGCAGCATACCATTTAGAAAGAGAGAGTAATTTTATTCATATACCAGTGGTGGGCCCATGTGAGCCGATTTTGGAAAGCTTGGAGATCAAAATTTTGCTTGAGTGTGCTCGATTATTTGATTTAAAAAAACTTGTTGTGATCACCGAAAATATAAAAAAATGCCGAAAAGATTTACTCAAGCAACATGGATTCATCGAAAAGAAAAAACATTTTTGGTCTTCGCCTGAGTTAATATATGAATTTTAATAGGGGAGTTATGAAAAGATTGCTAATTTTAGCCCTTCTGTCTTTAGGCACTACTTTCTGCCTGCATAGACCACAAACGTTGCTTGCGCCAAAATTGAAGACCTCGACCAAAGAGCTCATTGCAAACAAAACATATGAACAAATAAAGCAAGCTCCTCTTTCGCCAAGCCAGGTTGCTCAGCTTATGAAAGACCCTGAAATAACGAACAACCCGATAATAAAAAACATAGTTATATTAAGCTCACTTCACGGGGATGCACAAATAGCTTTTGCAGAAAGGATTCTTGAAAAAGACCCTGATATCTTACTGCGAATATACCAGATGTTAGCGATATTAAAAAATCAACATAAACAAAGTTTTCATGAGCCACTTTATCCTCAAACATCTTTAGAAAAATTACAGAGTATTCTTTTTACCGATAAAACGGGCGATAACATTATGGAAGCGATTCAATATGAAGCGCGCAGCAAGTTAGCCAAAAAATTAAATTGTACACCTGGTAGTCTAGAAGATGGCACCTGCCAACCGCTCCAGCCTTTCAAAGATAAGCCCTATTTTGCAAAGAAAAACTGGCTAGAGATCCTTACCGGTTTTACCTATTATGAAAAATTATCTGCTGGGGATGTTCCTATCAAAACCAATCAGCAAATTTTAATAATCCTTTCTCGTTCGGCTCAGCACACTGATTTCGATTTGAATGTTTTAAAAAAACAATTGAAATTTAAAGAAACACTCAATGCGTTGGTAAAATACACGCAAGCCTATCTTAATAGGGAGAGAGGAGAGATCCTTTATCTAGAAACTAATAGCTGGGCCGGTTGGTTACAACTCAGTCTCACGGTTAAATTTCCAGCTGAAGAAAACCCCGTAGCAATTAGTTTTGAATTCAATAAAGATTATTTATTAATTGATTCATTTAACGCGCATATTGGTGTTGGGCCTCGTTATTCAATTCATGATAGCTCGTTGCTCGATTTTCTTCCAGAATCCATCGCTTGCAATATTGTAGACAATTTAAAGATCTCGCTGGTGCTTGAATATGCCAAATTGATTAAATTGAAATCAATTGCTATCCCGGATTATATAGTGAAGCATACATCAAACTGCAGAAAAGAATTATTACTGCAAGCAGGTTTTAAAGAGAAAAGAAAACATTTTTGGTCATCCACAGAGTTAGTGTATGACGTTAAGGCCGCTTAAACTTTTTATCGAGCGATTTAATTGTCTTTGTGCTTAATACCGATTTAGATTTTGTGGCCACGGGGTTCGCGCGGGCGTCAGCATAGTCATCATCAGTTTTGATTAACAGCCAATTTTTGTCGCTGTTATGAAAGCGGATAAGTGCGTAGCCGCCCTTAAGCTTTGTGCCGTGCAAGATAAACTTTATATGCCCTTTTTCAAAGGCTGCAGCAACAGAGATCGGCTTTCCATCTTTTTCAGAAGCATTTTCATAGGTCCCCGTGTCCCACACTATCACCGTGCCGGCGCCATAACCAGAAGGGATTATGCCTTCAAAAGTAGCGTAGTCCATCGGGTGGTCTTCAGTAAGTGCTGCCAGCCGTTTGATATGCGGATCAGTCGACGGGCCTTTTGGCACCGCCCAGGATTTTAAAACGCCTTGCGACTCAAGGCGAAAATCGTAATGCAGATGGCTTGCATGGTGCTCTTGAATGACAAAGATAGGTTGCGCTGTATCTTTTTTTACGCGCGGTTTAGGCTCGGGCGTTTTTTTAAAGTTACGCTTTTTAGCGTACTCATGTAATTTTTTTACTACCATTATGTTTGCTCAAAATTTTAGCCGTCTGCTTCGCTAACCCTTCGATACTTTTTTGCTTGCGCAAAAACACTCAGGATGAGCGGGGGGTTATTCAAATTTCCCTGTCCGCATCTCTTTCAATATCGCTTTAACCGGTGCAGCAAATTCCTCTGGCGGGTTTTGCTTTAAGAAATCTTCTAAAACTTTGAAGGCATCAGTTTTCTGCCCAAGTTTATACAAGCAGGCGGCGATTTTAACATACGCTGGCACAAACCCTCTGTTTGCCTCCAGGACTTTATTAAAAAGTGCGAGTGCCTGTCGATACTCTTTGCTCATCATCAGAGTCTCTGCATACTTAAATTGTATTTCCGGCTCATTTGGGTATGCCTGTATGAGTTGCTTGAAATAGGGGATGGTTTTTTCTACTTCGCCCTTAAGCACATAGACATTAATGATCCCACTTAAAGCATCGCGCCGAGTCGGGGCAAACTCAAGCATTTTTTTATATCCAAAAAGTGCGTCATCAAGTTTTTTCAACTCTAAGCTTGCGCCGGCATAAAAAAGAAACGAATCGATCGTATCAAAATCTGCTTTTAGGCAGGCTGTCTTAAAGCAACGCCACGCATCCTCTTTTTTGTTCGTTGCGTAATACGTGCGGCCCAAATTAAAATGTGCTTTGCCGTAGTGTGGCCGCAGTCTCAGTGCGATTTTTAAAAGTTCTTCTGCACGTGGGAATTCATTTTTTTCTAAATAAAAGCTGGCCATGTTATTGTAGGCCTCAGGTTGAATCGGGCAAATTTTAATGCTCGCCTCAAGGGCTTTGATGGCGTCATCAGTTCTACCAAGCGCGCCATAAGCCACGGCAATATTATTATGCGGATCGGAATAAATTTTATCCAACTCTTGAGCTTTTTTGAAATAGGGAACTGCCTCTTCGTTCTTTTGTTGTGCGCACAGTGAAACACCATAGTTATTATACGCACGCGCTTTGCCGGGAGCATTTTGTAAGATATTCAACCAAAACTCCTGCGCAGTGCGCCAGACCTTATTGCGCTCATACAGTGCATACCCCATTGGAATTAATAGGCAGGACATGAGCGCAAGATGCACATAATACCCTGAAAACTTGAAATGTTTTTCAAGTCGAGCAAGTAAGAGTGCGCAGCCATAGGCAGCAAGAAAAAAGAGCCCGAATGAGGCAAGATAAGTCTTATAGTCTGCTATTAATTCTGTGGATGGGATGATGCTTGATCGCGGTAACACGGCAAGAAAAAACCATATAATCCCAAAACTGATCAGATCAATTTTATTTTTATAAAGCCGCGATAATACATAGGCGGCGAAAGTCACTAATATCAAAAAGGGAATAATACAATCCCAAGAAAAGAAGCTTTCAACCATGACCCAGTCATAGTCAACACTTATGGTGAACGGCCAAAAGAATATCCAGATATAATGCAAAATCACTTTAAATTGTGAGATGCAGTACCAGAGCGGGGTGATTCTTTCGTCTCTGTTGTCAGTAAGCATATTGCCCATATTGTTCTGGAGCTCCATCTTGAGGCCCAAGATGTTTGTGAAATATTCAGGCTTTAAGAAATAGATGTACATGCCAAAGATGCCGATAAAAAGTGACGCATGCAACCACCAGCGGCGCTTGAGGGCATGAATATTACCCTGCGCTACAAAAAACCAGTCAACAAGCAGTACTAAAAGGGGGCTGATGATAGCTATCTCTTTGGTTCCCGGAGCTAAGAGCATGCAGATATACATGCAGATTAATGCAATAACGCGCCCAGTGGTCGAGGTTAACGTCATGTAAAGTAAAAAAAACATAATCATACTAAGGGTCACCAGCGCAGCGAGCCCTTCAAGCTGCCCCTGAATGACATACGAGACTGTTTGGCTCTGCACGGGATGCAACAGGAAAAAACCTGCTGTTAGAAAAGCAACGGTAAAGCGATGTTGATACAGAAAAGTCTCATGCTTTAATCTGCGTAAAAGCAAGCAGATAACAAAATAGACCACGGTTCCGGTGAGAATATGTGAGGTAATATTTGCAAAGCGGTAGACAAAGGGGTTGAATTTACCCAATTGATAATAGAAGGTATTAAGTGATTGTGATATCCAGCGGGTATTGGCCAGAAAAAGCTCCCAGAGGCCGCCGGTGCGGACTTGGAAATTATTTACGATATTGGCAAGGTCATCAAATTGGAATTCATATTTTACGGAAAATGCGTAAAAGAATGCTGCCAAAATAATGAGAATAATAGGCGGAACGCTATAATAAAATAAACTTGTTTTTTTATTCATACTTACCCTTTATTACCTTAAAAAACTCTCAATTACTCTGGAGTCTATACGCAACTTTTTTTTTGGCAAGACAAGTTTTAACTCCCTTGGTATACTCATAAAACCCTTCGATACTTTTTTGCATGCGCAAAAACACTCAGGATGAGCGACGGTCTAAATTTATGCGGAGTCGAAAAAATTATGATATCTCTCTTTATTATTATCTTTATTATCACGCTACTGGCATTTGCTTTCACGGTGCCACTCAATGGGTATCTGACAGAAAAGCTCATTATGCACGGCGCATATGATAAGCAGTATGTTCATGAAAGAATGGTGGCAGATTGGCTTGAATACTTTGATATTTTAGGCACGTTCAGCCTCTTTTTTCTCGGCTTTGGCTGGGGAACAATTTTATCAGTCGAGCCGGTCTATATCACCGGGGTTCATAAGACCCTACGCACTATTCTTGCCTATTCAGCGCAAGCGTTGGCAAGTATAGCCATTGCCGTATGCGCTATTATGATAAGTGTGCTTTTAACCGGAAAAGGCTGTATTCTGACGGCATTTGATATGTTTTTTGTAAATTCAAGATATGTTGGCACAGACGCAACGTGGCAAATTTTTCAAAGAGGGTCTGCCTACTTTTCTTCATGTTCTCCCTATGCCATAACAGCTACCCTGTTTTTCATAGGCATCGTCTACGTCCAGACGGGAATTTTGTTTCTTTCTATGATGCGCAATACTATTCAAGCACTCTTGTACCCATTTCGCTCAAGACTTATAGCACTTAACTATTCGTGGCTTTTTATGATTGCTATTCCACTGATCTTTTGCATACTCTTTTATAAGTTCTTCTTTGTGCTTGCCATCAGTTTTATTATTTTTTTTATTAATAGTATAAGTTCACTACTACACGGAGTATAACGGCATGGAATCGACTCAACAGCTTATTGATGCACTGGCTATTGGCACTCAAGAGATATTTTCATTGCCGGCACTTGCTAAAAAACTGGAACGCAATCAACCGCTTATTATAAAATTCGGTGCTGATCCAACGGCACCCGATTTACATCTGGGCCATGCAACAGTTCTTTCAAAATTGCGCCAGTTCCAGGACATGGGCCATAAAGTGGTCTTTCTTATTGGTGATTTTACTACTCTTATTGGTGACCCCACGGGAAGGTCAAAGACACGTCCAGCGTTAACAGAAGAGCAGATAGCTCAAAACAGTAAAACTTATTTAACGCAAGTTGCTAAAGTACTCGATATCTCAAAGTGTTCTATTGTGCATAACTCTGAATGGTTGAGCAAAATAACGCTCAAAGACTGGATTAAGCTATCCGGCCAAGTCACCGTTGCACAAATTATTGAGCGCGAAGATTTTTCTAAGCGGCTTGCAGAGAAAACGCCTATCGGGCTGCATGAATTACTCTACCCGTTAGTACAGGGATACGATTCTATCGCGCTTAATGCTGACGTAGAGCTTGGAGGAACAGACCAGACCTTTAATATTTTAATGGGGCGTCATTTGCAGGAGGCGCGTGGCCTTGAGGGACAAGTCTGCATCACTATGCCTCTTTTAGAAGGGTTAGATGGTCAGCTAAAAATGTCCAAGTCATACGGCAATGCTATTGGGTTAGCAGAACCCGCTGAAGATGCCTTTGGTAAGCTGATGTCAATTTCAGATACGTTGATGTGGCGTTATTATAAGCTCCTTTTGCTTACACCGCATGAAGAGATAGTGCGCATGCAAAACGAGGTAATCTCTGGTGCAGCGCACCCGATGGCCTTGAAGAAACAGATGGCTTTCAAAATTATTGAACGATTCTGGTCGCGTACTGAGGCCGAGCATGCCCTTAAGCAATTTGAAGAGCTGTTTCAAAAACGTGATTATTCGCATGCGCAAGAAGTTTCTGTGCCATTGCAGGCAATTTCTATTATAGAGCTTGTTAAGCTGTTGCCGGAAAAAATTTCTTCTACTGAAATAAGGCGCAGGATCGAAGCGGGCGCTATTAGTATAGATGGTGAAAAGGTCACTACGCATGCCTATACGCTCATACCCAAATCGGGCATGATTATCAAAATCGGCAAGCACGCTATCTATAAAATTACCTAAAGATATACGCATGTCTATAATTTCATAGATAAACAGGGCATACTTTATTAAAGAAAATATAAATTATGCCTATTGTAAAGGGTTTATTGCTATGGAAAAATTATTTTTTATACTTTTGAGTGTTGCATCTCTCTATAGTGCGCAAGATTATGGCATAGGGATATCGGTTGATGATTATGCATCTTTTTCATCGCCAGATAGCCAACAGGTACTTCGTCACTTAGCCGCAGGTACTATGGCAAACTTCTCAAGCAATTTTAAGGCTGCTCACAAGAGACTCAAAGTTGAAGAGCAAAAAAATCATGTAGGGCATACTTTTATGGTTTTGCTCGATTTTGAGATAATCAGGTTGGTTGATGGCCAAGAGACTTTTGAGACGACAGTTAAAAAGCCGGCGCTGAGCTTTGAAGATTGGGCAAACTTTCAACTCTTAGATAAAATTGTTGCCGACGGAATACGTGATAATTTCCATCATAAAAAAGATGTCTATTTGGCCACTGTTTTTCACTGCTTGCGCCTCTATCATCAAGCCGAACTTTATGATGCGCTGTTGAGACAAAGCAGCGGTGCTGACCGTGGTGATAACTTTACGCATGTACTATGCCATTTATTGCCCAAAGATTTTCTCAAAGAGGGGGGACCTCTTACGGATAAAACTATCTATGTGCTTGATGCACTGAAAAGAAAAGAAGCGGCGCAGCAAAATCGGCAAGCGCCAATGCAGCCGGCAAAACGTGCACGGATAGATATAAGATTGTTGGACTTTGATTGCAACATGCAATAAAGCCAGTTTTCTTTAATCTTAATCAAATTATTGCGTATTATATGCTCATAATGCTAAATTAAAGGCATAGATAGTCAAAGTCAATAAAAAATAAAGGTTTTAGAATGAAAAAAACAATTAAAAATAACTTTTTTTGCTTTCGTGGCAACAACCTTATGCTTGCAGGCTTATACTCCGGAAGATCTTGTGAATGCTGTGAGAAAATTTTCACTAATAACTGATAAGAATAAAGAAAATGAATGGACAAGTTTAGGTAATGAAGCATTGATGATAGCGAAAACTGGCGTGCGTCCAGATGTTCTTGTAAATGGAGAATCTGCGCTACACTGGCTTGCCCTCAGTACAGATTTTGCGATACGTAGAGACCATAAAATTCAGGATCTTTGGGAACAATTTGCTAAAATTGGAGATCTCAATATAAATAACGTAAGTTGTGTCCTATAAACGACTGAACCCGAATGGCAAAATGAAAGTTAGAACTTTTAATTCAAATCCACGACTTGTAATCGCATGAATTTCCCGCGGAAATAATCTAACAACTGAGCTAAATGAGGCCTCAACGCACTTTCTAAAGTGATTTATTAAATAGGTTACATGACCAGGATGCGGGGCCTTTGAATTTTGTTTTTTGGCGACAAAGAATTGCAGGTTAAGATCTTCTTTGAGTTCAAATTCCTGTTCTTGATCAACATATGCAGCGTCTCCATACATAACTGAATCCTCAAGTAAATGAAAATCTAATCGTTTGAAAGCATTATTATCATGATGTGATCCTGGCGCAAATACATACTCAATCGGCTCTCCTGTTATGGTTACAATCATGTGAACTCGAATTCCATAAAAAAATTCGCGCTTACTTGCACAATAACCTCGATATTCTTCTTCTTTATAAATTTTGCATCGATTAATGCGAATATTGTGACATACTTCAATAGGAAAACTATCTACAGCGTATTCTTTTGTGTCATTCCGTTTTTTCGCTCGCTCGCAGGAACGGGAAATAAGCAAGACAAAACGCAGCCTGCATGTAAAAAGATAGACGGCATAGATAATAACAAAATGAGAAAAAGAGATTTTTTTTCATGTGAATCTTTGCTTTATGAATTCTTTTGTTGTGTAAATGCTATTTCTTTAAGAAGATTTGTTAAATTAGTTGCGTTTTGCATTCTTCTATTATGTTCTTGTTGTATTTTTACATGTTCTTTCTTAATTTCATCGTTGATTAATCCTCGTTGAATTAGTAATTCGTTATAAAGAAGTTTTCCCGATACTGTTTCTTTTGCAGGCTCAATTGCCTCCAACATGTCATCGATCGAGGAGCTGTGCAAAGGTAGACTGTGATTAGAATCGTAAACGAATCTATCATCTCTTTTTTTCAATCTACAGAGTAATTCCAAAGCCCATTTTTCAGGAAGATGATGAAAGTTTCTTGCAAAAGAACCGCCATTTTTAATAACTACTCCAAAAAAATCTTCTTCCAAATCGCTGCCGAATAGTATAGACAGACCTTTTAGCCGCTCATTTAATGTAGACCATTCTTTGTATTGCTCACCCCTTACCAAAAGCTTCGATCTAAATCTGCTAAAATATATCGCATCTTCGGGAGAATTTTCAGCTTGAGCTAGTAACACTTCCAGCGCTTCGATCCTTTTATTCTTATTTGCTTCTTGAAGCACTTTTTCTTGAGCGGTTCTTTCCGCCTCTTTTCTGTTATCTTCTTGAATTAATGTTTTTTCATTAATTAACATCTGCTTAAAATAATTTAAGCTAACAGATGATGCTCCATTTTTTTCAATTTTTTCTAACGCCTCTTTGATATCATTTTCTGATACTTTAGAAGGCTTATCTTGCCATATCTGATTTTCAACCAAACGACCGGCTTCTCTTTTAAAATCTCGAATCATTTGAATAGCCCATTCTTCGGGAATATGGTGGCAATTGTCGATTAAATGATCTAAATTTTGTAGATAGACGCTCCCGAAGCCACGCCATTTTATATCGATTCCCCTTAAAAGTGCTTTACTAACACCTTTAATCTGAGGATCAATAAATCGATCTTCACCATGAAAACCGGCATTGAGGAGTGCTTGCCTAAAATGTTTATAGGAATTTTTTTCATGAATAATAGGTACATTGCATGCATAAAGATTAACAATTATGCCTAATGATAGAAAAGTATAAAATTTCATTGTTTCCTCTTAAAGTATCTCTACAATATATTGAGTATTAAATAATTAGCCGCTCGTAAGGATACCATGATTTCGGACGATTTAAAATCAATTAAACGAGCTTATCTAACGTAAGTTGTGTCCTATAAACGACTGAACCCGAATGGCAAAATGAAAGTTAGAACTTTTAATTCAAATCCACGACTTGTAATCGCATGAATTTCCCGCGGAAATAATCTAACAACTGAGCTAAATGAGGCCTCAACGCACTTTCTAAAGTGATTTATTAAATAGGTTACATGACCAGGATGCGGGGCCTTTGAATTTTGTTTTTTGGCGACAAAGAATTGCAGGTTAAGATCTTCTTTGCCATTGGTGAAATTAAAGACTGGCAAGTGACTCATCCAGGCCAATAAAATATAATTGATTTCTAAGTCCAAAGGGTAGCTTTGCATAGTTTGTGAAGTTACCCTATTTTGATAGGGAATTACTTGTATAGATGGATCCCAGATCGAGTCTGGGATGACACCTTTGGTATTAGATATAGATAGCGCGGGGCTACTTAAGAATTATCGTCAACCCTTTAATAAACACCATTTAATCCCCCATATACCTCAAAGTCTTGTTTTTAAAAATCGCCAAGACGTAGAATGGTTATAAGGGACACATACGTTAAGGGGGGAAAAGTAGTAATGAAAAAAAATATCAAACAATCGAATATTGACCACGCGCCAGAGACACTGCCGGTGATTCCAACTATGGATATAGTTGTTTTTCCCCGTATGATCGTACCGCTCCTGGTATTAGATGAACGAATTATTAAGGGAATCCAAAATTCTATCGACAATGATAGTAAAAAAGTATTTCTTATTGCGTCACGCAAGCAATCAAGCGACCATAAAGGAGCCATCGGCACCAAAGATTTGTATGAAATAGGTACCATCGGCTCTATTATGCGCCTTATTAAAATACCAGAAGGCGGCATAAAAATACTTGTGCAGGGGCTTGAAAAGGGGTATGTGAGCGATATTGCTGCAGACCAGGAGCTCTTGAATGCAACCGTTCATCGCATAGTTTCTGAAGATACTTTCGATACCCCAGAAATAAATGCCCTCATAAAAAATATTAAAGCGGTATCTGAGACAATGTCACTTGCTGGCCAGTCGCTGAGCCCCGATTTTCATCTTATTATCTCAAAGATGCATGATCCAGAAAAGATCGCAGAGTTTATATTATCGCACTTAACATTGAATGTAGAATCGGCTCAAAAGCTGCTGGAATGTGCCTCTTTTGAAGAATTTATTGAAGGCCTTTATTTACTTATGTCTCAAGAAGTTGAAGTTTCGCAGGCGCAAGAACGTATTAAAAATAGTACTCGTGACTCGATGAATAAATCGCAAAAAGAGTTCTATCTGCGCGAACAATTGAAAGCGATTAAAAAAGAGTTGGGTGAAGAAGAGACACAAGAGATAGATAAAATTCGCGCTAAGTTAGACAGCCTCCCGTTGCCGGAAGAGGCACGTATTGAAATATCGCGTCAAATGAATCGATTAGAAAAAACGTCGCCAGATTCTATGGAAGCCGCGGTTTTAAGAAACTATCTCGATTTAGCACTCTCGCTCCCTTGGGGCACCCAAACGACAGATAATCTTGATCTGGGCCACGCCCAAAGGGTGTTAGATGAAGATCATTATGGTCTTAAAGAAATTAAAGATAGAATTCTAGATTTCATCTCGATAAAGAAATTAAAAAAAGATGGCTACGCGCCCATTTTATGTTTCGCCGGCCCTCCAGGAACGGGCAAAACTTCGTTGGGTAAATCCATTGCACGTGCATTGGGTCGAGAATACTACCGTGTATCATTAGGCGGTGTTAAAGATGAGGCTGAAATTCGCGGCCACAGAAGAACCTACGTGGGTGCAATGCCGGGCAGATTTATACAGGGTATGCGTAAGGCAGGGTCATCAAACCCGGTGATCATCATCGATGAGCTTGATAAAATAGGCTCAGATTTTAGAGGCGACCCTTCAGCAGCGATGCTTGAGATTTTAGATCCACAACAAAATAAAACTTTTTATGATAACTATTTAGGGATCCCGTTCGATTTCTCACAGGTTCTTTTTATAGCCACCGCTAACAATTTAGAAAACCTTTCTGAGCCGTTACGCGACCGCATGGAAATTATCTATCTCAGTGGCTATACCAGTGAAGAGAAAAAAGAGATCGCCAAGAAACATTTAGTGCACCGTGCAATCTCTGAAAGTGGACTCAATGCCGACACGCTCGCTCTTTCTGATGACGCCTTGCTTGATATGATCAACAGCTACACGCGCGAAGCTGGGGTGCGTGAGCTTGATAGATTGCTCAAAAAATTATGCTCAAAAACAGCGCGTATGCTCGTGGAAAAAAATTGTACTGAGGTTATCACCAAAGAGAATATGGAACAGTATCTTGGGCCGCGTAAATTTGTTGATGACGAATATGACCACCGCGCATTAGTGGGCATCACTAACGGCCTTGCCTGGACATCAGTAGGCGGTGAAATACTTAAAATTGAGGCGATAATCATGCCTGGCAAAGGCAGATTACTGCTTACTGGGCAATTGGGTGACGTGATGAAAGAGTCTGCTCAGGCTGCCTTGAGTTACGCCTGTGCCCATTCGCAGGAATTTAACATAGATCCGAAGATGTTCACCGAATACGATATCCATATTCACGTGCCTGCTGGCGCTATCCCAAAAGATGGCCCATCGGCTGGGATTACTATGCTTACTTCGATACTTTCTGCGCTTACTCAACGGCCTATTAATGCTGAATATGCTATGACGGGCGAACTGAATTTACGTGGTGATGTTATGCGTATTGGGGGCATTAAAGAAAAAATCTTGGCGGCTAAACGGAATCATATTACCCATATTATTCTGCCGTACAAAAACAAAAGCGATATCGCGGGCCTTGAAGAGATTACCAAAGACATTCAGCTTATATGGGTTAACCATGCAAACGAAGTCTTGGGCCATGTCTTGATGCCGCAGGAGCTTAAAAAAGTCGTTATTTAATAAACTTATGGGCAGGGTGTCATCTGGAACTCGCCTGCCCGCCTTCGCCTGTGGTGATTATCCATTATCCACGTTAATAACAAAAATTGCCGTGCCCGGCGAAGCCTGTGTCATCCTGAACTTGTTTCAGGATCCATCTAATAAAGTTAAATTCATTATTTGCGCCGTGCCGAGCGCCCCGCCTTGGGGATTTGGTGATAAACCCCCAAGACCCCCGATCATTAGGGCAAGCCCTTAAAACCCTTGCTGCGCTCACCCTCTGGCCGGGTTTCGCATGCAGCGATCGGACGGCCGACGGCACTAAGGGAAGAAGCAAAATCGCATCTAACTCATTCGACATGTCTACGACGAGTCTCATTCGGCCCAGCTATTGCTGGGCACGGCAGAGATGCTCACTTGAAAAATAATTTTTGATTTTTTTATATGAATATTTGTAGGTAATGGATAGTGGTGAGCCCTTCGATAGAACTCATAATGAACTCATTTTTCGTTAATTAAAACTGATGTAGGGTAAATCTTTGATGTCTATATTTTTCTCTAATACCGTGACGATTTTACTCAGAAGCTCTGCATCACCCTGGGTGTTTTCAGCGTCTGCATAGGGCTTGCGCTTAGCAATATCCATCCCCTCTTCGGTTTCGGCCCCCAAGAATTTATTATTGTTTATATCAATAAACCAGATGGCTGTCGAAGTATCTAACTTTATAGCTATTCTTTTTTGGCCGTGTGGGGTGTTAATCGTGCCATTAAGAGATGTTATGGGCATTATGAGTCCGAACTCAGAGGGTACAATTAAAACTTGATCAGTATGCAATTCTTTTCCTAGTGCTGATCTGAGGCTCTCTATTTTTTGCAAACTTTTTCGAGTCAACTCAACAAAGCGTCGAGTTTTTTTACTTATCTCATCTGGCTTTGATAAGGTACCTGATATTTTTTGCAAATCACTCGTGTCAATCAGAGTTAAGTGATCCAAGTATTCTATCAAATTTCCCTTATAAGAGGGTGCTATGGCTCGTAAGAAATTTATTCGTAATTCTTCTTGCGTATAGGCATCGTCTGCTTTGGCAACAGGGGCCCAAGAGTTATTGAGAAGGCTTTCTGCGGTGCATCCCAACAATTGTGCCACTTTATCACGCGCCATTAATTGCTCTGAAGTCTCAATGTTAGCATGTTGTTGTGCAGATAGGGGCGCTAAGATAAATAAAATTAGGCATAAAATTGCTCTCCGTATCATTACCATGATCATATTGCTTTACTCTGTTAGGTTTTATTGGAAAATTAAACAATACTTATAATACCAGAAATAATTTAAGACGGTGAAAATTATTTACTCTTTTAAAGAAAGTTTGTACATATCTTGTTGAATCGGGCTTGTGCTTTTTCCGGTATATTTGAAGCCAGCTTCTTCTAGTAATTTTTGTCTGCATAGTGGTATCGCCGAATTTCTTATTTCTATGCTACGGTCACCGCGCACCCGCGCATATCGAACGACAGTATTAATAATTATTTTTTCAATGTCTGTATCGCAGTAGCTATCGCAATAGACGTTGTTTGGAAGTAGTAGAGTTTTATCTGGATCATCATGAGTGGGGTAAAAATATTTCACAAAATAATTCCCTTGGTCTTCAGAATAAAAAAGGATTCCTTTGCTTGAATCATCCAGAAATAATTTTCGATTGCCAGAAGGTGATTTAATAGTAATGTCTACTTGTATGTCAGTTGATCCATGAGGTGATAATTGAGGCCGAATCCTGGTATCAATCGACTCGATATTGATTTTGAGATACATTAAAATATTA
>PLTG01000018.1 GCA_003165355.1 Candidatus Babelota bacterium | reverse complement strand
GAGGATTATAAACAATGAAAAAACAATTACTCTTCTTACTCACCATACTCCTAGCTACTGCACCTGCATGCAAACAAAAAAACAAGCCTAATTTAGCCGGACCTAATGGCGCCATCGCGGCTGGTTCAATTCTGACAGGCGGCGGGGTAGCAACAACGATAGCAACCGGCGCATTGATGGCTACATTTCCATCAGCAGGACCAGCACTCGCAGCAATGGAGCTGGGGGCTCTCGTCTATCTTGTACCCATAGCCACACTTGTCTGTGTGACGCCCGCTCTTTTAATAATTGGAATCCCGCTTATTATTTATGGCGTCAAAAAACGAAAAGCTAAAATAAGGCGATTCAAAGAACAGCAAAAGCTTGAAATAGCTACCCAGGAAAAACAAGCGGCCGAACATAATGACTCTCTTTCTATTCATGTAGAGGAACCATCATGAAAAAACAGTTACTTTTTCTCATAACATTACTAATGGCAATCTCACCTGCATGCAAACAAAAAAATAAACCGAACTTGGCTGGGCCAAATGGCGCCATAGCCGCAGGATCAATTTTAACTGCTGGCGGCATAGCAACGACTACTGCTAGCGGTATATTAATTTCCGGGGCGGGTCTTGCATCCCTAGGGACCATCGTAGGAATCGCTAGCGTGATACCAGGAGTTCTTTTTATTACAGGCATCCCTCTTATTATTTATGGCGTCAAAAAACGAAAAGCTAAAATAAGGCGATTCAAAGAACAGCAAAAGCTTGAAATAGCTACCCAGGAAAAACAAGCGGCCGAAGAAAATTTGAGTCAAAAAGACTAAGATTTCTTGAGTCGGATATTGACATGATTTTCGAAATGCATATAATTTTAATAAAATTATTTTAACGCATTAGTATCAAAAACATAAGGGAAATATCATGGCAAATAAAATTATCGGAATCGATCTTGGTACTACCAACTCGGTGGTCGCTATCATGGAAGGCGGTACGCCGAAAGTTATTCCTAATGAAGAGGGTCAAAATACCACCCCTTCAGTAGTAGCATTCACCAAAGATGGCAAACGCCTCGAGGGTGTACTTGCAAAACGTCAAGCCGTAACCAATCCGGAAAACACCATTTATTCTATCAAACGTTTTATTGGGCACACGTTCGATGAGATGAAAGATGAAATTAAGCTTGCTCCCTATAGGTTAGTAAAACGTGCTAATGGCGACATCGCAGTCAATGCACAAGGGCAAGAATACACTCCCCAAGAGATCTCAGCTGCAATTTTAAGCAAACTTAAAAAATCTGCGGAAAATTACTTAGGCCATTCAGTGAGCGAAGCGGTTATTACCGTCCCTGCTTATTTTAACGATGCTCAGCGTCAAGCAACCAAAGATGCGGGCAAAATTGCAGGCCTCGATGTAAAACGTATCATCAATGAACCAACAGCAGCAGCACTTGCCTACGGCGCAGATAAAAAGAAAAATGGAAAAATCGCTGTCTTTGACTTCGGCGGCGGAACCTTTGACGTATCTATCTTAGAGATTCATGATGGCGTTATTGAAGTTCGCTCGACCAATGGTGACACTCACCTTGGCGGTGACGATGTCGACCAAGTAATTATTAACTACATTTTAGACGAATTTAAAAAAGATCAGGGCATCGATTTGCGCAACGACCGCATGGCGTTACAGCGCTTAAAAGAAGCTGCAGAGAAGGCGAAAATAGAGCTTTCGGCAATGCATGAAACAGAGATCAACTTGCCTTATATCACTGCAGATGCAACCGGGCCAAAACATTTAACCTTAAAATTAAGCCGTGCAAAACTTGAAAGCCTATGCGCTGGAATATTTGATCGTCTTTTAATCCCGTGCAAAAAAGCGCTTCAAGATGCCGATTTAAATAAAACTGAAATTGACGAAGTTATTCTTGTTGGCGGATCAACCCGTATCCCTAAGGTACAACAACTGGTAAAAGATTTCTTTGGTAAAGAGCTCAATAAATCGGTTAACCCAGATGAAGTGGTAGCAATCGGCGCTGCAATTCAAGGCGGCATTCTTGCCGGCGATGTAACTGACCTGTTACTTCTTGATGTTACTCCGCTTTCATTAGGCATTGAAACCATGGGCGGCATCGCTACGCGCTTGATTGAACGCAACACTACTATCCCTACGCGCAAATCGCAGGTATTTAGTACCGCAGAAAGCAATCAAACAGCGGTAGACATCCGTGTAGTACAAGGTGAACGCGAATTTGCACGCGATAATAAATTGTTGGGCGAATTCAAACTCGAAGGCATCCCTGCAGCACCGCGCGGCGTTCCTCAAATTGAAGTTACCTTCGATATCGATGCCAATGGCATTGTAAGCGTGTCGGCAAAAGATAAAGGTACCGGCAAAGAACAAAAAATCACCATCACTTCAAGCAGCGGCCTTTCTAAAGAAGAGATCGACGCTATGGTCCGTGATGCGCAAGAGCACCAAGAAGAAGATAAAAAAGCTCGTGAAGCGGTTGAAAAACGTAATCAGCTTGACGGCTTGATTATGCAAGTTGAAAAAACTCTCGGCGAACATAAAGAGAAACTTCCCGCTGAAGAAGTGACCAAGGTTGAAGCGGCATTAGAGAATGCCAAAAAAGTGCTTGAAGAAAAATCTTCTGATAAAGATGCCCTGGAAGCTGCTTACCAAGAGCTTTTAACCTCTTCACATAAACTGGCTGAAATTATGTACAAAGCGGGCGCCGGCGATTCTTCAACGGGTACAGGCGAAGATCAATCAGGACCTTCTGGATCACCTGAAGAACCTATCGATCCTGAAATAACTAAGTAACCAAAAATAGAACAAGAAATAAACGGGTAGCCTGAAAGCTGCCCGTTTATTTCAAAAATATACCCGGAGGTCCCTTGAGTATCGCTGCCGGCCTAGTAGGCCTTCCCAATGTAGGGAAATCGACCCTTTTTAATGCGTTAACCAAATCTTCTGTTCCTGCAGAGAACTACCCGTTTTGCACTATCGACCCGCATATGGCCATCACCGCCGTGCCCGATTCACGTATTCCTGCATTGCAAAAATGGTATGGCTCACAAAAAACTATTCCAGCTTCCGTGCAATTTGTAGATATTGCCGGGCTTGTCAAAGGCGCCGCGACCGGCCAAGGGCTCGGCAACCAGTTTTTAAGCCATATCAGAGAAGTAGATCTTATACTGCACGTGGTCCGCTGCTTTGAAGACAAAAATATCACTTCAGATTTTGAGCATGTCGACCCCACCAGAGACTTTGATATCATTACTACCGAATTGATGCTCAGAGATTTAGACTCTATCGAAAAACGTTCTGCGAAATTGCAACATTCATTAAAGGCAGCGCAAAACAAACCTGCAGAAAAAAAAGAATTGGAGCTCGAACAAGCACTTATCGCAGAATTAGAAAAAGCTCTTAATGCGGGTAATTTTACCAAAGTGCAAGAGCTCTGCACATCCCCTTATGCGCGTAACAGCTTTTTACTCTCAGGAAAATCTTTTTTGATTATCGCAAACGTTGCTGAACATGAAATTGCAGATAACGCCTATCTTGAAAATAAAAACTATCAGGCTTTAGTAAAACGTTTTGGAGCCGATGCCGTTATTCCGGTGAGTGCGCGCCTTGAGTATGAACTTTCTGTATTGCCTGAAGCGGAACGTCAAGAGATGGCAAGTATGATGGGCGTTACGCAAAGCGGCTTAGATTCTATTATTGAAAAGACTTATGCTCATCTGGGACTTATCACCTTTTTTACCTGCGGGCCTAAAGAGATACATGCATGGCCAATTTCAAAGGGCATCACCGTGCGCAAAGCAGCCGGAGAGATCCATTCAGATTTAGAACGTGGTTTCATCTGCGCTGAGGTGTTCAATTGCAAAGACCTATTTACCTATGGTAGCGAAGCGAAGGTAAAAGAGGCTGGCAAAATGAAGACCGAGGGCCAGGACTATATCGTTCAAGACGGCGATATTTTGAATATCAAATTTAACGTTTAAATACTGGCCGCGGATTTATCTATTCGCGGCTTTTTTAATAAGATCCCATATAATAAAACTATTCTGCTTACATGCCGTGTACATGAGCCCGCTCACCAGGTCAACCTGCGCCGGGGTATAAGTAACATTCAAAGTCCCGGTGAAGTCTGCCGTTTGCGGGTCCCAGCCACCCATATAATCTTGGTTAGCCACTAAGGGAAAATAGACGATTGTTGGCACACGAGCATCTTCTGCGCCATAGACCGAACATATATTCCTCAACTTATCGGGATTAATGGGGGGGAAGGGAAGGCCATTGTCAGCGGCATAGGTCGCGGTACAGGGTAATTCTAAGACAAAATCGTCCCCAATCGTGAGATCAACCGCGATAATAATATCCACTTCACGCAGCGGATTTAAAGCCGGTATCAAAGGCAAGTTACACAGAAACGCCGCATCAACAAACGTCAATGTTTGGCAATCGCATGCAGGGGCTCCCTCAAGCTGCCAGTTCCAATTAGGGAGCTTTGCCGGAAAAGCCCGCATGCGACTCATCTGGTCAAAAAAAGAGTTACTGTCCAGCTGCGGCAAAACACAGGCGAGAAGGTTGCCTTCGCATGCCAATAACGGGTTCATAACCACTTTCAGCAGATCCTGAATATTACCAGACATAACAGACCCCCATACACCCAATCCAAAACTTAAAGACAGGGGCGCGGGCATATCAATGCTTTTCCCCTCTTTGAAAGTCCTGCCGAGCGCCCATAACGGGATAGCTGTCTTAAGATACGGGCAACTTACCTCAAAGGGAGTCCATTCTACCCACTGGTAAGTTTGCGCCTCTAAACCACCCAAAGGAGTTACGCAACTATAAATAGGCATTAATGATGAACCGTCTTGAGGCAGCTGCATATAATTGCTCAGGGTAATTGAAGTAAGAGCCCTATTCCGGCTATTTGCAAGAATTTTTTCCGCAATAAGCACCCCCCAAATATCTATCAACGATACAGATTGGCCATTTTCAACCTTTTTGAGTAGCTCATCGCCTATTTTTCTGCCATCAATTCCATTAAAAAAGCCTACTTGCAAACCCATTTTCAAAAATTCTAAATAATCGCCCACGCCCACTTTTGACTCAAGCAGGCCGCTGATTCCCCAGGTTGAGCCAGAAAGTCCACAAAGATAACTGCTGCACTCCAGAAACCCCTCTTCTTGCATCGCCTTCAAAAAACCCAGCCCACCAACTAGTGCTCTCACCCCGCCACCGCTGATGCATACCGCGATTTTAGGTGCTCTGCCCGTAATTTGGTGATTCTCGGCCAGGTACTTTTTAACCCATGCCGTTCTTCTGAGGCCGTGGTCAACCTCTTGTCTATTAAGAGATACAAGTGGATAGGAAAAGCCCTCTTGAGGGCATACAATGCCCGTGTATGAATTGGCTATATCAAAAAAGCTCAAAAAGTCCGTGATAATGCCCCGCTGCTCGCCCTGCTGCCCATAAAGTACACCAGCCAATCCTATTGACCATACCGCCATCGATCTTCTCATCGTCCATCCCCTTAGTGCTTTTTTTATCAGATTTGGTACACTATAAGGGTATATAAAAATTAAAGAAATTCATCAAGAATCAAAAAATTACAAAATGAAAAAAAGAAAAGGCTATTTTTCGATCTCTGCGGTTGCTCAGATGTTTTCCGTACATCAGCAAACTATCAGATTATATGAAAAAGAGGGGCTTATTAACCCTAAGCGTTCCGAGGGTAACACCAGGCTCTTTTCTGAAGAGGATATCGAGCGCCTTGAAGAGATTATTCATCTGACACATAACGTCGGCATCAATCTTGCAGGAGTTGAGATGATACTCAAGCTGCAAAAACAGATTAAAAAATTGCAAAAGGAGATGAACTCTCTCTTTACTGCGACACAAAAAGAGCTCGAGAACGATCTTCTTGAGACGAACCATACGCTGAAAAATCAGGCAGAAAAACTGGCCTCTATTGCTGGCAAGCGCACTAAGCGCTCTGGGGGCAAGGTGGCCCAACTTTCAGGAGGCACACATCATGATGATGCTCAATAAATTAAAAACGGTCGTCCTTTTGACCCTTATGAGTAGTCTTTTACTTCTTATAGGGGACCTTTTAGGAGGCGTTCAGGGGTTAACCCTTGCATTATTTTTTGCAATAATCTTAAATGGAATTATGTACTTCTTTTCAGATAAAATAGTTTTAAGCATGTACCGTGCTCAAAAACTGCCTGAAGAGCAATATGGATGGATTTATGATATCGTGTCGGATCTGGCACACGAAATGAGGCTCCCTATGCCAAAGCTTTGGATCATAAAAACACCGATGGCAAATGCGTTTGCTACCGGCAGAAATCCTCAAAGCAGCTCAGTTGCTGTCACTTCAGGCATTCTTTCCCTTTTAACACCTGAAGAATTGCGCGGCGTGCTCGCTCATGAACTTTCGCATATCAAAAACCGTGATATTCTTGTTACTACCATAGCTGCTACCTTGGCTATGGCTATCGGCTATTGCGCAGACTTTGTACGCTACCGGCTTTTTTGGGGGTCCATGCAC
Organism: Candidatus Babelota bacterium; assembly: GCA_003165355.1. Lineage (GTDB taxonomy): Bacteria > Babelota > Babeliae > Babelales > Babelaceae > BOG-1370. Next base: position 6,921 of record PLTG01000018.1, on the reverse strand, counting down.
GGGCAGGATAAAAACAAACAGGGCTCCTTGGTAAGTCTTTTTGCTATTGCACTTTTTATGCCCCTTGTCGCGCTGCTGATTCGCCTGGGCATTTCACGCTCACGTGAGTATTTGGCTGACGAAACGGGCGCACATGCCTGCAAAGACTCTCTTGCTTTAGCGCGTGCGTTACAGAAATTACATGACCACGTTCCTCATGCGTCAATGAACGCGCAGGATACTGCCCAAGCTGCTACCGCGGGGCTTTTTATTGTGCACCCTTTTACCAGCGGCGGGTTTATGGAACTCTTTTCAACCCACCCGAATATGCACAAACGGATAGAGAAACTTTATACCATTCATCAACGAAAAGGATACTGATATGGCACACAATCAAGATTCCAATCAAATGAATATCTCGTACGAACTTTTAATGCTATTGCAATGGATGCTTGAGCACGAGCAAGAACCACTGAGAAAAATAATTAACAGGGCACTACATAACGGCCTTCAGAAACAGCTTGAATCGGTAACCACGCAACGTGAACGTCAACAGGCTGCGGCAGAACTACAAGATAGCATCATCGACTTTTTTATGCTTCTCGAAACGCAGATTGATGATCTTATGAATGAAGATCATACCCAAGAGGTGATTCAGCGCAATATGCTTCCGGCGCTTAAACAGGTTGACGCCCGTACCTACTCGTATGGCGCGCTTGAAACAAGTATTGCTAAAGCTGAAGCGGCGTTTTGCAAAAGTGATGTAGGCAACCCTAAAGACATTTTATGCAAAGAGCTTCTTAAACGATGGAAGCCGAGCAAAAAACTCGCTACTCACTAAATTATTTTAATTTAATAACCGCTCATACTGAGCTTGTCGAAGTATTAAGCGGTTATTAATATTTTTTTTAAGCCGCCGTACCCATTCTTTTGATTTTACAGGGCCGCTCTCAAGCGGCCCTTATTCTTAAATCACCCTATTTTCCCCATTTTTTAGCAAACTTCAAAATGCTGCAAATTGCCACCCAATGGCGCTATTGCGCGCGCACCCCAAGAGAGCGATCTCATGAAACCTAAAGAGACTCTTGAATTTTAACAAAAGCCTCTGTTATCCTGAAAGTAGTTATAAATAGTATTGTTTTAATAAAAAAAAGGAAATATCATGAAAAAACAATTATATGTAGCTCTTTTAGCAGTAGTTTTTTGTACAGCAGCAACATTACAAGCAGCATGCAGTGATGGCAGCTGTGGTATACAACGCAAAGAACGCGTAGCAAAAACTGGCTGTACTTCTTGCAAAAAAAGTCGTTATGCTAACGGCTCATGCGGAATGCAAAGCTAAGAAAAATTAGATTGAGAAAGTTTGAAGTATTGCTATTTTTTAGCATTTATTGCCAAACTTAATAATGTGGTCAATTTGGGTATGCCACAAAGTCGACAAAATACCTAAAAAAAGGAGTTTTTATGAAAAAATTATTACTTGCACTGCTTGCAATCGCAGCAGTATCTTTAATCACCGAAGTTTCTGCAAAAATGCAGCCTAATGACGGCGATGGCAGATACCAACGCGTCGAACACCATTGCGGTATGTGCCGTCAGCCAAAACAACATTGCCACTGTCCAAAAGAAGTGTGTGAAAAAGTTGTTCAAGCGGTAGAAACAGTACCAGTTCGTGAAGAGTGTATTGATGAAAGTTATTGCGAAGAAAACACAACAGAACGTGTTAACAGCCGTGGCGAAAAAGAATGTTTTAAAGTTATAGCACACGAAGAACTAGTAAAACCTATTTGTAGACGTACTTGTGGTCCAGTTTGTCCACCAGAATATAAAGAAGTTACCGTTTCAGGCGGACATGTTAAACATCTCCACCCAGGTAAAGTACGTGGTAAACGTGCTAAAGTTTTAGAAAAACCAGCTGTTGAAGTTGATACAGAAAATATGTAAAAAGAGCCCCTAAAGCTTTTTTTATCATCAGCTTACAAAGAGTCTCTGAGAAATCAGGGACTCTTTTTTTGGTAAATTTTATTTTTTTTAAAATTATAATTGCAAACTGAAACAACAAATCGCTACACTAATAACTAGATAATAAAACAAACTAAAACGTGCGAAAGCACAAAAGGGGTGGCGATGAAAATGCAATTACTGGTAATTTTTTTTATATGTCTCGGATGCAATCTGTATATCCATAATCAGATTAAAGCAGAAAAAAATAGCATCAAGCATAGAATTAATACGAGGCTGCTGCCAAAAATACCTTTCAATCGTTAAAAAACTCAAGCTCTTTAAGCGCCTGACGCACTTCATAAAGTGGTAGACCAATAACATTAGAATAAGAACCCTTTACCTCTTTAAGATGTTGCGCCCCAAAGCCGTCGACGGTAATAGACCCAGCACATTGTAACGCGCCAGAAGAATGTATATAGGTATCTATCTCGGCATCTTCTATAGAAAAATAGATCGAAGAAACGATTGTTTGAATAATACGTTTATCGGTGCGCCATTGACCTGCATCACAAACTTTGTGCTCAAGGCAAAAGCTCGTGGCAACGCGCGCCCACTGGTTGCGCTGCTTTTTTAACTGTAAAACAGCATCGTCATAATCCAGAGGCTTGCCATAAATAGTACCGTGTTCATCTTGCCCCAGTGTATCAGCCGTAAGTACCCATATTCTCTGCTTATCCGCAATAACAGACATATCAAGAGACTCCATCTTGTGAAGCGCTATAGACTCAACCAATTGCTCGAGCGGCAATGTCCAGTCGCAAGCATGCTCGTCGGCAGATTGCTTAAAGACTTCAAAAGGGATTCCTGTTTGAACCAAAAGAGATTTGCGTGATGACGATTGCGAGGCTAAATATAAAATATTTTTCATTATTGTTGCTTTTAAAAGGGTGTTGTTTTTATCTTACAGTATATATGGTCTTATTAAAATTTTTAGCCGTCATGCTTTTCGCTAACCCTTCGACTCTGCTCAGGATGAGCGAATTCAGGGCCGCTCGTGGTGAGTACTTCGACTTCGCTCAGTATAAAACCCCGCGTAGCCTGCCCGCCGAAGCCTTGGCGAAGGCTGGGTCGAATCCATAGCGGCAGCCTAACATAAAGAGTTTACTATGGTTGAATATAATAAAAATATAGTTATCGCAGGATGCGGGGGCGTAGTACAATGCACATTACCTCTCTTATTTAAACATATCGCTATCTCACCCAAAAATGTAACTATTATAGATTTTGTTGATAATCGAGCACGCGTACAAGAGTTTCTTGACCAAGGTGTGGTCTATATCCAAGAAAAAATAACTCCAGAAAATTATACGCACATTTTGAAAAAGCATCTTAAATCTGGCGATCTTTTTATAGATTTAGCATGGAATATCGACACCATAGCCATGATCCAGTGGTGCCATGAACAGAACGTTCTGTATATTAATACATCAATTGAAGAATGGGAGCCGTATAAAGATATAGAAAAAGTTTCTCCAAATCATCTCACCTTATACCATCGGCACATGCGTATAAAAGAGGCAATAAAAAATTGGAACAAAAAAAGTGCCACCGCGATTGTTGACCATGGCGCCAACCCTGGGCTCGTTTCCCATTTCACCAAACAAGCACTCACCGAGATTGCCACAAAGATCGTACAAGAAAAACCGCAAGACCCGCGTGCACCCAAACTTGAAGAGGCCCTGGCAACGAAAGACTTTGCACAACTTGGGTACCTTACAAACACCCAAGTGATCCATATCTCTGAGCGGGATACACAGATTACGCGACAACCTAAGCAGGTTGACGAGTTCGTTAACACCTGGAGCGTAGAAGGCTTTATAGAAGAAGGCCTTGCACCAAGCGAACTCGGATGGGGAACGCATGAAAAACAACTTCCTGCCGGCGCTATGACACACAAAAATGGTCCTCATAACCAAATCCTGCTTGCTACACGCGGCATTGATACCTGGGTCCGCTCGTGGGTGCCTTCTGGGCCTATCGTCGGCATGGTCATCCGCCACGGCGAGGCCTTCGGCATCTCAGAGAGATTAACCGTTTGGCAAGGTGATAAGCCCGTCTATCGACCGACCGTTCATTATGCCTACTGCCCCACCGATTCTGCGCTAAGCTCGCTACATGAATTGCGCATGCGCAACTTTGAACAGCAAGATTCAAAACGTATCCTGAACAACAATGATATTATTAGTGGCAAAGACGAAGTGGGCTGCTTACTTATGGGGCATGATTTTAATGGCTGGTGGATCGGGAGCCTTCTAGATATTAATGATGCACGCAAGCTCGTTCCGCATCAGAATAGCACGACGGTGCAAGTTGCAATCAGCGTTATCGCCGCAGCACTCTATGCGCTTAAAAATCCTGAACAAGGGTTCTGCTTGCCTGATGATATTGACCATGAAGAGATTTTAAAAGTCGCACGCCCCTATTTAGGTGAATTCTTTTCCGGACCTACCGATTGGACGCCCCTTTCTGGGCCGAATCAATTTTTAGTCTTTGGCAAAAATAGACCGAAAAAGGAGGATGTGTGGCAATTCTCAACCTTCTTGATTAATAACGACTACTACACCTGGTGATGGCTTTTCAGGCCTGTTCCCACGGCGCAGGCTCAGGGAAATAATCTTCCAGAAACTCATGCAATAACGCCTGAGTCTCGGCACTGTCTTTCCCCATCACATCCTGTAAACAAAAAGTTTCAGGCCGTTTGTCTTTAAGACGCTGTAGCCGCTGCTTAGCCCTTTCAATAAACGAATCGTTTCTGAGCGATATCATCATATTACCCAACGGCCGAGAGAATATCTTATCATGATACTTCCAATAATATTGTAGCAGGCCATTGGTTACCGTATAATCATGCTCAGATCTGAATCTATGTGATGAATTAAGTGCAAAAATATGCGGGAACTCATCTTCAAACGCCTGGATATACGATTTTCTTAAGGCAAATGGTGCATGGCGCAGCCGCGGCCGAGGCTCATACCCATAATGGCTATCAAGAAATGCGTTCATGTTACGCAATGCGCTGCGATAGACCGTCTCATTTTCAACGGGCGGGCCCGAGGGGCTTAAGCCCTTTTCGAATAACACATTGACCCTGTCACCATCAAAAAAGTCTTCAGGCGTTACCGGTGCTCCAAAAAAGACATCATCATTGAGATAGATAAATTTCTCCCCGAGGCCTGGAACACGATGCAAATTGCTCTCAAGGGCATGCGAATTAAAAGTCGGCAGATCATTCAAGTTTTTAAAAATTTGCGTATGATCAACCAAGGTAATTTTGGGGTGATCTACCAACCATACAGGCCGTTGGTTCATGGTGATAATATAAATATGGTTAATAAATGGCGCATATTGTACCACCGACCGTAATGAATAACGCAGCTCTTGATGGTCCATAAAACGGTTATCCGTTCTGCCATCTGAAACCCATGTTTTTTTGATATATGAATCTTTTATTGCTTGCCATTCTGGGTCGTTACCATCAACCCATAAATAAACAATATCTATTGAATGTGCAAAAAATTGAAAAAAAAGTATAGCAATACTATACCATGTAAGATTTTTCATAGCATACCCCCTCACTCTAAACATCCCTCATTTAAAGATAAAGGAGAAGCAGCAGATCTGTCTATATTTTAATGAATCTTGAAAACATGATATTTTTTTTGGCAAACTTACTCATGAGTTCAGAAAATTAAAAATTATGAGAAACATTATGAAAAATATCTTTATTCTCTCTCTTTTTATTTCAGGATACCTCATGGCCCAAACATTTACGCTCAGCAGCCCAGCGTTTGAACAGCATAAAGCAATCCCTTTAAAATACACCTGCGATGGGCAAAATATATCTCCTGAGCTGACATGGGACAACCAGCCGGCAGGAACATTGAGCTTCGCGCTTATTGTCGATGACCCAGACGCGCCAGCAAAAACATTCACCCACTGGCTTGTCTATGCTATACCGGCAACTATGACACGCCTACCAGAAAATATAGGATCACAAAAAATTATCTTCGGCATTAATGATACAAACAAAATGGGCTGGACTGGCCCCTGCCCACCATCAGGAACCCACCATTATTTTTTTACGCTCTATGCGCTCGATACCGTGATCAACCTGACAGCTGGCGCAAGCAAAGAGACACTTCTGCAAACCATGCAAGGCCATATTCTTGGTAAAGCTGAATTGATTGGATTGTATTCAAAAAAATGAAACGGGATCACTTAGCGGCAGGTGGTTGAGGCGGTTCAGTTTTTCTGCCTGAAATCCATCCAGTAATAATGTTAATGGTACTGACAGTGCTATGTATAGCAGAAATGACATTATACGTTGTTCCCCAAGCGCTTGAATGATTCTCATTGCCTTTATTGGAAACATTATTATCCGCAGTATCCTTTATATTTTTTAATAGGGCTAACAATTCATTTTCAGATAAAATCTTTTTTTGCATTCTTTGTACGAAGGAAGCATTTTTAACAAAACCCTCAAGTGATCTGATGCTTAAATTATCACTCTTATTGTAAGTGCTCATTAATCTGAGATAGGCTTTTTCGGCCGCTCCCAGCCGTCGCACTTTGTGCCATCGCAGGCATCCTGAGTGTTGGTGCGAAACGCACCAATGTATCGAAGGATCAGAAATCCATACGGCCGTTTTTTCTTGAATAAAAAAATGAAATGTTATTAAAAAAAAAGAGAAATTTAAGGACCGGCGGGTGATGCGGCTCTTTTTCGAATTAATTCTGATAAATACAAAGAATTTCGAATTTCTCTGATTCTGTCACCAAAAAAGGTCCAGACAGAAAGCCCATTTTTACGGCATGTTTTCATTAAAGTCATATAAATATCACGAGCATCACGACCATTGTCACTGCGCGTTCCCCCAGATATTTTTCGTTTTATGACTGAGTGGCGAATGTCTTGTTCGCTAGAATTGTTATGTAAGG
>PLTG01000065.1 GCA_003165355.1 Candidatus Babelota bacterium | reverse complement strand
AGCAATTTCAGCCTCAACGAAAGTCTATTTCATATTTACAACAAGCCAATTATACCAGTATGCATGCTACTAGCGGATCTGATATAGATTAAAGTGATTCTATAGTTCCAGGAGAGAAATATGTTCAAAAATATCTTATTAGCACTTGCGTGCATAAGTACATCACAAATACTTTGTTTGGATACCCCTGAAGATAATGCTTTAGTGCCTCAAGCAACTCAAAGAAGCCGTCTCATATGGCGCGCTTACGATGCATCATTGCTTCTTGGCATAGCTGGGGGAACTGCATATGTTAGTTCATGTGTTAGATCGCCCACAACACCACCTGAGCACTTTATAGTAAGCAGCTGTATACTTCTTGGCAGCAGCGGTTTAATGTTTATCCGGTGTATTAGAAAGCATTACGGACAATGCGAGCGAAACGCAGAGTAAATTACGATTGCTCAGAATTTATTTACTCGATTTTTACCTAATAAGCGTGGATCCCCGCATGCGCGAGGATGACACTTTTGGTGACTTATTCCCACTCAAGCGAGCCGGCAGTCTGATATTCAGTCACACGAGTTTCAAAGAAATTCTTCTCTTTGTTTAAATCGGTAGCCTGTGAAAGCCAAGGGAACGGGTTGTCTTTATGATACTGCTCAGGCAGCCCGATGCGCGCTAAGCGACGGTCAGCAATATGCTCAACATACTCACTAAACTGCTGTGCATTGATGCCAAGTAGCCCCTGCGGACACGCATCATGTGCGTAAGTACATTCTAGTTCAACCGCTTTTTTGATCAAATCGATGATATTGCGTTGAAACTCAGGCGTCCATACTTCTGGGTTTTCGGCTTTAATAGTGTTAATTAAATCACACCCAAAAGCCAAGTGGATGCTTTCATCACGCATAATGTATTCAAATTGCTGGCCGATACCAACCATTTTATTTTGTCTACGTAACGCAAGCATCATCGCAAAACCGGCATAGAAGAATATCCCTTCCATGATCACATAATACCCGACAAGGTCATGTAAAAATTTCTGGATATCAGCACTATTTTTAATTTCAAAGCGCGGATCAAAGATAGATTTAGTGAGGTTAACCACAAAGTCATCTTTTTCTTTGATAGATGGAATGGTTAAATACATCGTGTAAATCTGTTCAGGATCTAGCCCAAGAGAATCACAACAATAGATAAACGTATCGGTATGCACGGCTTCTTCATACGCCTGGCGCAACATATACTGTCTGCATTCAGGGTTGGTCACATGCTTATATACCGCAAGTACGATATTATTCGCCGTTAATGATTCTGCCGTTGCGAAAAAACCAAGGTTCCATAGAATAAGCCGGCGCTCAGATTCTGTTAATACCGTGGTAGATTTCCACTGTTCAACATCCTGCTGCATCCCGATCTCTTCTGGAGTCCAGTTATTCGCAATGCCGTCTTTGTAATGTTGCCGTGCCCATGTGTAACGCATCGGCAAGATTTTATTTGGGTCCATATGCCCATTATTGATGATACTATTCTTATTCTGATTATTAAACGTCGTCATGACGACCCTTTATTATTATTGACATGATTCACATTCCGGATTTTCAATCGAACATGCTTTAGGCAACTCGGCAGCTGAAAGCTCTTCAATCGGCGCTGCCTCAGATGCGGTATCACGTTTTTGCGTGAACCCATACTCTTTAGCATTGAGTGTCGATTTTTCAATCTGCGTAGCGCCAAGCGAACGGAGATAGTAGGTTGTTTTAAGACCACAGTTCCATGCCGCACGATACACATCATCCAGCTTCTTACCAGAAACACCTTTTATAAAGACATTATGAGACTGGCTTTGGTCGATCCACTTACCACGTGCAGCCGTAATTTTAATTAACCATTCTGCATCAAGTTCAAATGCCGTCAAATGTTTTTCACGGATAGCAAGCGGGATTCTGGTAATCTGCGTTAAATCACCGTCACGATATTTAATGTCGTCGACCATCTCTTGGTTCCAAAGACCAAGCTCTTTCAGATCACTCACTAAATAACTATTAATAACGGTAAATTCCCCACTCACGTTCGATTTAACGTACATATTTTTATACATAGGCTCAATGCACGGGTAGCAACCAGCAATTGTTGAGATGGTCGCTGTCGGCGCAATAGCCATAGTATTAGAGTTGCGCATGCCCTGCGCTTTAACACGCTCTTTAAGCGATGCCCAATCCAGACGCTGCTCGCGAGAGACTAATACCGGCATGCCACGTTCTTGCTCAAGTAGATCGATAGTATCTAATGGAAAGATACCGCGGTCCCACTTAGAACCTTTAAACGATGGATATGCTCCCCGTTCAGCAGCTAAATCGCTCGATGCTTTTATCGCAAAGTACGAGATATGCTCCATGCTTTCATCAGCAAATTGTAGCGCTTTTTCTGAAGCAAAAGAGATATTCATTTTGCATAAAGCATCCTGGAACCCCATAAGCCCAAGGCCAACAGGACGATGCTTTTTGTTCGATTGTTCTGCCTCTTTAGTTGGGTAAAAGTTCAAGTCGATCACATTATCAAGCATACGTACAGCGCTGGTTACTGTTTTTTGCAGTTCAACGATGTCCAAGCCCTTTTCAGATACTAAACGTTCCAAGTTTACTGAGCCAAGATTACATACTGCAGTTTCTGTCTCTGAAGTATTAAGAGTAATTTCTGTGCATAAATTTGATGAGTGAACCACACCAGCATGATCCTGCGGCGAACGGATATTACATGGATCTTTAAACGTGATCCATGGATGACCCGTTTCAAACAGACGCGTTAACATTTTACGCCATAACTGTTTGGCGGGCATTACTTGATGTAACTCCATTCTGCCTTCACGCGCTTGAGCCTCATAATATTCATAACGTTGCTCAAATGCTTTACCGTACAAATCATGAAGATCTGGCGTTTCATGTGGCGAAAAGAGTGTCCAATTTTCATCGTTGGTTACACGCTTCATAAAAAGATCAGGCACCCAGCTTGCCGTGTTCATATCATGCGTACGTCGACGGTCGTCACCCGTATTTCTACGTAAATCGAGGAAATCTTCAATATCAATATGCCATACTTCTAAGTAGGCACATTTACCACCGCGTCTAATGCCGCTGCGTGTAATAGCAACTACAATATCGTTAGCGATTTTAAGATAAGGAACAATGCCCTGGCTTGTTGCTTTAATACTTTTAATATAAGCGCCTGTGCCACGAATATTAGTCCAATCGGTACCGATACCGCCGGCCCATTTAGAAAGCTGCGCGTTATCACCCATGCATTTGAAAATGTGATGCAAGTCGTCATTAACCGTTGATAGGTAGCATGAGCTTAATTGCGCAACAGGTAGCCCTGAATGGAACAATGTCGGCGTTGAGGGAATATAATAGAGCTTTGAAAGAATTTCGTAAAATTCTAAAGCGCATTCATTTTTATTCACTTCGTTCAGAGACAACCCCATAGCTATGCGCATCCAAAATGCTTGCACTGTTTCGTAGCGCTCGCCTTGGTAACGCAACAGGTAGCGTTCATACAATGTTTGCATGCCGGTATACTGCAACAGTGAGTCGCGTTCAATAACCAACGCATCTGCTAATCGCTCTAAATCAAACTCTAACATCTGCTTGCTCAAAAGATTATCTTGGCAACCACGAACTATATTTTCAATAAAAATATGACGGTAGCGTAATTCATATTCCTGTTGTGAGCGGACTTTCCCCCCCAGCTCACGAAAAAGTTTTTGTTGTAGTAAGCGTGCTGCTACAATACTGTAAGCAGGATCTTTCTCTATAAAGGTGACTGCAGCCAAAATCAATGCTTTTAATACATCGCTGGTGCTGATACCATCAAATAAATTACGCAACATCTCTTGCATAATAAGATCAGAAGAAATTACATCTGTGTATCCAAAAGTAGCACGCTGTAACAGTGCATATATCTTTTGGTGATCAAATGAAAATGTTCGACCATCACGTTTTTTTACTACCGACACTACTGACGATGACGCAAAAGCCATCGTTCCAGTCGTCGAAACTGTTTTTTGTACATCCATACATCCCTCACCAATCGACATTCACTGGAAAAATAAAACAAAAAATCTATTCAATCTGAATAGATCGCAAAATTTAGGTACTTAGATAATGTATCAGTTCGATACCGGAGAATCAACAAAAATTATAATTTTTTTTTTCAAAATATATTGTCCATTTTTATTCTATTTAGCACACGGGTTTAATCAAGTTTGTAATTATAAAAAATATACATTGCATTCACCCATAACAGATTGTGTATGCTTGAGCTAGTATTATTTTTTTAAAATCATGGGAGAACTATTTATGAAAAATCTTCACCTGCTTGCGCTTACTATTACTTTGTTAACGCTTGCACCGCAGCTTGAAGCGGCAAAAGCGAAATCGAGCATGAAAAAATCAGAATCAAAAAAGGGCTACACAGAAATTAAGTCTGAAGATGAATTTGATAAGGCATTAGGAAAAAGTGGCACGTATGTCGTTAAATTCCATTCGCCCTCATGCTCATATTGCACAAAAATGGCCCCAGATTTTGAAAAAGTGTCTCAAGAGATGCAAGGGCAAGCAACCTTCTTGTCTGTCAATACCGCAGAACCTGAGCTTCAAGATCTCGCGCGGACTTTTAATGTTTCTGGATTACCTACAACTCTCTTTATAACTAAAAAATCTGGCGCACTTTCACAAGAAGCGTTACGTCAAGAAGTTCTTAACTCACTGGGCAGAGGCCATTTACCACGCGCGTCTGAATCAGCAGCACCTGCACCTGCTGCAGCTAAATCTACAAAAGATATGGCCAAACCTGCTATGAAAGGCAAAATGAGACCTGCGTCAGCACCAGCAGCAGCTCCTGCAGCATAAAAATATTCTTTTTTTAAAATTTAAAGGCCCCTTTTTTTGGGGCCTTTATTTTTAATACACAAACTTACCATTTTCTATACGCTTAAAAATCATATTTTCTCCATCCCACGAAAAGAAAGAGATCCCCTTAATCGCGCGTCCCTGCGGATCTTTAATCGCCTTATTTCGGAGGATGCCTTTCAGGTATTTGAGAAATTGATGCGTGGCATGGTACGTGCGCAGCCTTTTATTATCAGCCGAAAGCACTTCAACTGCTGCCAAACAAAAAATGTCGTCGGGCTTATTGGCAATTTTCCAATCATCTGGCTAAAATGATATAGTTTCGTGAATTCATGTTAAATCTTTAACCCTAAAAAAATATGAAAAAACTATTTCTTCTCACCACAATTTTTTGCGCAAGCACACTTTTGTGCGCTAACCATGCAAAAATTAAACCGGCAAAACATTCTTCTGCCTATAAGACACATCAATCGAGCCAAGCTGGCCAGCTAAATCGCGCCAGAAAGGGTATAGAGCTCCATAACCAAAAATGCGCGGGCAATAATTCTCACGATGCATTTACCCTTCCCATCATTAATGGTTCGAATTTCAACACGTTCGCCGTTATGTGGTACGTCAACACTATCCAGAATAACTTATGATAAAAAAAGGCCCGGAAATTTCCGGGCCTTTTTGTTTACTTATTTAAGTGCTACAAGCAGTAGCGCTACCATCGACATGAGCTTAATCAAAATATTAAGCGCAGGGCCGGAAGTGTCTTTAAAAGGGTCACCAACCGTGTCGCCAATAATCGCAGCATGGTGAGCATCAGAGCCCTTGCCGCCAAAATGGCCTGATTCGATATATTTTTTAGCATTGTCCCATGCGCCACCACCATTTGCCATCATTAAGGCAAGTGCGATACCACATACCGTCGCACCCACAAGTAAGCCACCAAGCATCTGTATGCCGGCAACCCCTGCAAATACCGTTTTAATGATAACAGGAACAGAGACGGTAATAACGCCCGGTAGGATCATTTCACGCAATGACGCCTTTGTACTAATAGCAATGCAACGTTCATAGTCAGGCTGAGCAGTACCTTCCATAATGCCAGGAATTTCTTTGAATTGACGGCGAACCTCAACTACCATTTTAAGCGCAGCCTCACCGACTGAACGCATGGTTAACGCAGAGATCCAGAAAGGCATAGCAGCGCCGATAAAGATACCGGCCAATACGAGCGGGTTAAGTAAATCGAGTGATTCGATACCAGCTTCAACTTTGAATACCGCAAATACGCTCAGTGCTGCAAGTGCTGCAGAACCGATAGCAAAGCCTTTGCCAATAGCTGCAGTTGTGTTACCTAACGAATCAAGTTTGTCAGTAATTGCACGAACATTTTTACCAAAACCTGCCATCTCTGCAATACCACCAGCATTATCTGCAATAGGGCCGTATGCATCAACAGTCATGGTGATACCAACGGTTGCCAACATAGCAACAGCTGCTAATGAAACGCCAAAAACGCCGCCGCCATAGGTGAATGCACAGACAACGCTGCCTGCTAAGAATATCATAGGCATAACTACCGATTCCATGCCGATAGAAAGACCGTAGATAATATTTGTCGCAGCACCAGATTGTGAAATTTTTGCCAATTTTTCAATAGGGCTTGCAGAAGTATAATATTCGGTAATAAGACCAATCACAACGCCACTCAAGCAACCGATTACCAACGCGGTATATAGGACAAAGTCTATATGCATAACGTTCATGTAATAAGCGGTAGCTGCTAAAAATATGGAAAGCGCTACATAGGTTGAGTTACGTAACAATGTTGCTGAGCTGCTTTTTAAAATAAGCACCGAAGCCAGGCCAATAAGAGAACTAAAAAGACCGATTACCGATACCATTAATGGAAAAGTAATATATTCAGTAAGGCCCATATATTTTTCATGTGACGCGGCAAGTAAAATAGAAGAGACCATTGCTGTCACGTATGATTCATAAATATCGGCGCCCATACCCGCGGTGTCGCCCACGCAGTCACCTACGTTATCGGCAATAACTGCCGGGTTACGTGGATCATCTTCAGGGATATTTGCTTCTAATTTACCGACAAGGTCTGCACCTACGTCTGCTGATTTAGTGTAGATACCGCCACCAACACGCGCAAAGAATGCAACAAGCGATGCACCTACACCAAAGGCGGTAAACAATACCGGGAAATTAGGCATATGGAGCATGAAATAAAGTACGCCGCCTACGCCGATTACCCCAAAGCTTGCTACCGTGATACCCATGACGCCGCCACCAAAGAAAGCGACTAAGAAAGCAGAGCGCTCACCATGGTTTTTAGCAGCAATTGCAGTGCGTACGTTCGCTAGGGTAGCTGCGTGCATACCGATAAGCCCGGTCATGAGTGAAAAGAGAGATCCTGCCAAGAAGCAGACTGCAGTCACCCATGAACTTACTGCCACGAGTAGTGCAGCAACAAAGGCTATGACAAGCCCGATAATAGAATATTCTTCACGCAAAAAGGTCATTGCGCCAAGGCGAATCGCGCGCGCGATATCGAGCGCCTTTTTATCATCAACCTTTAAGGACGTAATATAATATAATAAGAGTGCTACTGTGCACAGGCCTGTAAGACCACTTATCATCGCCCAAAATGGGACAAATAGTTCAGTCATGAAATCTCCGTAATAATAATACTTTTTAACGAAATAAAATATCTTTTTTATACTAATAGGCTTATCGATTTTTGTAAAGATCGTCTACTTCTTTTGGTATGATAACCTGCTCTTTATACCGTTTGATCATCTCATCGGCCTCAACCGTGCCCGCTTTTACAAGAAATTGATTATAAAGGTCCACGCAATCACGCGGAACCCCGTTTACTAAATCTGGGTTGCCTGCATACTTATTATGATTTAATAAGCAGATCTCAAGCTCTCCCTTTATTTCTAATACTTTACGCTCTTGGCTCGCCTTCTTCTGATCAAGCATTTGCTCTTCAATTTTCCAAGCATGAGCTAAAAAAGTTTCAAATAGATGGAATGTTACGTATATCATAACACCAGTGACAATTCCTGACTTGAGATTTTTACTATCAAATTCTGCATAAGAATAAGGTGTTAAAAATAGCAAAAAGCTTGTTATTAATTTTTTCATATTTTTCCCTAAATAATGATACTTTAAACGAGTTTGTTGGCGCGATTTTGAATGGTAATATATTCTTCTTGACTAAATCGCATGATAAATTTATTTATGATATCTGTACAATCTGTATCTTTTAGTTTTTTCTTAACCAAGAGACATTCGCATAGAGCATCTTTTGTCTCTATCTCCTCACGCTTGCTTTTGACCTCAGCGTACTTAAGCTTTTGCTCCTGCGTGGGGGCTATAACGGGCTGATACGTTTTCAAAACATCATATACAATAAGTACCATTGATGCGGTAATTATCCCTGAGGCAATGATAGGGCCTTCCCCCTTGTCAACCAATATCCCCGCGTGACATGAAAGCGCCACAAGCGCTAAAACATAGAGTATCTTTTGCATTAACTCCCTCTCGAGCTGGTCGCATTTTAGCAACAATTATATTTTTACAATAATTCGTTGATCAATACCTGCGGGTCGCACAGTGAAATCAGAACACGTCAGGTCGACCTCTTCTAAAGCCGGCAATTGATTCAAAGGAGTCAGATCGGCATCTAATCGCCTTAAAGGTTTGTTGTTAACAAGAGACAATCTTTTAAGTTTTTGTAAAAAAAATAACTCAAGGGGAAGTGCTGCTAAGTTACAATTAGTTAAATCTAATTCTTCAAGTTCAGTAAGGCCTATCAAATTCAAAAAATCTAATCCATAATTCAGAGTTAAATCTAATTTTTTTAATTTTTTCTGCGCTTTCAAACACAAAGGAATCTCTTCTAGACTTATTTCTGCTAAATGTACCTCTTCTAGCTCTGCGAGCGATTCAGGTAATGTGAACTTTAAGTCAGGATTATAGCTCACGTCCAACACTTTCAAATTCCTTAATTGGGCAATTTCCGTTGGCAAATTTGTCAAGGAATTATGCTTCATAATGAGCGTTTCTAGATGAGGAACTCGACCAATCACGCGCAAATCGCCCCCTTCGCCATTATTTTCAATATGTGAGAGATTAAGATATTTTAACTTACTCACATCGGGCAAATCCTTAAGAAGCTTACAATCTATGTTATATAAAAGTAACTTCTCCAAACACTTATATTCCCCCAACAAAGTCTCTTCAATAGAGATGTTTTTCGAACCTTCAGCATTATATAAAGATAATGAGCGAATGCGGCTGCCTGAAAAACGCCGCAAAATTGTCTCGATTAAGTTTTTTAAAATTCTACCAAACTCTTCATCTCGCTCTTGTAAATCAAAACCTATTCCTCTTTCTTGCCAAAATTTGTCCGTGGCAAGAGGTATTATCGCGTCGCCCGTCAGTGAAATGGTCCGTTGCTCCCTATCTGTCAAGGCCTTCATCTTCTTGCTTACCTCAGAACATCGCAAGATGTCGCCGGATGTTAAATAGCTCGCGATTAAACGAAATACTTGCGGAGACAATTTTTCAAGAGGTAAAAAAGATCGTTGCACCTCACTTGCAAAAAGATTTATAGACATTAAAGACAATAAAAAATATTTTTTATTCAACATAATCAAGCCCGTTTATTAATTTCTGTCATATCAGTATGCGAAGATTTTACCCCATTACTATGGGCCACATGCATGGCAATCTCGGTAAGAGCATCGTATTCGGTAAAAAAATCACGCGCTTCGGGTTGATTTTTATCTGAAAAATCAAACGCGAGTTCACGAGTGGTGACCGGCAACTTTGCCGATTTTAATTTTTCTTTCATGAAGCAGCAAAATTTTTTGAATGCATTAATGCGCTTTTCAGGAAACTGATTCTTTACTATTGCATTAAATGCAACTTCGTTAATAGTAATAGTATCTTTTTGTATTCCTATCTGGTTCATATCAATGCCCACCTGATGGCTTTTTGATAACTGCAGAGCAGCTTCAAAAAAACGTGCCCCCTTTTCAATAGGGCTCTCAGGACTCTCCTGACATGCCCAAGCAGACGAACTCAACACTACTCCCCACAATAGTATCTTCTTCATAACAACCTTATAACGATTTAAGAATTTCACGTTCACTAAAATAATATTTATTTCCCTGCACCAACTGATACTCATCAGGCCCCTTACCCAAGAGTGCAATAATAGCGCCCTCACGAGCAACAGAATAGGCATGTTTAATTGCCTGCGCCCGATCATATTCAATATGCACCTTATGCATCATACTCTCAGGAACCCCGGAAAGGATATCCTGCATAATTTTTTCAGGCTCTTCACTGCGCGGGTTATCGCTCGTAAGTATCACCGCATCGGCACATTCAACTGCAAACCCGCCCATAATCGGGCGCTTAATCGCATCACGTTCACCACCAGCGCCAAAGACCACAACAAGCTGCTGCGTCTCACCACGTAGCGTAGAAAGCACCGCTTGCATAGAAGATGGGGTGTGCGCATAATCGATATAAGCGACAATATCCCGCTCGAGCTCGTATTTATTTAATCTACCCGGCACCCCAGCAAAACTGTAAATTGCCTGTTGGATAACTGAAGGCACAATACCGAGCTGCCGCCCAACTAAATAGGCCATATGAATATTATGTAAATTAAAAGCACCCAAGAGGAAGTTATTTTCAAAAACCAGCTGATCAATATAGCCACTAATGCCCGCGCGCGACGTGCCAATAATAGTTACATCACTCATGCGACTCATATGCACCTGTATGCACAGCGAACGCAGCGAACTTACTAATGTATCATCACCATTTAAAATCACCGGAGCGCCACGTTTTAACTGCTTCAAGATCGATGCTTTCGCAGAAAAATAGTCTTGCTGCGTTGCATAAAACTCTCCATGCTCTTGGCTGAAATTGGTAAAAACAACCGCATCAAACTCAATGCCATGGACACGATGCAGCGAAAGCGCTTGCGCCGCAACCTCGATCACCACCCATTCAACACCACGCTTTACACACGTATCCAAAAACATATGTATATAATCGGGCTGCTGAGTGGTTAATTGCGTAGGGTATTGCTGAGAAAGTATCGCGTTGCTCACTGTACTTAAACGGGCAGTTTTATACCCTGCCGTCTTTAAGATATGCTCAACCAGATAAGTGGTAGTTGTTTTGCCTTTTGTTCCGGTGATACCGATAAATTTTAATTTTTTTACCGGGTTTCCATAGGCATGCGCACTTAATTCAGCCAATGCCTTGCGCGCATTTTCCACCCTGTAGCTTGAAACTGCTGCCAACATGTTCTGCACGTCAGGCTCAATATGAGCATCATGCGCCAGAACTATCGTGGTGGCGCCACGCTCAAGAGCTTTTTTTACAAAATTCGTGCCATTTTTTTGCATCCCCGGTATCGCCACAAAGGTTGTGCCTTTACCTACGTTATCAGTATGCGCGGCAACTTTGTACGTGGTCGACAAAGCGTCGACATGAGTTTTTTTGCCGCTATCGTGGAATTTCTGCTCGTCGCTAGCAACCGCTTTTTTAAGAAGTGGTAAAAGCATCGCCAAGCCATAAAGATTCATAATGAGCATACCCGCGTTAACAATATCCACAGAAGCCCATACGCTCGCAACGCTGCCAAATATCCCAAAAAATGCCATGCATGCATAGATGACACTATACCAAACAAGCGGCACGCGTGGCATCAAAAATATCCAGCACTCTCGTCCAATATAGGCATACGCCACGAGAACTCCAAGCCCAAATGACAACGATAAGAAGGTAACAATAATTTTGCCATAGATACCAAATAGCGTCTCAAATGCGGCACTCGTTAATGCTGTGCTGGTTAATCCACTGTCCCACACACCACTTGCAACAAAGATAAGCAATAACAAACAACAGACTAAATGGTTGCTGATCATCAGTGATGCCATCGACATGATGCCATTTTTAAAGGGCTCTTTTCCGCCCGTGGCGCCAAAAAGAATTCCTGCTGTTCCCAAGCCGAGCTCTGTCGCGCTCACCGAACGGGAAATGCCGTAACGCAATGCCGTCTGCACCGTGTAGCCCATACCGGCACCCGCTACTGCTTGCCAAGTAAAGGCGTAGTGCATAATAAGCGCAAGCGCGGAGCCTAAAGAGGCTATGTGATACACTAATAGCGCACCGGTACAGATAAAAAAGAGGCCTACTTTAAGGGGGATAATTTTATCTGAAAATTTGATAATACGTTGAGCACCGCCGTAGAGTATATAGAGTATGACGCAAAAAAGCGGAACCGCTACAAACAGCGGAGAAAAACTTCCTCCGGCAAGATGCGCAACGCCAACATACATGGAATTGCACTGCATAGCACTACCAGCAACAAAGCTGGTAAGTAGGCAGAAAAAGGCATAGAGTGCTGGCAGATATTTTTTACCCGGCACCAGACCCAGATAGATCATAGGGCCGCCGCGAAAAGTTCCCTGCTCGTTTACATCGATAAAATAGCTACTTGCGTATACTTCAGCAAACCGGAGCGCAATGCCAAAAAAACCGATAATGAATATCCAAAATGCGGCACCAGGACCACCTGCGGTCATGGCGGTAGCCATACCCGCAGCACTTCCGTTACCCAAGCTGGCACTCAGCGTATTCAAGAACGCCTGGAATGGTGTTATGTAATCTGCGCTTTCCATTTTTGCTGATGGATGGAAGACAGAGTACCATGCAGATCTAAAATAGCGGATCTGGATCCAGTTAAAGGCAACGCTCATAACAAGACTCATGGCGACAATGGCCGCAATCAGCGGCCAGCCCCATACAAAATCACTTATAGTGTTAATTACGTTTTCTATCATGTACATAAAAAGCCCGTACCCCTTTTTGAATTTCTGGCATCAACCACATTAGACCATAGAGATTACTGATAATCAATCCAGCATTCACAATATCAATAGCGTTCCATAAAAGGGGCGCTTGCACTAAAGCACCAAAAAGTGCCATGAAGCAAAAGATTAATCCATAAAGAAAAAGATATTTTCCTTTGGTTAAAAACGACCAGCATTCGCGACCAATATAGGCATACGCGATCACACAACCGATGCCAAACATCATGGAAAGAATATTGACAATCCAGCCCCCGAATGTACCGAAAGTACTCTCGTAAGCAAGAATAGTCATCTTGATATCACTGTGCCCACTCTGCCATGCGCCCGTTGCAACAAAAAGCCACATCAGTAAAAAGCAGACGCCAAAGTTACTAATAGAGGTGGTCGCAAGTGACATGATGCCGCTGCGAACAGGATTTTTTGAGCCGGTGGTTCCAAATATAATCCCCGATGTCCCCAGGCCAACTTCAGTAGCGTTGATCGAGCGTGCGATACCAAAGCGCATTGCCGACTGCATCGTGTACCCTAAAAGAGCTCCGCGCACCGCTTGTTGCGTAAAGGCATGTTGCGTCATAACAATAAGTGCTTGCCACAATGAACTAGCATTGTAGATCAGCACAAAGAGCGTGGCGACAAAAAACAGGCCCACTTTAAGTGGCGTTACCGCATCAGATACGCGGACAATGCGTTTCGCGCCTCCTGCCACTATGTAGCATAAAAAAATAAACATCACCAAAGCGATAGCATAAATATTCCATGCTGTCATAGCCACAAGGCCCGTTGCAATCGAGTTACACTGCATCGCGTTCCCGGTAACAAAAGTAAGCATGAGACAGAAAAAGGCATACACTTGCGGCAGCCATGAACCGCCCGGCACGCGCGCCAGATAGACCATTGGTCCGCCGCGTATTAACCCAGTTGACTGTTTTTCAGTAAACGCGGTGCTTGCATACACTTCAGCAAAGCGGATGGACATCAGGAAAAATCCGAGAACAAATATCCAAAAACCTGCGCCCGGGCCACCGCTGTACATAGCGGTTGCCATACCAGCCAGGCTTCCGTTACCCAAGCTCGCACTCAGTGCGTTAACAAATGCTTGAAACGGGGTAATATAATTGTCTCCCGTTGACTCCCGACTAACCTCTTCTTCAGCTTTAAGCAAGTAGCTCCAGGAACGCATAAAATAACGAAACTGAATGCCCCCGAAGGCGATAGTCATAATGATGCTCGTGCCCATAATGCCAACCAAGAGTGGCCAGCCCCATAACAATTCGCCACAATTTTTTATTAAAAGATCTAGTTCTTCATATAACATTGTAACTCCTGCATCCTTAAGGTACGCTAGATTAAGATAATATCTGTAATAAGTCTTTATTATAAAAGAATACTGCCATGTTGACAAACAGACTCGTAAAGCTTCCTACCGGGAAAATCGCTGCGCTTGATTTAGGCGACCAATGGGTAGGTATTGCCCTTTCTGATATCACCCGCACGCTTGCAAAGCCATTTACCACCGTTCCCTTTGCCGAATATATGCCTGCAATCACCAAGCTCATTGCCGAACAACAGCCGGCAGCCATCATTATCGGCTACCCTAAGACCATGCGTGGCACAGAAAGTGACCAGACAAAAAAAGTCGTCTTGCTACACACAGAGCTTGAAAACACGTTCCCTGAAACTCAGTTTATATTATGGGATGAGCGGTTAAGTAGTAAGCGTGCTCAAACTGCTAGTCCTGCTCGCACTAAAGAAGAAAAGCTTAAATCGCATGCAATTGCTGCTGCCTTTATATTGGATTCGTATCTTGGGTATCTTAAAATGCAAAAATTTCTTTCAGAAGAATAGCATCATGTTAAAAAAAAATCTTTTAATGTTTATCGCTACCGCGATCTCCACTATCAAGAGCGCAGAAAATAATCTCGATCCTGCAGCAATTCTTTCGAGTCATGCAGAAACCTTTAATAACTATACAATCACCTTTGATAAAGATAATCAAAAAATCAGTCTTTATGACCAATTTAAAAAAACAATAGCGTCGAAGTTCAGTTTAGATGACGTTACCGTTACCCGCGCATTAAAAGAAGCACGGGCGCGTAATTTTAAAGAACTTCCTGATACTCGGGAACGTTATCTTGAGCTTGCTCACTCATGGGAAAAATGGGAAAAAAAACTTGAGGCACAACGAGCTAGTAAATACAAAGTAGCACATGTCTACGATATAGATGACCCTCTATTAAAAGGGAAAATAAAGGCGCAATTCCATTTGGATGATAGTATTGCGACCCAAGCATTAAAAGAATTACGGGCACAGCCCCGCAAAGAACTTCCCGATACTCAAGAGCGTTATCTTATGCTTGCTCGGGCGTACGAAAAAAGGCTTGAAAAATTACGAAAATACAAAGTGATATGTGACTATAATATAAATGACCCCGCATTAAAAACGAGAATAAAAACACAATTCCATTTGGATGATAGCATTGCTACCCAGGCATTAAGCGCATTACGGGCAAATCCTCGCAAAAAGCTCCCCGATACCCGCGAGCGCTATCTCGAGCTTGCACGTGCATATGAAAGAAGACTTGAATTAAAACGTGTTAGAAAAAATGTCTCCACCTCTGCATCTCAAAGCGTAAAACAAAAGCATCCTTTAAGCATAGAAAGCCTTCTTTCTTAGGGGTAATTGACCCATTATTTAGTTGCAAAAAAATAAAATTTGTTAATAATTGACAAAGAAGTTCTCCTTCAAGTACGCTGTCAGCAAAGAAGGAGATACGTATGAAGTGTTCAAAATGTAATGGACTTATGGTGGTCCAATCATTTTTCGACCATTTTTTAAACTTTGACGGCTGGAAATGTCTCAATTGTGGAAAAATAATGGTCAAAAAAGAAAAAACCATTGAATTCGACGCCTTTAGTATTTTCTACCAACAGCAAAAAAATAATAACCGAAACTAAGAAAATTACACATGCCATCAACAGCCTCAGTTCTTCATCTTGTGATTCATAGCGGCTATACGTCTGTCTTTGTGGGGCTCTATGACCGCACCGAGTCTATCGGCTCTTTTACATTAGATAAAAAAGTGGTTAGCGCATTTCTGGTCACGTCAATCAAAGAGCTGCTCACTCATCATGAAATGAAATTTGATAAGCTAACCTTTATTGGCGTCCATTCTGGGCCGGCGCCATTCACCACTCTGCGTGTCGGCATAGCTACCGCTAACGGCCTTGGCTTTGCGACAGGGCTTCCGCTTGTTCCGGTTAATGGCCTGCAGACTTTGAGTATGCTTTATCCTGAATATACCGTGCTTCTTAATGCATTTTGTGATGATGTCTATGTCGGTAAAAAGGGCACTGTCTCATGCCAGAATATAGACGCTTTTTTACGTGAAGAATCTAAAATCGCTGAACAGGTTACCTATATTGGCAATGGCGCGCATCTACACGAGCAAAAGATAAAAGATATTCTTGGCGATAGTGCAAAAATTCTTGCCGATTACCCTTATGAGGCTGCTCTTAATGATATCGCCCATGCAGCTTATGCAAAATGGCAAAACGAGCAGGATATACAAAAACAGGTCATCCCAACTTATCTTAAAGAATATTCAGCTAAAGTCGGATAATCCCCATAATAAGAGCAGCGGCATCACGTGCGCGCAGAACTGCATTGGCAAGTTTAACGGGAATAAAAAGTTTACCGAGCATTTCTTTTTCTTGGTGCGCAAAGTCACCTTCTGGGCCCCATATTAAAAGATAGCCATCTTCAGAACGCGAACGTTCTTTAAGCTTTAAAATAGACTCGCCGGAAATATCACACCAGAGTTTTAAACTGCTCTTATATGATTGCTTTTGGATGAAATCTTCAAGCGGACTCACTACATGTATCTTTGGCATAAAAAACTGCTTCGATTGCTCACCAGCAGCAATGGCGATCTTATGCAACCGGGCATGCTCTTTCTCGGTCAAAATTTTTCTGCTCTTTTCAGTAACAACAAGATGTATATCATGCACGCCATAGACCGTGGCCATATAGACCACCTCTTCAAGAGCATCCCGCTCAAGCAGCGGCAAGACTATCGCTACTTGTGGCAGCTGCGGCACGATAGGCTTCACCTGATGGCAGATAAAATCTATCTTTTTTTTATGCACGGCGGCAATGGTGCATTCATAGTGTGTATCATGGGTAAAAAGCGTTAACGATCTTCCCTCTTTCAAGCGCAATATGGTGGTAATTCTCACGATAGTATCATGATCACTCACCGCTAAGCTCTCTGTATTTTTATTATAAGAATGTGCAGAATCATCTACAAAAATCGCAAAATTATGCGCTGAATCATGCTTCATGTGCTGTGTTTTTTTTGAATCGTTCCAGATATTTTTTTACTGCATTGCAAGAATTTGACCAGAGTTCCATGATATATAAAGCGCCCAGGAATACCTGCATACCCACTATTTCAGTGATGCGATGCGCCTCTTCTTGGTAACGGGGTTTTTTATGGGTAGGCTCCTGAACATCGTCAAATTCTAAAAAATTATCATCGGTAATAAAAGTATCAGAAAAAAATTCCGGAGCGTCGCTGGATTGCTCGCCATAGGAACTTATCGCGAAAGCTAAGCAACATATAACAAGAGTATTCTTTTTTTTCATTGAGAAATCTTTCTACACTGTAAGACAGAACATATACAGTAATAACATTGAAAGTTTAACATAATTGAGGTGGCATTGCCATGAAAACCCCAAAAAAGCCCATTGGACTCATCATTCTCGATGGTTTTGGCTATTCCGATCCAGGCAGCGGTAGCCCAATTACGCCCCAAACTATGCCCTTCTTTTTTTCACTGCTTGCACGTTACCCTTGGACAACTCTGGCAGCCTCGGGCACCGCTGTTGGTCTGCCGCCTGGCACACCGGGAAATTCAGCTGTAGGCCACTTTACCCTGGGGTCTGGACGCGCTATCGAGCAACCACTCACAGAATTTAGCCGGCTTATACATGAACACAAGCTCTGCTCATTAGCAGTCATTAAAAAAAATTTCACGATGCTCGCTCAAAGTGGCAAAACATTACATATTCTGGGACTGATGTCTGATGGCGGCGCGCATAGCAAGCTCGAGTTCACCACGGCTATTATTGCCTGCGCGCGTCGGTACGGCATCACCTCTATCAACGTGCATGCTATTCTTGATGGCAGAGACGTGCCACAAAAAAGCGCCCCACAATTTCTAGAAAAAATAGACGCTCCTGTTGTAACTATTCAAGGCCGCATCTACGCGATGGATCGCAACCAAGACAAAGAGCGGCTCCAGCATGGGTATTCCGTGCTCGTTAACGATCTTAATCAACCGGAACAAACATGGCAGAATGCGCTTGAAACCTATTATAAACAGGGTTTTTATGACGAAACTATTCCGCCAACACAATTAAGCACACGCGCTTCTATAAAACCTGGCGATGGTATTGTTTTTGTAAATATTCGTGCGGATCGTGATAGAGAAATTTATGAATCTTTAAAAAACACTCACGACCTCTCTTTTATTGTTACGGGGATAAATTATGATAACGACCCGAATGCGCAAACTATCTGCAAAACGCCGCATGCAGACAATACCCTAGGCGATTATTTAGAGCAACACAAGATACCACTTTTTACTATCGCAGAGTCAGAGAAATATGCCCACGTTACCTATTTTTTTAATGGCGGGCGTGAAGCGATCCGTCCCGATGAAACACGAGTGATTATACCGTCAGACAACCCAATAAATTTTGTTGAATCACCGGCCATGAAAGCCCCTGAAATAACCCGCGCGCTTACACACGCAGTAACCAATAATACGGCAGAGTTCTATTTAGTAAATTATGCTAACGCTGATATGGTTGGCCATTCTGGGGACCTATCGGCAACACGCGCTGCCGTTTCAATCTTGGACCATCAATTAAAACAATTATGCGATCTCTTTATGCCCCTTGGCGGCACGTTATATATCACGGGTGATCATGGCAACGCTGAAGACAAAAGTCATCACAATCCGGCGCATACTACTAACCCTGTCTACTTTTTGGTAGTAAGCGAACCGCCCTGTGATAAAAAGATATTAAGCGGCATGCAGACACTCGCTGATGTGAAAGATGTTATTATAAAAAATTCTTTTTGTCGCAAAATCCCCTTAGCGCGCGGCCCGCAGGGCGCATTTGGTATCTTTACTTACCCGAATTTTCATAAATAGTCTTACCAAGCAAAATTAAAGTGACATGCTCTGGAATATCAAAATAATGCCAACTTGCGGGATTGCCCTCTTCTTGAGGCACAGAAAGTTGTTTTGTGTTATCATCCAGCTCGAATGAAAAAAAAGAGGTGTGAGAATTCGTATCCGCCCGTGCAAAAAAGCATCTTCCCTTCTGTTTCAATTTTGATATATCAACTTCGTGAGAAGATTCATGAAATTTTTTTAATTTTTTTACGATAGCTTCTGAAAGCTCAACTTTCGATGGCTCAGAAAAAGTTCCTGCTGAAAGTGAGATACTTGCAAAAAGTAAACTCAAAAAAAATACGCGTTGCATAAAACCCTTATTTGAAAGAATATTCTAGATAAATATATTTGCCGTTATCATGAAGATATTTGAATCCTAATTTTTCGTACAGAGTACGCGCACCACTATTGATAAGACGAGTACATATTTCAATAGAAATTGCCCCCTCCTGCCGCATGCGATTAAGAGCATACATAATCATTTTCTCAGCTATCCCCTGGCGACGATACTGTTCATCAACAAAAACGAATTGAATTTTGCCAAAGAGTGCAGAATCGAAATAATATGAGATAAAGCCAACAGGCCTACTGTCTTTATAGTACACAAAAAAATGAACGGGCTCTTTAACAAAACAGTGGCACCCCGTATCAAGCGTTTCGGCCTGATTGTATCCAATCGATTCATCCGCAATCAACCAAAATTTAGCCTTTTCAGTCTCCTGAAGAATATAATCTCTATCGAGCGCAGCATCGTAAGGGTAAATGCCCTCTTTATCACGTTTGGATGTGCCGCAGCCACCAAGCATAAAAATAAGCGTAACAACAAGAGTAATTTTTCTGAAAGATATCATAATTCTATTTCCTATATTCAATAGAGCGTAACATGAGCGCATGCGCCGGCGCCGTCTTTAAGTTTTGATGCGGGTCTTTCTCCTGCAAGACTGCATGTAAAACAGCAACCGCATCAGCAAGCTCATTATCCAGTTGCATGCTCATGGTTTGCAAGCTTGCACCTATAACGCGTCTGACCATATAACGCAAAAAGCCGGGGCCTTTCACGCGCACACGATATAAAGTATAACGCTTTAAATAAGAGACTGAAATAGAATCGATGGTACGAACAGTACATTCTTTATCATCTCCTGTGCAGAATGACCTAAAATCATGCGTACCCAGAAAGACATTCAAATTTTTTTGCAGCAACTGCATATCAAAGCTCGGGTAATAGGCTATGCAGTAACGGGCCAAAAAGGGCACCATTCGAGAAGTACTTATATAATAATCATAGGTTTTTGAAACCACGCCCTCTTGCAGATCAAAATCGCCAGCCATCTGCGTTACTTCCCGCAGCATGATAGTTGCAGGCAACGCCCCCTGCCATGCCTTCTTGAGTTTGTCTGCATCGATAACAAAATCGATCTTTAATCGGGCAACCTGTCCCCATGCATGCACTCCAGCGTCTGTGCGCGAAGCGCCTACGAGCGATAAGAGCTTTTTCCCAAACACCTTAGAGAATGATTTTTCAAGCTGCCCTGCGACGGTGATATCATTCGGCTGCCACTGCCACCCGTGATAATCATAACCGTCATAAGCGATAACAAGTTTATAATAAAACACCCTAAATTTCCTTAGGCAAACAGGCACTGTTCAAAAGATTTATCAGCTGTTTTATTGTGGCGTCTTCAAAATTCACTTTTCTATGAACCATGTTTTCATACGGTGTACGCCCCTCAGTATCTTTCACAAATGGGTCAGCGCCCCATTCTAGTAATTTCTGGGTAAATGTAACATCCCACCGGCTAATCGCTCCATGCAAAGGTGTTTGCCGCCAATGGACTAAAGAAATATTTTGGTCAATAAAATTTACATCAAAATTATACTCATTCACCATTTGTTTCAGAATTTCTTCAGTATATTGATACCCATAATCTTCAGTGAACTTCATAAATATCATTCCCTTTATAATTTTCTCATTTTTAAAAGAGCTTAATTTATGAAAAAACCTTCCAAGAGAAGAAGGTCTTGATGCAATCACCTGAGCGATCTGCTGGCAAATGCCGTCGAGTTTCCACCTGTAGAGCACAGTTAGACCTTCTATCGCTTTATCATCATGGCTTAGCCATCTATCAACCATAGATGCTGATTCAATATCACCAAATTCTGCACGTAAAAAATTACCCTCTTCACGCTGACGCAAAAGACCAAGAATATTTCTATCTTTTTGCATACCAAAGACATGCGTAGATGCTAAAAGCATCAAGAATATTAAATAATAATTTTTCATAATTTTTATCCCTAAAATGTAAATTCAATTTTGTTGATTTTTAAATAGCCGCTCGCCCTGAGCGAAGTCGAATGGGTACGAGCGATTACGTATTTAATTTTTTAAATCCTAAAAATCCCAAACGTATTAATACTTCTTTTTTGCGTCGTGTCCATTTTTTAACCTTCTGCTCTGCAACCCAAGCCTCATCCCTGCTACCAAATGATTCTGAATAAACTAATTTCACAGGTAGTCGCGTAGAAGTATATCCTTCAAACCTGCCCATTTGATGATCTGATAATCTTTTTTCTAAATCATCAGTATGACCCACATAATATGAATCATCATTACACTGCAAAATATAAAAATAAAAACAATTATCGCTCATATTTTCTTTTTTTGCCGTCGTACCCATTCGACTTCGCTCAGGGCGAGCGGCTGGGGAGTAATCGGCTTGTTTAAGTTTTCAATATGCTCTAAATACCCATTCTCACGAAAAAGGGGCATTTAGCCCCTTTTAAATTTAATAATTATGGTTCGATACACCCGCTCATCCTGAGTATTTTTCGCAAGAAAAATGTATCGAAGGACGCGGGCACTCACCATGAACGTCGACTACTTACGTAATGTCGCGCGTAGAATTTTCTTGCGTAGACGAACCGATGCCGGAGTAACCTCAATAAGTTCGTCAGGCATAATCCATTCCATACATGTTTCAAGTTCCATTTTACGAGGCGGTTCAATTTTAACCGTATCATCAGAACCAGACGCACGCATATTGGTCAACTTTTTAAGTCTGCATGGGTTAACGTCCATATCATCGCCACGGCTGTTTTCACCAATAATCAAGCCTTCGTAAATAGGGTCGCCAGATTTGATAAACAGCACGCCACGTTCTTGAATCATATTAAGCGCGTAGTCTGTTGAAGGACCATTTTCCATAGAGACTAAAGCACCTTTAGTACGCATAGCAATATCACCTTTATATGGTTGATAGCCAGAGTAACTAAACGTTGCAATACCCGTTCCACGTGTATCAGTTAAAAATTGACCTCTAAAGCCAAGTAACCCACGTGATGGCACTTCAAATTCGATACGTACACGACCATTGTCATACAGCTCAAGGTTCTTCATCTCAGCCTTTTTCTTGCCGAGAGATTCCATGATCACCCCTTGGTGTTCTTGCATAACATCAACAACCAAGTATTCAATCGGTTCGCATTTAACGCCATCGATATTTTTATAAATAACTTCAGGAGCAGAGATCTGTACCTCAAAGCCTTCACGACGCATGTTTTCAATAAGAATACCAAGGTGCAGCTGCCCGCGTCCTGAAATCTTGAATGACTCAGGAGAATCGGTAGGGTCAACACGAAGCGCAACGTTCGTTTTTAATTCTTTATCAAGACGCTCCTTAATTTGGCGAGAAGTTAATAATTTACCCTCTCTACCATTAAATGGCGAGTCGTTGACCGACATATATAAAGACAGAGTAGGCTCATCGATTTTAACATATGAATGGGGCTGTGGGTTGCCGACATTACATAGCGTAGTACCGATAGTAACTGGGTCGGTAAAACCGGTAACTGCAATAATGTCACCAAATTCTGCGCGCTGCGTTTCAGTACGCTGGAGCCCTAAGAAGTTATAAATTTTTGTAATTTTTGTTGGTCTGCTGACAGCATCATCTTTACACAAAATAACCTGCTCACCCACAGAAAAACTTCCGCTGAACACACGGCCAATGGCAATTTGCCCTAAGAAGTCTGAATGGTCCAAGCTGGTAACCAACATTTGAAGGCCATCAACCTCTTCTTTTGGCTCAGGAATAGTCTTGATAATCGTATCGAACAATATTTTCATGTCCGATGTCTGATTTTCTGGGTTATCCGTTACAAAGCCCATACGTGATGAACCGTATAATATAGGGAAATCGAGTTGATTTTCATTACGTGCAAGATCCAAGAAAAGATCATTAATTAATCTTTCTGTGTTTGCAATATCAGCGTCTTTACGGTCAATTTTATTGATAAGAACAATAGGCTTTAAGTTAAGCTCTAAAGCTTTATAAAGCACAAAGCGAGTACCGGGCAAAACGCCTTCAGCAGCATCGACCAAGAGCAAGAAACCCTCAACCATCTGCAAAGTACGCTCAACTTCACCACCAAAGTCACTGTGGCCTGGGGTGTCTACGATGTTAATGAAGTAATCTTCATACTTAACACCGGTGTTTTTAGCTAAAATAGTAATACCACGCTCTTTTTCAAGGGCGTTGGAGTCCATAACACGATCAGAAGCATCATTTTGGATGGTTCCAGATTGGCGCAAAAGTTTATCAACCAGGGTCGTTTTACCATGGTCAACGTGCGCGATAATAGCTATATTACGAATATTTGGTCTTGTTCTTTGTGTCATAGGTACTCAAAAATAGGGAAAAAAGATTTTAGAAATTGCACTTTATTCTTTAATATACAATTTCTAGCAATTTCTGTCCAATCGCCCTCCGCACCCAGTATTTTTCGCCCAAGTATCTGCAAATATTACCCTGGTGTATCATAAATATAACCCTTAAATTAAATTAAAAAATTAACTCATTTGAATATTTTATTGACCCATAACGAGTTAAAATAGTATCCTATAATTAATATTAAATAGGGTTAAGGGACATATATGAATATAAAATATTTCTTCGTATCTTTTATTATCTGCGGCAGCTTGTATGCGTCAGAGGCCAGGAAGATTGGCTTAAAAATACGTTATGACAGATCCAAACTATCCACTCAGACCAGGACCGATGATCAAATAAAAAAAGAATTTCCGGGTCTTACTGATACAATCATTTATCAAGCAAAGCAAAATGCATTATGTAGGCGGATTCCGATAGATACCTGGCAGGAGCAAGATTTTATTGATGCTGCGCATAACAATGTACAAAAGAATGCCAGAAAAAGAGTAGTTACTTCAGCCAAAACTGATAAAGCAGCAGACATCAAGCGATCTATTAGCCGATCCAATGAGCAAATACGAAGACAATATCCTGACCTGACAGATGATATAATTCAAGAAGCAAAGTATTTCGCATCTTCCAAGAGGCTCCTTATAGATACGTGGCAGAAGCAAGATTTCATTGACGCCGCGCGTAACAACGCGCAACTGAATGCTTCAAGAAGGGGCCGATATAGGGGCCACGCGGAAATGGGCGAGCAGTCGACAACAACCTCCACTCACCCCGAAGAAGCGAGAGTACAGTCAATCCCGATGAGTGCAAGAATGCAGATAGGCAATCTTATTAATTAATAAGCAAAATTGAAAATACAGTCAAAGAACTCGCCGTAAAAAAGCGGGTTCTTTCCTAATAAGATCAATTCCAACAAGCCGTTGTTTTCACATAGCGCGCTCAAACATCACTCCATTTTACCGCGAACGAGAGGCTTCAGAAGCTTGCACTCAAATACTAGGAGCAATCGTCGCGCATAAGCTGGCAAATAGCTTCATACCTAAAAGACAAGATAGCCAGATATAAAAAAACTATATTTTTATATTCGAAAGCCCATCCCAGCAGCTTGTCCAATCGCCCCCTTTTGGGCCATTTTTTATCGATTTATCTGTAAAAACCGCCGTGAGGGTATCATACTTATGGCTATTAAATTGGATTAAAAGTTAATTTTTCTAGAAAAACCGGTAAACTCTTAAAGTTTATTCATTACACAATCCTAAAAGACAGGAAAAGTATGCAAAAATATCTATTTTCAAAAATAATGCTTATCGCATTTGTAACATCTACATTGTCAATGAGCGCCAGCGCTGAGGCTGAAAAAGCTCCAAAGCTTACCAAAAAAGACTACGCTTACTTAGTAGGCGCTGGAATAATTGCTGGATCTGTTTCAAGCTCATCTTATAATTTTCTTAAAGATGTAAATGGTGGTAACGACAAGGTACGAGAAAAAATATTAGATGCAGCAATGTCTATGGTGCCGGGATTAGCCGCAGGCACATTAACACTTGGAACAATCGCCCAAGTAGACAAAGATGCTTTGGCAGTGCACAATACAGACAATAAAGATCTTCTTGTTTTTTGGGCAGCATATTTTACGACAGTGACGGCTAAAATTCTTATAAATCTTACACTATAGAAAGCAAAAAATTAAGCTCTCACAAATGTGTTAGCTGATATTTACAAAAAGAACTCGCCGTAAAAAAGCGGGTTCTTTCCCAATAAGATCAATTGCGACGTGCCGTTCTTTTCATAATATCAGTTCGATATTTCACGCTGCATATTCACTTTTTTATTATAAATGGCATAATATCAATATAATATTATTAAATAATAACTAAAAAAGAATATAATTATGCAAAAACAGCTATTTTCTAAAATCATCTTTGGCGCGCTCACAATCACTGCATTTGCATCAATGCCATTACGCTTAGCAGCCGAAACAAAACCAGAACGCACCTTAACTCAAATCTGTAAGCATTACGGCACCCATTTTGCAATAGGCTTCACCGGAGGTGTTGCACATAAACTTTTCCCCTATGCTATGGTTCAGATCATCAAAGCCAGCAGAGATGATGAAGAGATCACCGAATCGCAAAATAGAGTTGATTGGTTTTTGTCGTACCCATTGGGCTCATGTATTATAGGTTTTAAAGTAGTTCCTGCTGTTGAGAATATGATCGAACAATCAAGAATCACCCCCTTTTATCGCGAACGAGAGGCCTCAGAAGCTTGCATTCAAATACTAGGAGCAATCGTCGCGCATAAGCTGGTCAATAGCTTCATCCCTAGAAAAAAAAATACCCAGATATAAAAACTATATCTTTATGCTCAAAAGCTCGTCCCAGCAGGTCGTATAAGCGGGGCTTTTCCGCTCGCTTTTAACTTTCCAATTTTTCTCTATTCCAGTGGCAGCAAAATGCACCATCGACTGTCCCCATTTACGGTTAATCGCATCAACGGTCTTCATAAGATCATCAGACACCTGCTCCGTAACGGGCAGACTTGAAAAGAGCGTATACTGCTTTTCAGCCTTGGGCGTAAGCCCCATAAGCATAACCCCGGCCTTTTTGTATTCATAACCCTGAACATATATTTTCTGAACAGCGGCCAATGCATGCTGAATCAAATAGGGCGTATAATCGGTAGCGACGGGTAACGTTATAGTGATACTTTGGGCGTACCGCTCTTGGATAAACTTACTGGTGGTTATATAGACCACGATGCTACCGACAGACATCTTCTGAGCGCGTAATCGACCTGCCGCACGGGTTACATACTCAGCAACGGCCTCTTTTATGTGCGCCAGCGAGGTAATACGCTGCCCAAAAGAGCGGGAACAGATAATACTTTTGCTCGATTCTTGAACCTCTTCTATCTTTAAGCAAGCCACCCCACGCAGCTCCCACGCTGTCTGCAACCCCTTGATAGTAAGCTTTTTCCGTAGCCACCTGTCATCTGCACGCATTAAATCTGCAGCTGTCCATATGCCATAACCACGTAGCATTTTAGCAGACCTGCTACCGATGCCCCAGACATCCTGAACGGGGATAGTGGGCATACTCGTCTTATGAAACTCTTCAAGATTATCGATTACGCAGACGCCTGTTTGCGATTTTTTAGCGATGCTATTTGCCAGCTTTGCCAGCGTTTTAGTGGGCGCTACGCCCACAGAGACAGGTACGCCTACCCAACGAAGCACCTTTTCACGTATACTCACACTCAGTTCATGCAGATCTGTATGCCCGGCAAAATTCAGAAAAGCCTCGTCTATCGAGTAGATTTCCAGATCTTCAATACAGTGTGCTAATGTCTCCATCACCCGGCCTGATATATCGCCGTATAACCCAAAATTTGCTGAAAGTACCGTAACATTATGGTGCTCCAATAACGCTTTGTACTGATGAAGCGGTGCTCCCATAGGGATGCCGAGCTTTTTTGCTTCTGCCGAGCGGGCTATAATGCACCCATCGTTATTGGAAAGAACGACAACGGGTCTGTTTTTCAGGCGCGGATTAAAGATACGTTCGCAGGAAACAAAGAAATTATTACAATCAACAAGTGCAAACATTAAAGTACTTTGTGTAGTGCATAGGTGACCATTCCCCAGATTTCAAAATCTCTGTCAGGAGCGACCTCTATATCTTGGTAGTTTTTATTTGCTGGCTTTAAAATAATCTTGCCATTCTCTTGGCAATACCGTTTTATGGTAAATTCTCCATCAAGAACAGCAACTACCACGCAGTTGTTTGTTACTATGTGCGCTCGATCGACCACAAGGATATCGCCGTCATGTATGCCTGCGTCGACCATCGAATCGCCCGTGACGCGGATTAAAAATGTTGCTGCCGGGTGTTGTATGAGATAGCGGTTAAGATCGAGGGGTGATTCGGCAAAATCTTGGGCTGGCGAAGGAAAACCGGCAGATGCTGATGTGATAAAAAATGGTATTTTTGTCATTGATGTAATAGACTACCTTTAGCACTTTCTTCTAAATATAGCATATATTTATTGAGGGCATTTTCCAGACCCTCTGCCGTATCAGCTTCAAGTTCTAGTATTTTTTTGAAAATTTTAAACTCTGTTACGGTATACCCAAAGATTGCCGGTTTATCAGTTTTATAATACTTGTCGAGAACTTTATAAAGCGCATCCTCTTGACGTGCCAATTTTGCACAAACTGCGGCATCAATTATGTGGTCGTCAGATGTATGCATAGCACTTCTCATCTTGAGAAGACCTAGCGGTGAAAAATGCCGAGAAAGGGGATGTCTCCCTTCCTGGATTTCATCGAGCTTTACGCCCGCATCTTTATAAACCCACAAAATCCTCAATTTTCCCCACTCAGTGAACTCATGCGACATGATAACAGACAAGGCGTCGTCATTGGTAACAGCCTGGACACGCGCAGACGCCCCAAACAATACAATTGCGGTACAAAATAATATTTTTTTCATAAATCCCTCCTAAAAAAACTCATCCCTGCCTCTAGTATACCCCTATTTTGGGTAATAAAGACATGAAATGGGGTAAAAACTCTACTTTTAAATATATATAATGACTTTATATTTTTTATAAACTGTTGCTTTAATTAAGGCAAAATAGCTATACTTTTTATAGAAACTAAATAAATAGTATAAAAGGACCGTAATGAATAAAAAATTAACTATTTTAGCCGCAATAGCGGCTTTTGTGTCGCTCCAGGCGGCTGAGCAGCATCAAACAGGCAATGCGCCTATAGAAAATATCCCCTTAGAAATGTCCTACGCAATATTCAAAGATATGAGCGTTAAAGATTTAAGCAACTATGCAGCAACGAGCAAAATAAATGGAGCTAACGCTACAAATTTTGTCTTACGTAAGCTAATCGGCAACCTAGGGCTCCCGAATAATCTCTTAGGACAAACAATCGAGATACAAAAAAATGCTGTCGACGCTTTTTTGCGCGAGAACTTCGATGTGACCATTATCCTGAATAATGATCCGGAAGAATATAGACTCTATATATCCCCTTTTCAAGCACTCGATATTTTCAATGATGATTATGTGTTAACCAGAGAAGATTTGAAAAATCACGGATTAGGTTTTCTTTTTGATGCCGATTTGCTGGAAAAACCTGAAAATATGTATCCCCATGAAGAGAATCACCCTTACGTCTTAAAGATAAGCTTGGCTAAGGCAATGCGTTACTTAAAAGCTATACCTCCTTTTACTCAGGAACAGATAGATGCTTGGGAAAATGAAGTTGAAGCTGAATTACAAGGACGTTTTTTGGACGAATTGGGAATTGAGAATGAAGAATATGAACATGAAGATACTTTTGGTATATATTGGGATAATGAAAATGAAATATCCCTGCACAATGGCGCTCAACGCAGCCCATTGAAGCTCATTCCCCGATCAATCTGGCTTTTCTTTCCACAATTTTTTACTTGCACACATGCGAGCCTTTTAACATTACCAAGTGAACCGGGTCAGAATAATATACTGCATGTACGATCAACATTAAATGTCGCAGATAATTTTATCAGCCAGCTACCCCGACACATAGAAATAGTTACCGCCAGACCGATACCTTGGATAAAGTTAGGAAATAATCGTCTGACCTATCAGCCAGTTGCAACGACACTTCTTGCACAGCAGATAAATATCCCACCGTCTTACAAAATGTCTTTAAAGTACATAACTAACTAATTAACATAAAAAAGCCCGCTTTTTAAGGCGGGCTTTAAACTTTTTAGTAGTTTTGTGAGTACGGCAACAATGCCATGGTGCGAGCCTTGCGGATCTCGCGCGAAACTGCACGTTGGTAGTAAGCTGCATTACCAGAGATGCGTGATGGTAAAATTTTACCACGCTCTGTTAAAAAGCTTTTCAATAAATCTACGTTTTTATAATCAATAGCTGATTCTGGAAGCTCACCACAAGAAAAACGGCAACGTTTTGCAGCAGTGAAACCACTTTTACGTGTTCTTTTTTTTAAAAGACGACCACTAATTTTTAATTTTGACATAATAAATCCTTAACTTTCTTTATTCTAGGTCTAAAGAAGCTTCATCAGAAGATTCTCTGTTGTATGAATTATTGTATTCGCGTGAAGGAGCACTATCAAGTGACTCTGGGCGGTGGTACTCTAAAGCACCATTTTCGCCAAGGGCAGTGACCACAAAACGCATAACCAATTCATTATATTTAACCGCGAAGAAAGTTTTTAAGGCTTCGAGCAATGGTTGCTTATCTTTATCTTCTACTTCAAAACGGACCAAGAAGTATACGCCATAATCATTCTTTCTTACCTGAAAAGCGAGGTAATATTTACCCCAACGCTCAAAAGAGATAAGAAATGCTTTGTGGCTTTTAATAAGAGCTGCACACTGAGTTTCAATGGTAGTCGCCTCGTCTGAGGTGATGGTCGGAACTGCTAAAAACAGTACCTCGTAACGCATCATAGGGATATTCCTTTACTAAATGGAAGTGTTGTTTTACACTAAAAAGCCTTAAATACAGCCTTTTTTAGTTTTTTTGACAATTAACAGTATACCAAAACCTTAGAAAACCTCAAGAACGCCATGAAACTCCTTTTGAGCATACCTGTGCCAACTTTATACGTAATCCTATTTTTCGCCACCCTACCTGTTTTTTGCCTCGAAATGGACCCAATAGATGATCAGGCTACCCGGATAATAAAAGATTTTCTAGCTCTTCAAACCCCAACAGACCTAGATATTTTGAAAGTTCAAGATATTTTAAACACGCATGATGCATCATTTTGCTCCATAGAGCTCAATCTCCTTCTGGTCGAGTCATGTTATCGCTATGGCCATGTGTTTGGAGATTCCCTATTTCATCAACATATTCGATGCAATGCTATCTACAAGGGATTATATGTCCTCAGAGAGCCTCGCAATAACTACTTACATGTTCATGAGCGCTTACATGCTTGGGTAAATAAAATTCCACCATTGCCTTATGATGCCATAAATCGCACCCTTAAGCACTTTATAAAAGAGGGCCCAACAAAAATAGCCTGCACCAGAGAGGTTGAAGAAATAGCTCGGCTTGTGATCATCCCCAAGGCGCCTCCGAGCACCACACTCCTTCTAGCAAAAACCTTTTTGACTCATAAAGATAGCCTGCCCCATGCCGTTCATCGAGCCCGCTTTCTTTATTCTCAAGCTCATTTAACGTCTTCTTTGCAAAGCTTTCAGCAGCTCGCGCAGGAAGTTAAAAGTTTGCTCGAAGATACAAAACCTATAAAAAATCTTCAAATATTAAAAAAGTGAGATAAGCGTGAGACAAAAAATAGTTATCACCATCTTTGCAACTGCGAGCATATCTCTTTTTGCTGCTGAAAAGCCTTGGAGATATGACCCGAAAACCGGCATTACAACCTTCAAAGATATGGCTGCTGTCCAGGCGTATGAACTGGAAGTGGCGCATCAAGCCCGCCACGCCGGGGAAAATTCTGTCGCCCGAAGTATGTATGAGAAATTAGCATCACAAAAAGATAACCCCCAAGTAGCGCAGGCGGCTCAACGCAACCTGCAAGAGATGGAAAAAACTGCCGAAAACGTACTCACAACGCGTATTATAGGGGCATTTAAGCGCCTCTTTTAATCCTAAGATGATTTCCATTTCTTAATACGTTGTGCG
Source organism: Candidatus Babelota bacterium (assembly GCA_003165355.1). GTDB lineage: Bacteria > Babelota > Babeliae > Babelales > Babelaceae > BOG-1370. The sequence continues at coordinate 9,653 of PLTG01000065.1, read as the reverse complement.
TGCGCCTCTTTTTGTTTTCTTTTTTTGACTTGCACGTGCTGGTTCCATTGTTCGGCCAAGTCTGTAAGGCCAATTGCGTCTAAAGGAAATGGCTGAACCGGGTTCTTTTTATGCATATTGAACGCATTAAGAACTGTTTTTTCAGAAACACCTGCATCTGCAGCAATCTTGCTGAGATCTTTTTCACCCACTCCTGCCATAGACTCCTCGAGCTTTACACCCAGCACTTGTAATTCTTTATTTTTTTTATCTGCGCTTTTCCCATATTTCCCTTTTTCCTCCTCGTATTTTTTGGCAAGTTGTTCAATACGCTCTTTAGTTGTTGGCAACGCTCCCATAGGATTCCTCCGGTAATAATCAAAAGCCATATCAACATCTTCTTGCGTTGCCCCTGTCTCTTGTATAATTTGATTCTTATTCAAGGCTTCTAATTTTTTCCTGTTTCCCTCTCGGTATTCTTGTTTTCTTTCTGAGCCTCGTTTTTTACTTCTGACAAGTTGCTCAATACGCTCCTTAGTTTCTGGCAACGCTCCCCCTCCGCGCCATCCATAATAAGTAAAGGCAGCATCAATATCTTCTTGCGTTACGCCAGTCTCTTGCATAATTTTATTCTTATTTAAGGCCTCAAGCTCTTTCTTATTTTTCTTGATATATTCTTGTCTCGTTTCTTCACGTTGTTTATTACTTTTGACAAGTTGCTCGATACGTTCCTTAGTTTCTGGCAACGCTCCCCCTGCGTGCCATCCATAATAAGTAAAGGCAGCATCAATATCTTCTTGCGTTACACCAGTTTTCTGCATGATTTCTTGTTTATTCAGTTGCTGTAACGCAGCTCTTTTTTGAGCCTTATAGTTAGCGTACTTTTCCGCAGCCTCTTCAATATCTTCGTTTGTATAATTAAGGGGAGTAGAGGGCATAGGAGTTGAAGGATGTTCACTCATCCATAAAAGCGCCTGCGTAACCGTTTCAACATCAAGATTCTTTTTCTGCGCTATATCATCAATAGAAACATTATATGTCCGGGCTACCGCCTGCGCGGCGTCATGCTCTTCTTGTGATCCCTCTGGCGTGCTCTCTGGACTTTCTTCGCGCTCGGAGAATGTACGCTTATGAGAAAACCATTCGCCCTCTTGAGAACATAGTGTCGAAAACGTTATTGCAAGTAATGTTATACATTTTTTGACCATAATTCATATCCCTCATAGTTATAATCTCTTCTCATTATAACATTCAGAGATATCTTTAAATCAAGCAATAGCATCAATAGGACACTAAAAAGGCGCCGAATGGCGCCTTTAAAGATAAAAACTAAATTAAAGCTGATCTTAGTCAACAAATTTCTGATGACGCTCGATAACGCGACCCAAAATTCTAAAATGATCTTTACCACGAATAAGTGCCAATGGCGGCTGCTTCGTGTTCAACGATTCAAGAACAATAAAATCTTCAGTGTAGGTAACTTTCATAATGCCTTTGATCAAAGCATCAGTGCCATATTCAACAGCAGCGATATTGCCAGAAGTTGTACGGGTTTCAGGAGAGATAATAAGAACATCCCCTTTTTCAAATACCGGAGCAAGATGGTTACTGTTAACCAATAAGGCAAACATAGAGACATCAGCACGGTTTAAAACAGGAATAAACATATCTTTGCATCCGCTGGTAACCTGCATAAGCTGGTTATTATACGGAGATGGATTTGAAGGGATTTCACTCACCACAGGAACAACCTGCACCTTTAAAGGAACGTCGATTGATTCAGGCATAGTAACCTGATTTTCAATATTATCAGTACGTTGACGTTGTTGCGCAAAAAGATCGATCGGGGTAACTTCAAAAGCCTTGGCTAATTTACGCAAGGAATCTTCATTCCAACGACGCGTGCCATTTTTAATATGCGTAAGATAACTTTCTGACATACCGGTCTTTTCTGCCAATGTCTTGGTCGTCCACCCTTTTTCACGCAATAACTCTTTTACGCGTAACCCTGTTGATGACATAGCAAACTCCTTCTATCGTTTTTTTTAAAAAAACGTGCTACTTTAAATAAAAATAATATAATCTTTTCTAATTGTACTGAAATAAAAAAATTTGTCAAATGAAAAATATCTCTAAGAATCATTTCGAACTAAAAAATGCCCAGGATATGAAGATTCTATGCGGTATTGATGAGGTTGGCAGGGGCTGCCTAGCAGGTCCCGTTGTGACCGCCGCAGTGACCCTTAAGTCGACCAGAAAAAATTCACTTATAAAAGATTCTAAGCTTTTACAGGAAAACCAGCTTGAGAAAGCCTATAATTGGCTCTTAAAAAACAGTGTCTTTGCCGTGAGCGTCGTAGACCATCAAGCGATAGATCGCCATAATATCTATAAAGCGACCCAGATAAGTATGTGTCGTGCCTACTACCAGCTCTGTGCATTGACCCCAGAAAGGCCGCCTACCGTTGTATTGGTTGATGCAGTTAAGCTCCCCTTGGCCTGTGAGGTGATAAGCATGTTTAAAGGGGAAACAGAGTCTATCTCAATAGCGGCCGCCTCCATTGTTGCCAAAGTAACCCGGGACAGGATCATGAAGCGCCTTTCTACGCACTTTCCTCTCTATCGCTTGGAGCAACACAAGGGGTACGCCACAAAGGCTCACTATGACGCTCTTGTTGCGCATGGCAAGTCGCCCATCCATCGGCTCTCATTTTTAAAGAAGTTTGAAAACAGCCAATCCCTTGATCTTCATGAGCAGCTAGAGCTTTTTGACCATGAATAGCACGCAGCCTGCATATTTTGGGGAGATAGTGGCAAGCAGTCTGACCACCTGGACTGTCCAGTGCTGGCAATTAGACACATATCCTGCCTTTGGGTCGCTTATTTTTCTGGAATACGATGGCAAATGCTCTTTTGGCATAGTCTCGAGCATTCAAACCCATTCAAAAGATAGTAGTCGAACCCCGTTTGCTTTTGGTAAAACCCTACAAGAGCTCAAGCAGGAACAGCCGCATATCTTTCAGTTACTTACCAGCACATTGACCTGCATACCCTTAAGTTATTCTGAAAATAATCTAATAATACATGAAATCCCCAAGCGGCCGGCCCCTATACACACCTTTGCGGGCGCCTGCTCGACAGATCTTTTAAAAATTTTTTTTGAAAATTCATCGTGGATGATACCCTTTTTTAATCTCGCTCAACAAAACCCACTTTTTGATGAACTTCTTATTGCACTATTGCGCAATGGTTACGAACATCGCGCTCTCAGCCAAGAGAGCTTGCAAGAAATTATTGATATTTTTTCTTTGCTGACACATGATGATTACCGGAAGTTAAAGATTTTTTTACAACGGATTGAAGTTTTTATACACTAATACTATGTTTAAACGAATTTCTTCTGCCTTTAATGCCCTGTACACCACCTTTTCTTCAAGCGTTAATTCCCTTTTTTCAAGCGGGAAACTTGATACTGAAGCACTTGCCACTCTTGAGAAAATTCTCCTGCAAGCAGACACAGGCGTTGCAACTACCCAGAAAATTATTCAAGAACTTAAAAAGTCTCCAGACCCAGATTCTAAAGCCGCCCTTTCAACTATTCTCACGCAACTTTTAGCACCGGTGACCTATCAGGGCGATGGCGATATTATACTTTTGGTGGGCATTAATGGCGGTGGCAAAACTACCAGCGCTGCCAAAATAGCGGCTCTTTTGCAGTCGCAGCATAAAACAGTTCTTCTTGCAGCTGCAGACACTTTCCGTGCCGCTGCTGTGGAGCAATTAAAATTGTGGTCAGAGCGTCTGCATATTCCCCTGGTAACAGGAATTTCCCAACAAGACCCGAGCGCTGTCGTTTATCAAGCATGCGCTGAATATAAAAAGAATAATTATGACAAACTTATCATCGACACAGCAGGCAGGCTTCAAACCAAAAGCCATCTGATGAAAGAGCTCGAAAAGATACAGAGAACCATCACTAAACAGCTGCCAGATAAAAAAATTACCACTCTTTTGGTTATAGACAGTATGCTGGGCCAAAACTCTCTTGAGCAGGCAAAACTGTTTAATGAATCTACTCAGCTCGATGGCATTATCTTGACTAAGACTGATGGCACGGGCAAAGGGGGCATTGTTTTTACTATTGTTGATACCCTCAAAATACCCATCGCTTATGTTACTTTTGGCGAACAGGCTGACCAAATTGCACCATTTAATACCGAAAAGTTTGTATCTTCACTTATAGGAGACTAGAAAATGAAGTCTTTCTCTTTTAAATACGTGATACTCATCATGCTGGCAGTAACCATGCCGTCTTTTCTGCTCTGTGTGAAAAATAGATTTCAGATCCATATCCCTGAAATAAATAATACCTCCGATCTTCTTGCAGTCTGGGCTGACTTTCATCGTAAACAAATTATTACTACATGTGCATATTTGGGAGAATCTGTTTTTTCAAAAATAGAAACAATGCGCTCGTCCCGCGAGCCTGAATCGGAAAAAATTATTGCTTTGCGGGCCAAAAAGGAAGCTTTTGAAAACCAATTAAAAGTCAGCAGTTTCAATGCTACTCGAAAAAAATTTTTCTCAAAGGATCTTCCCTTTTGTGGGTTAGAGGTTCAAAACGATCCAACTGTTTTTTTACAATATGCTTATTATATAAGCGATGACGACATACAAACGGCTCCCCTAGAAAATATGCACGGAATAGATAGACATACTCACGGGCCTATTCATATCTTTTTCCAAATTGAGCGCAATGATATACAGGCTATTAAAAACAGCTGCATTCCCGCGGCTATTAATGGATATTCGGCGCTAGGAGCCGCTCTTATAAGTAAGACGATATCGAGAGCTCAAAAAAGAGTTTTTCTACAACAACTGTTGGATCTTGGTTTTAAAACTACCCCAGGGGACCACGAATTGGCTTATTTGGAAGCATATGACGCATCTGGCATCCGACCAGGAGCAAAATTCATGCTCGCCCTTGGCAGAAACGACAAAAATTGTATTTTAACTAAACTTCCCCCAGAGATTTTTTTCGAAATAATCAGCTATTTTGAGAAGAAACCGCTCTTACAAAAGGAACAGTAATGAAACTTATCAAATACGCTTTCTTGATAACTTTTGTATCAGCCAACACTGCAAGCCGTCTGCATGGCATGGAGCGATTAAGCAAAATTTTCCGCCCAAAAAGTGAGCCTGAAAATGTTGAATTGATGCATAATATACAACTTATACGCGATCACAAAAAAGATTTTGAGGAACGACTCGCATTTGCTCGCGTGCGTGTTCTTTTAAAGAAAACTCTATTCAGATCTCCTCACGCACCTGTTAAATTTTTTGGCACCGATACTATCAAAGAAGAACCCTTCAAGTTTTTGCAATTTGCCTACTATTTACAGCTGCACGGCTCTGAAGCTTTTAAAATTAGCCATTTGTACAACAATACCCTTTTATCTGAAGCCTGCAAAAACGCAAGATTTCAAGATTTTTCTGCAATTGGCGCGGCCGTTATTGCCCCCAATGTAACGCGCAATGAAAAACAGATATTTATTAAGAAATTAACTGCTCTCGGATTTGAGCCAACCGAGGCAGACCGAGATCTTGCCTTTTTAGAGCAGTTTGAGTTTTCAGACTCCTCAGGTACAGACATCGCGCAAACAAAGCCTCTTTTTGAATAGGAATACACCGTGAAAACAGCAAAATATCTCATTGCATTAGTAATTATCTCGCTTACTTCTTCAAGTACATTGCAGAGCACTACAGATTTTTTGCCGAAAATTTTCTCTTTTTTTCAGCCCAAAAAAGAATACGAAACTGAAAGAATAAAAGCCTTGCGCGCAGAAAGGCAAAAATTTAAAGACTGGTTCCGTCTTCCTACAAGCTATGAATGTGCCGATATGCTCTTTTTACCCATATTCCATGTTCGTGATATTCGAGATAACCCGACAATGTTCCTACAATATATTTATCACGTAACTGATTATGATTCTAAAGAAATAGATTTTAATCGAGATTGGTTTTTAAGTTCCCGTTTTTACCACAAACTATTAACAGTGCCAGAATCGTTGGCAGCTAGTCCCAGAGATGCACGATGGATGAAGAATATGAGAAGCGCTTGCATCAAAACAAAAATACATCATCTTTCTGCTTTAGGGGCAGCGGTAATAGCAAAAAATCTTTCACGAGACAAAAAACAAGAACTTATAGACTATTTACTCAAAATTGGCTTTAAGCCGACCGAGAAAGACAGACAACTTGCATACTTAGAACTTTATGAAACAACGCCGCTTGATACAGAGAGAAAGTTCCTGTTGGCCTTAGGAAAAAATGACCCCAAATCCCCTCTATCAAAGTTGCCCATCGAAGTCATACGACATATCAGTAGTTTTATAAGATCTGAAAAATCACTTCTTGCGTAATAGCTCACTATTCTACAATATAAAAATTGTTAGCAAGCTTTTTGCGCTTCCTGGCTTGGCCCATCCTATTGCCGCATGGCCGCATGCTGAGCATATTATGCATATTTGCAGTACAAAATGTCCCCATAGAATAAAAAATCGAGGAAAATCTCATGCCGACCCAGGCTTCGCACAAGGCTTCGCCGGGCGCGGGACTCGTCGAGCATACTACGCACATGCGAGATACAAAAATGCCCCTATAGAATAAGATCGAGGAAAATCTCATGCCGAGGCTCGTCGAGCGCTAGCGAAGACATGCCGACAAATTTAGATTTTTCAGCTTCACGCAGTGAGCGGGGGGATTAAAGGGCCGGCCGCAACCTGGCCCTTTATGCTTGCCTGCATAGGGCGCAAAACCGCTGACCCTTCGACTACGCTCAGGATGAGCGGGTGTTATGAATTTTATTTTATTAGATGGATCCTGAAACCCAGCCTTCGCACGAGGCTTCGGCGGGCAGGCGGGTCTTTAGTGCTGAGCGTGTCGAAGCATCAGGATGACACTGTGTGTGAAACTTCGCCAGACCTGTCGACGGAGTTTATACTGCCTGTCCGCCACCCTTCGATACGTTTTGCTCAGGCAAAACACTCAGGATGCCTGAAGGGATATCGATTAATTTCTAGAAAAAACAGAAAGATTAGTTCATACTTGCAAACATGAACATTTCACAAGCACTTACCCATTATGCTGAAAAACTATTTCCGGCATACCATAACAAACAGACCGCTGTCTCCGTTACCTGGTGGCTCTTACAAAAAGCTACCGGCAAAACACGGACAGAGATGCTTTTAGCTAAAATAGTTTCACCAGAAGTTGATCAAAAAATGCAAGGCTGGATACAGGCTATACTGCATGACCACATGCCCGTGCAGTATATTATCGGCAATGTCCCCTTTTTAGAATTAGATATCAGCGTCAAGCAGCCCATTTTGATTCCGCGCCCCGAAACGGAATATTGGACACAACTTGCTATTAATGAATTAAAATCGGCGCAAGCACATGAATTCTACGCTTTAGACCTTTGCAGCGGCACGGGGTGCATAGGCCTTTCTGTTGCCCATGCATTTGCTGAGGCACAAGTTATAGCAAGCGATATTAACCCGGCAGCATGCGAACTCATAAAAGCTAATATTTTAAAAAATAAGATTAAAAATTGCACTCCGGTCCTGTCAGACCTTTTTGAAAGTTTACCGCCAAGCCAAAAATATTCGGTAATTACGGCAAATCCCCCTTATATCCCGCTGCATGAATGGCAAGCTTTAGAGCCACGCGTAAAGCTGTGGGAATCGCCACAAGCACTTATTGCTCAACAAGAGGGGCTGCACTTGATACAAGAAATTATTAACCAAGCGCCCGATTATTTAGAAAAAAAAATAGCGGGAGTTGCTCAAGTTTGGATAGAGATAGGTTTTAATCAAGCAGAAAAAGTGGTCGCGCTGTTCAATAAAGCAGGATATAAAGAAATTAAAGTAGTGCAAGATCTTTATGGCAAAAATCGAGTAGTTACAGGAAGCCTATGACAACGTACCATTACAAAACGTATCAAAATTGGAAAAACATATCGCTCGTGCTTTTAAGCAGTGTACTTATTACACTCACTGCTGTCCAAATTGCTTATCACTACAAAATTCATACGTTTGCTAAAAAAATGGCGCCAGATATAAACATTCAAGATACCGCTTCTCTACAAGCCGGCCCACTTTTAGCCGCGCTTAAAGAGATCGATGCGCAAGATCTACGCAAAACTCTTGAGGCACTTATTGAAACATTACCGCCGCTGGTTAAAATTGAAAAACTGACATGGAATAATAAAAATGAGTTAACGCTCGCCTGCCGCGCTCAGAGTGAAGCGGGGCTTGCCAGCATGCTTGAAGCATGTGGAAAAAATAACCTATTGAAAGGCCTGCATCTCAAAAAAAGTGGGCAGCAGGACAGCTCTTTTCTGTTTACTTTAAGCTAAATTAGTCGAGATACCTTACTTAAGAATATCCTTTAAGCCACCAGACTCTCTTGGGGCCAATTTTTGTGCTATATGACCAAATTTTTGTTTTTGCAATACAATGGCTTTCAATGCTTCCGAATCTTGGGCAAATCCCTCTAAAGATGGAGCTGGAGAGAAGCGTTCAATATAAGTAAGGTCTGGTGTAATCTCCTGTTCCTGTGATCTTTTGGACATAAATCCCTTTTTATTAAAAGAGAATGGCAATATGAGGGTCTTCTGCTGGCCATTTAAAATTCCATTAAAACGTGCTTCATAGTCATCTTCTGATTTACTAGAAAGTTCGATAATACAATTTTTAAAAGTAGTTTCTTGATCCTCTTCAAATATATCTTCATTAAACAAGCAAGTCAGCTCATCGATATAAATCTGGTAACTTCGCGGCGTTAACCGGGCTATACCACCAAGCATTTCAACCACAAAGCCGAGCGTAGCTGTATCAGCATTTATATGCTTAAAGCGATATTGTGTCACGCCTGGCAACATAAAACAAAAATATGGCAACTCACTTGAAAACATATCATCAACAGTGATTGAAAATGGAATAACAGGCGTATATACATAAATAACACGTCTCGGCTCTCCCTCAGCTCTGGAGACTGCTTTGATTTCTAGTGGCTTCTGGCGTGTAAGTGCTTGGGTTTTTGAGATTATCATGTAGTCTTTATTTTTTTGCTTGACATTAAGCCCTTCAACCGTGAACCAGCCACTTCCCGGCATACGAATTTGGGGCATGCTTTCTTGATATTTTATAAATCCAGCATCTTTTAAAATAGTATAATAATCGGGTAAAATATCAGTCTCTTTTAAGAGAGTGCCATAGAGCTTTTTATAATTATCATTTATCGTTGCCATTGTTGGAGATTCCGTTATTGACATCACAATAATAGGAAAGGTATATGTTTTTACTACACCACTTTCTGTATCCTGATATGCCTTAGTTAAATTAGTTCCACCGGCATAACATGAGCTGTATATGAATAATTTTGTCCGTATGTGTTGTTGGCAAAAATCGAGAAGATCTTTAAATTGTTGCGTCGGAAGATTTGCAATAATTCCAGATCTCATCGAACCGTGGCCAACAATATATATAGTCCAAGCAACCTCTGAAGAGACCGTCATAAGTCGCTTTAGAATAGAGACGAGCGGCGCGCGAGCCACTAGAGGCTTTAATAGCAGGTCACGCGGCACTATGCCATGAGCCTTTGCAAATAGT